>CAZZYY010000029.1:0-22262 GCA_964658475.1 uncultured Candidatus Methylacidiphilales bacterium | reverse complement strand
TCCAGTCGACGTAGAGCGGCTTGATCTTGGTGCGCAGGAAATGGTCGGGACACGACGTGCCCAGTTCCGCCAACCGCGGCGCGTCCACGCTGTTGACGAAGCGGAGCACCGCCTCATCGTCCTGGATCGTGCCGATCCAGCGCTGCTGTGCGCTGATCTGGCCGCGCAGCCAGGGCAGGACTTGCGCAAAGGTGGCGCGGCGCAGCGTTTCCGGCAGCGTTTGGAATTTCTGCCCGCCGAAAGTCTTCTCGCCCTTGTCATTCGCAGCAATGTAGCGCGCCGCTTTCTCGATAAGTTCGAGCGAAAGCTCGTAGCAGGCCTTGTCGTCCGCGGTCCAGTTGATCAATCCATGCTGGCCCATGATGGCGCCGCGGGCCTGCGGGTATTTCGCGCAGACTTCCTGCAGCTTGAGCCCGAGGTCGAAGCCCGGCCGCTGCCATTCGGTCCAGATCACGTCGTCGCCGTAAATCTTCTTCGCCAGCTCGCGCCCATGCCGCGAGGCGGCCACGGAAATCACCGCATTGGGATGCGTGTGATCGACGTGCGCGTGCGGGACGAAGGAATGCAGCGGCGTGTCGATCGAGCTCGGGCGCGGGTTGAGGTTGAAGGTGGTGTGCGCGTAGTCGCCCACCATCGCGTCCTCGATCTCGGTCTTCGGGCCGCGCGGCGAAACGGCGTTATATTTCTTCTGCAAGGCGACCAGCTTGTCCTGGTAAAGCGACGAAAAATTCTCCTTCTTCGAGGTCCGCAGGTCGCCGCCAGAACCCTTCACCCACAGTACTTCCACCAACTCGTCGGTGAGCGGATCGCGCTCCTTCAGCTTGGCCGAGGTGTTGCCGCCGCCGGTATTGGTGATCCGCTGGTCGGAGCCGAGCAGGTTCGAGCGGTAGACCAGCCGCGCCAGCGGGTCGAGTTTCCCCGACACGGCGTCGTCCCATCCATACGTGACAAATTCGAAGCGCTGGCTCATGCCGGATTGTACCTCAGGTTCATAAATTTTTCCGATGCTTTTCGCCACGCGTCGGTAGAGCGCGGCTCGTAGACCTTGGCGGGAAACGACTGCCGCACGACGGTGCGCAATTCCGCATGCGAGGCGAGGTGTCCGAGCGCCAGCGCCTGGATGAGCACGTTGCCGATGGCCGTCGCCTCGACCGGCCCCGCCACGACCGGCAAATCAAGCGCGTCGGCCACGATTTGGTTGAATAGGTCGCTCTTGCTCCCGCCGCCGACGATGTGCAGCCGGGCGACGCGGCGACCGGAGACCTTTTCCGCCAGCGCCAGCACGCGCCCATACCGCAGCGCGAGGCTCTCGTAGACGCATCGCACCACCGCGCCCGGCGTCTTCGGCACGGGCTGGCCGGTGCCCGCGCAATAGTCGGCCACCTTTTCCGGCATCTGGTCGGGCTTCTGGAAGGCCTCCCAATCGGGATCGATGAGGGAGACCAGCGGCTCGGCGTCCGCCGCCAGGCGCGCCAGGTCGTCGTAGGCGTACACGTCCCCGGCCGCGGCCCAGGCGCGACGGCATTCTTGCACAATCCAAAGGCCCACGATGTTCTTCAGCAGCCGCGTCGTGCCGCCCAGCCCGGCCTCGTTCGTGAAGCCGGCCTCGCGGCTTTCCTCCGTGATCACCGGCCGGGGCGTCTCGATGCCGAGCAGCGACCAGGTGCCCGAACTGAGAAACGCCCAGTCCTCGCCTTCCGCCGGCACCGCCGCGACGGCCGCTCCCGTGTCGTGCGAGCAGGTGGCGACCACCTTCGCCTCTGGCCAGTCGCGGGCGAACTCGCCCTGCACGGGCCCAAGCACCGTGGCCGACGACACAACGGCGGGGAAGATCTTTTCCGGCAGCCCGAACTCCTGCAACAGCCGCTTCGACCACGTGCCGATTTGCGGATTATAAAGCTGGGTCGTGCTCGCGATCGATTCCTCCGCCCGGGCCACGCCGCTGAGCAGATAATTAAAATAATCGCCGATGAGCAGGAAGTGCCCCGCGAGCTTCATGACCTCCGGCCGCCGCTGCGCATCGTCGAGCAGTTGGTAGAGCGTGTTGATGGTCATGAACTGGATGCCCGTTTCCTCGAAGATGGCCGCCTTGGGCACGCGCGCGAAGGTGGGCTTGAACGCCCCGTCGGTGCGCACGTCCCGGTAGTGATAGGGCAGCGTGAGCAGCGGCTCGCCCGGGCGCACATAGACGTAGTCGACGCCCCACGAATCGGTGCTCAGGCTGACCGGCTTGATGCCGCGGGCGGTGATTTGACGCAGGCCTGCCTTGATCTCGATGAAGAGATGGACGACGTCCCACCGCAAGGTGCCATCGATGACGATGCCGCCGGTGGGAAACCGGTGCACCTCTTCCAGTTGCAGGCGGCCGTCGGCCAGCGCGCCCAGCATGACCCGCCCGCTCTCTGCCCCTAAATCCAGCGCGACGTAATGATTCATCAGGAAAACGGGTCCGGCGGAGGTATCGCCGCCACAAGCTGGTTTTTGTAGCAAATCCTCGCGTCGCGCCCAAGAAGTTCGTTTTGGTTCGAGCTGCTTCTTCGGCGCGGTGGTTCCTTCGTGAAGATTCCTCGTCGAGGAGGAATCATCCCGGGATTGGGTTGATCTCTGCTGGTAGCCGCCGCTCTCCGAGCGACGGTCGGCCGCGGACGCGTGTTCTATTCGGACCGGCGCTCGGAGAGCGCCGGCCACCTGGCTGGGCGCGGGCCTGCGCCGATCGCGGGCTTCGACGGCGGCTGGCCTAGAATTTCCAGCCCAGATCGACTTGCAGGCGCTGGACCGACTTGGCGGAGACCAGGTACTGGGTCGTCCCCACCGTCGGCGCGCCCGTTGTGCCGCCGCCCAAGGCGCCGTACAGGTTGCTCTTGTAGTCCCACGTGTCGTAAAAGGTCGCCGTTCCCGTCAGGAAGTCGGTGAAGTTGTAGGCCAGCGACAGCTTGAAGCCTTGCTGGTTCGCATAGGAATCGGCGAAGTCAGTCCCATTGATGTTCTGGTCGACCGCGCCGAGGCCAATTTGCCGGAACTCGGCCAGGCCTGACCAGTCGCCCTGTTTCTTGTTCTGGCCGACCTGGATGCCCAGAGCCCAGGCCAGGTTGTCGCTCAGGTTCTGATTGGCCGCCTTGGCCGTAGCGGTCACCCCGGCGGTGGGATCGAGATAGACGTCCTGCACACGCTCATGGCCGAGCGTATTCCACTCAAAGTCCCAATAAGGTCGCACCGGCACGCCCGCCACCAGGAAGTTCAGCTCGCCCGGGGCGGAGAAAATCGCCAGGTCGTCGGCCTCCTTGGGACTGTAGAAGACCGGATCGACCGCGCTGTTCGCGTTGCCGCCGTAGACCGTGGCCGTTCCTGCGGCGAAGGACGTGGTGCCGACGCCGGAAGCAGCGCCCACGTTGGTGTTCGTCGGCACCCCGCCGTCGTAGTTGGTGTTGCCGCCGCCGGTGTAGACAGTGAATCCCGGCGCGATCTTGAACGTGACGTTCGGCGTGATCTTCCACGTGACCGGAACCTGCTCGCCGAGGATGAACACGTCATCGCGATTGATGTTCGGAGCGGCCGAGCTCTCGTTCGAATTGATGTAGAGATACTGCACGGCGTTGAGCCCCACTGTCAGGTTGTCGCTCAGATGAAAATTGAACAGCTCCGCGGCGCCTTCCGGATTCTCGTCGAAGGAGTAGACAATATCGGTCGTCGTGTACCACGGGTTGGTGAACTTGCCCGCCTCCAGCTGCAGCCAGTCCGTCGGCGTATACTGAAGATAAATCTTCCCGACGTTGATACTGGCCTTGGTGAACATGCTGCCGAGGGTCTGGTTGGCCGAGTCGTTGGTCGTACCCGACTCGAGTTCGAAGCCGGCCTTGAAGTTTTCCGCATAGGTGTAGTCCAAGCCGAAACGCAGGCGGTAACGCTCGCGATCGTACAAGGTCGTGGATTCGTAGTGATTGTGCTGCGTGATGTTCTCGTACCGCAGTCGCCCGTCGCCGTAAAAGGTCAGCGACTTGACCGAATTGCTAAGCGCGATCTTGCTCATCGGCGTCTCCGAGTCGGCCGCGTCGATCTTGGCATGCACCCGATCGGCTTGGGCGTGGCTGAGCAGCCCCTCTTGCACGAGCGCGTCAACCAGAGCGTCATCCGCGTTGGCCGCAGCTGTCTCCGCCTTCATTCCCAATGCCAATCCAAGCCAAACCACCGCAGTCACATAGATCGTCTTCATTTAATATTCTATAATTTCTAGCTATTTCGTAGAGATTCGGAGAATAGAAATCCCGGATCGTCCGTCAACGTTTTATTTTCCGCTTTTTCGCTGGGAGGTTCTCAGTATCCGCAGATCGCAGGAGGGACGCGTGCGCTGTCCCGAAAAATGCGCGGTTTAGACCACCCCAACGCCTAAGCGTTTGCCCTAGGCAGGTTCTTTTTTACGAGGGGTGACCAGCGGTGTTTGCCTCCTTTGGCATTGCGTCTGCCAAGTGAAAGGTCAAGGAACATACCCATGCCAAAAATCAACACACTACACGACGTCTACGTCGAACAACTCAGAGACCTCTACAGTGCCGAGCAGCAGCTCATCAAGGCGCTGCCCAAAATGGCGAAAGCCGCCAACGATGAAACATTGAAACAGGGCTTCGAGGAGCACCTGGAAGAAACCAAGGGCCACGCCGAGCGCCTGGAGGAGATCTTCGAGGAACTCGACGAAAAGCCCACGGGAAAGAAATGCAAGGCCATGGCTGGCCTGGTCGAGGAAGGGTCGGAAGCCATCGGCGAGGACGCCACCCCTGAAGCCAAGGACGCCATGCTCATCGCAGCTGCCCAACGCGTGGAGCATTATGAGATGGCCGGTTACGGTTGCGTGAAAACGTATGCCCGGTTGCTCGGCTATGAAGATGCCGCCAAGACACTGGAGGAAACTCTCGCGGAAGAGGTGGCGACCGATGAAAAGCTGACCGAGGCCGCCGAGGCCATCAACGTCGAGGCCGAAAAAGGCAACGACGAGGAGACAGACGAGGATGCGTCTGAGGAGACTGGCAAGAAGAGCAGCGCCGCCTCGCGCCGCCGCTAGGAACAGATCTGAAGGCTGGAGGGACTCTGCTCCCTCCAGCCTTTCACCTTTCGACTTTTATGCCCAATCAACACGTATTGGTAACCGGCGGTTCCAAGGGCATCGGTCTGGAGTTGGCACGGCAGTTTGCCCGGCACGGCTACTCGGTCATTCTGGCCGCCAGGAACGAGGACGAACTGGGCAGCGCCGTTCAGGACTTGCAAAAAGAGGCCAGCGGAACCATCCGCTTTGTCGCCACCAACCTGCGTGAGCCGGAAGCTGCGCAGCAACTGCACGACGCGCTGGAACATGAGGGTATCGGGATCGATGTCTTGGTGAACAACGCAGGACTTGGCCATCACGGACTGTTCGTCGATCAACCCGCCGAGTACGACGTGGAGATGATCCGCGTGAACATCGAGGCGCTGGTTCGTCTCACCAAGGCGTTTCTGCCGGAAATGGTGGCCCGGCGCAGCGGCAAGATACTGAACACCGCCTCCATCGCGGGATTCATGCCCGCCCCGCAGATGGCGGTTTACCACGCAACCAAGGCATTCGTGCTTTCGTTCACCGAGGCCCTGGCCGAAGAAACGAAGGACACCGGGGTCACCGTCACGGCACTTTGTCCCGGCGCAACCGACACCGATTTCTTCAAGACGGGCAATCTTGTCGATACTACCGCCTTCCAGAAGATGCAGGTCATGCCTCCCCAGGAAGTCGCCAAAGGGGGTTATGAAGCACTGATGAGCGGAGACCGCGTCTACGTGGCAGGCGGCTTGAACAAGATGATGGTTTTCATGCGCCGGCTGATGCCCGACGCGCTCCTGGTCAAGATGACCGCCCAATTCTATTCGGATACCGACCCCAAGGACCGCAAACGGGACGTGGGCGACGTCGCCTCCCAGGCGGCGGACAAGGTCTAGCGGTTGCGCATGGCCGCCGACTCCAGCGCCGAGCCGCTCGTGCAGGAAGCGCGTGAGGCGGGGTTGCATTACAGCACCGACGAGCGTGCGGGATTTACCCGTCGTTTGCAGGGTAAGCACTTTGTCTTCTTCGACACCAAGGGCGCTCGCATCAGGGACGAGGAGACCATCAGCCGCATCCGCAAGCTCGCCATCCCGCCGGCTTACAAGGATGTTTGGATTTGCCCCGACGCTCGCGGCCACCTCCAGGCCACTGGCCGCGATGATCGAGGCCGCAAGCAGTACCGTTACCACCCGTTTTGGCGGCAGCAGCGCGACGAAACCAAGTTCCAGCACATGCAGAAGTTCGGCCAGGCTCTGTCGAGGATTCGCCGGCGCGTGCAGCGGGACCTGCGCATGCAGGGGATGTCACGGCAGAAAATCCTCGCCACCATTGTGCGGCTCCTGGAGACCACTGTCATCCGTGTCGGCAACGACGAGTACGCCCGCGAGAACCATTCCTATGGATTGACCACGATGCGGAACCGCCACGTGGAGGTGACCCGGGGCAACATCACCTTTTCCTTTCGCGGCAAGAGCGGCAAGCATCACGAGATCGAGCTGCACGACGCCCGGCTCGCCAAGATCATCCGCACCTGCCAGGAAATGCCCGGGCAGGTGCTGTTCTCGTACCTGGAGAATGGGGAGACGAGGCACATCGGCTCCCAGGACGTGAACGACTACCTGCGTGAGATCACGGGCAGCAACTTCACCGCGAAGGATTTCCGCACGTGGATCGGCACCGTGCTGGCCGCGACCGCATTCCAGGAATTCAAGGGAGTTGTCACCGACAAGGAAGCACGGCGCAACGTCAACATGGTCATCGAGAGCGTCTCCAAGATCCTGGGCAACACGCCGGCGGTCTGCCGCAAGGCCTACGTCCATCCCGAGATCATCCAGTGCTATCTCGAGGGCAAGACGATCGAATCGCTCAAGCAGCGGGTCTCGGAGGACCTGCGTGAGTCGCTCACCAGCCTGAAGCCGGTCGAGACGGCGGTGCTGGCGCTGCTGCAGCGCCGGTTGCAAGCCGCCGCGCGGAAATCGCCTAAGCGGCTGACCCAGCTGAAGCGGCTGTAGGAGTCACCTACAGCTGCCTGCCTTTGGGAATTCAACAACAGCGGATCGTCCTGTGCGCAGGGAAGTCGAAGGATCAAGGCGGTGCCGATGCATCTGCGGACGTGTTGCTGTTTATGAGTAGCCGACCGCCGCTATAGTGGCTTTTCTTCCGGCTTCTTGGCGGTGGCGCGCTTGCACCAGAGCTTGCGGCCCTTGAACTGGATGCCGTTCAACTTCGTCGCGACCAGCTCGGCATGCTCCTCTGCCACGTCGACGAAAGCTTGCTTGGACTGCAGGCGGATCACGCCTACCGCTTCCTTGGGCAGCTTGGTCAGGCCCACGATCACGCCCACGATGTCGCCCGGCTGCACCCCATGCTCCCGACCGAGCCCGAGGGTGAGGCGCGCCATGCCGGGTTCGTGCGAGGTCTCGCCCGAGGTGCGGCTGGCACCGGGGCGCGGCTCCGATGGCCGGTCGTCACGACCGCGGTCACGGCCTGAGCCCCGTTCGTCCTTGCGCTCGCGATAGGCCTCCTGTGGCGCCGGTTCCTCCCGGCGGAACTTGTCGGCCCTTTGGGCGTCGTTTGTCCGCGTGGGGGCAGCAGCCGGCTCCTCGCCTGTCAGAAGATGAATCAGCGCCGAGGCAATGTCCGTGGCCGCAAAGCCCTGGTCGAGCAGGCGGGAAATGAGCGCGTCCTGCCTCTCATAGGCGTTTTCTTCGAGCGTCTGGCGCAGCGTGTCGTAAAATACATTTGCGCGCTTGGCCTCAACCTCCTCCTCCGTTGGGACCCGCTCGCGGCGGATCTTGGCCTTGGTGAAGCGAATGATGTTCTGCATCTTGTAGAGCTCGCGCCCCGATACGAAGGTGATGGCGCGCCCGCTTCGCCCCGCGCGGCCGGTCCGCCCGATGCGATGGATGTAGTCGTCGCCATCGTGCGGCAGGTCGTAGTTGAACACGACCTCAAGATCGTCCACGTCCAACCCTCGCGCCGCCACGTCGGTGGCGACGAGAAACTCGAAGCCACGCTTGCGGAACTTGGCGATCACGCGCTCGCGCATCGTCTGGGTCATGTCGCCATGCATCTTGTCGGCGGCATAGCCGCGCGCCGTCAGGTGCTCCGTCAGCTCGTCCACCATCATCTTGGTGGCGCAAAAGATGATGCTGAAGCGGATGTCCTGCACGTCGATGAGCCGGCACAGCACCTCCAGCTTCGAGCGCCGGTCGACTTCGTAGTAGACCTGGTCGATGGCCGGCAGCGTGAGCGCCTGCGACTCGATGGTGACGTTGACCGGGTTCTTCGTGAACGAACGGATCAATTCCTGGATCGGCCGCGGCACCGTGGCGGAAAAGAAAACTGTCTGCCGCTCCGCCGGAGCCTGCTGCAGGATGGAGCGGATGTCGTCGACGAACCCCATGTCGAGCATCCGGTCGGCCTCGTCCAGAATGACCATCTTCACGCGATCCATCGTCAAGGTGCGGCGTTCCAGGTGATCGAGGATGCGCCCGGGCGTGCCGATGATGATCTGCGCGCCCTCCCGCAACCCGCGCAGTTGCCGCTCATACGACTGGCCGCCGTAGATCGGAATTTCACGCACGCCGCGCTTGTAGTGGGCCAGCTTCGCCACTTCCTCCGCCACCTGCACGGCAAGCTCGCGGGTCGGGCAGAGGATCAGGACCTGCGGCCCGCGTACCTGCACGTCCACCTTCTCGATCGCCGGGAGGGCAAAGGCGGCTGTCTTGCCCGAGCCGGTTTGCGATTGCCCGACCACATCCGCGCCGGAAAGCAGCGCAGGAATGGCCTGCGCTTGAATGTGGGAAGCTTCCTCAAAGCCCATTTGCGCCACGGCCTTGAGCAGCTCGGGCGAGAGGCCCAGCTCGGAGAACGATTTTTTCTGCATCTCCAGTTCTAGGCGCCCGGTGCCGCTTGGCGACCTTTTAGGCGGTTCGCTTAGAAGCCTGTCGGGGCGGATTAGATTCGCGCCGGGAAGGCCAACGCTTATGTTTTAAAGATGTCCGCGGTGCCCGCCGAACCTCTCGACCGTTCAGAGGATGCGCCCAGTCCCGACCGGCAGGACGATACCCCAATCGTAGGCGCCTCGGGCGAGCTTTCTCCCGATTTCGCAGAAGAAACTCACGCGCCCGAGCTGGACAACATCGTGCCCACCCGCGGCTACCAACTGACGCCGCTGGTGGGCCTTGGCGGCTCGGCCGGATCGATCGCAGCGCTCACCCAATTTTTTACCCGGATGCCGGCGGACTCGGGGATGGTCTTCGTGGTCGTGCTCCATCTCTCGCCGGAGCACGAAAGCTCGCTCGCCGAGATGCTGCAGCGCGTCACCTCCATGTCCGTCGCTCAGGCGCGGGACGGGGTGAAAGTGGAGCCCAACTGCGTCTACGTTATCCCGCCCGGCAAGCACCTCGCCTCCGCGGACGGCTGCCTGGTCCTGCGCGATCTCACCTCCAGCCTCGGCAAGCGCATGGCGGTCGACGTCTTCTTCCGCACCCTGGCCGAGACCCACGGCCCGCACGCCGCCGCCATCGTTTTTTCCGGTGCGGACGGGGATGGCGCCATTGGCCTCAAGCGCATCAAGGAACGGGGCGGGCTGACCATCGCGCAGGACCCGTCCGAGGCCGAGTTCCCCGGGATGCCGACCACGTCGATCGAGACCGGGATGGTCGACTTGGTGCTGAAGGTCGAAGAGATGCCCGGGCGCCTGCTCGACTACGTCCGCCGTGAAGCGCGACTCCGCCTGCCCCACGAGGAAGGGCCGCCGCCGGCGCAGGCGGAAGCGCGATCGCCGGATGAGGACGAGTCGGCCCTGCGCGACATCCTGGTCTACCTGCGGACACGAACCGGGCGCGACTTCTCCTACTACAAGCGGGCCACCATTGTGCGGCGCATTTCCCGCCGCATGCAGGTCAACGGCACCGATACGCTGCAGGAGTACCTCGCCTTCCTGCGCACGCAGCCGGGCGAATCCGGGGCGCTCCTGCAGGATTTGCTCATCTCCGTCACCAATTTTTTTCGGGATCATGACGCCTTTCTCGCCCTTGCCGGCCACATCCCGAGCGTGTTCCGGGAGAAAGGCCCAGGCGACGTCATCCGCGTCTGGTGCCCGGCCTGCGCCACCGGCGAGGAGGCCTACACCATAGCCATCTTGCTGACCGAGCACGCCCGCACCCTCGATGCGCCACCGGCGATCCAGATCTTTGCCACCGACCTCGACGAAGACGCGGTCCAAGCCGCGCGCGACGGTCTTTATCCCACCACGATCGCCACCGACATCAATGAGGACCGCCTGCGCCGCTTCTTCATCAAGGAGCATCGCGGCTATCGCGTGCGCCGCGAGCTGCGGGAAACGATCCTGTTCGCCCTGCATGACCTGCTGAAGGATTCACCCTTCTCCCGCCTTGATTTCATCTCCTGCCGCAACCTGCTTATCTACCTGAACCAGGATGCGCAGCGCCGGGCGCTCGATATCTTCCACTTTGCGCTGCGTCCGGACGGTCTCCTTTTTCTGGGTTCGTCGGAGTCGGCCAGCGACGGGCGTGAGCTTTTCGCGCCGGTCGACAAGAAGCACCGCATTTTCCGGCCGCGGCCCCTCAGCCGGGTCAAGCTGCCGGTTCCGCTGGGCGCCGGCACCCTTGGACGAGCCCTTTCCGAACGGGAGCATGCCGTGGAGCGGCCTTCCGTCACGGCGGGGGCAGCGCAGGCCCACTCGCTGGAGGCGCCCCTGAGCGCGCTTCAACTCGGCGCCACGAGGAATCCTTCGTTCAGCGAGATTCATCTGCGTCTCTTCGAACAGTATGGCCCGCCTTCCATCCTGGTCGACGATCAGCACGACATCCTGCACCTTTCCGCGACGGCGGGCCGATACCTGCAGTTTGCCGCCGGCGAGCCCACCCGCAATCTGATGCGGCTGGTGCATCCGATGCTGCGGATCGAGCTGCGCGCCGCGCTTTACCGCAGCTCCGGTTCGAACTTGCCGGCCGAGGTGCTCGACCTGCACTTCGAGACTGACGGGAACGTCCAGGCCGTTGACCTGTACGTCATTCCCGCGGGGGAACCCGAGCCGTCCTATTTTCTTATCGTCTTCGTGCCCCGTCCGGCGCCCTCCTCGGTGCCGCGCGTCGCGGCGGGTGCCACGGGCGATCCGATCGCCCAGCAGCTCGAGCGCGAGCTGGAGAATCTCAAGACCCAAATGCGCGACATGGTCGAGCAGCACCAGGTAAGCCTGGAGGAACACAAGGCCGGCAACGAGGAGTTGCAGGCCATCAACGAGGAACTGCGTTCCGCTACGGAGGAACTGGAGACCAGCCGGGAGGAGCTCCAATCGATCAACGAGGAGCTGACCACCGTCAATCAGGAGCTCAAGGGCAAGGTCGAGGAACTCGCGCATTCCAACAGCGACCTGCACAACCTGATGAACGCGACGGCAATCGCCACGGTCTTCCTCGACCGCGACCTGCGCATTGCCCGCTACACTCCGACCGCCACGTCGCTCTTCAACCTCATCCCTACCGACATCGGCCGGCCCCTGAGCGATTTGAAAGGCCAGCTCGACTACGCCGACCTGGAAGAGGACGCCGCGCAGGTGCTGGAAAAGCTCGTCCCGATCGAGCGCGAAGTGGGCAAGCCGGGCCGCGGCTGGTTCCTTGCCCGGCTGCTGCCTTACCGCACCCTGACCGATCACATTGGCGGGGTGGTACTGACCTTTGTCGACATCACCGAACGCAAGCGCGACGAACAGGCCCTGCGGGAAAGCAAGGAGACGCTGCAACTCGTCATCGAGAACGCCCGCGAATACGCCATCTTCACCACCGATCTCGACATGAACGTGACGACCTGGAACACAGGCGCTCAGCGCCTGCTCCAGTTTGCGGAAAACGAGATCCTCGGCCGGCCGGCGGAAATAATTTTCACCCCGGAAGATCGCGCCGCCGGCCGGCCCGCGCAGGAGCGCCATCTGGCGCTGACCGAGGGCCGCGCCACCGACGAGCGGTGGCACCACCGCAAGGACGGCAGTCGCTTTTGGAGCAGCGGATTTCTCATGGCCATGCACGACGCCTCGGGGCAGACCGTCGGGTTCGTCAAGATCCTGCGCGACGCCACCGAGGAGCGGACGGCCAAGCGCACCCTGGAGGAAGGCCGGGTGGAGCTGCAGGCAGCCCTGCGCGAGATCGAACGCGCGCGTGACATGGCCGAGGCTGCTGCCCAGGCCAAGGACCATTTCCTCGCCGTCCTTAGCCATGAACTGCGCACCCCGCTGACCCCGGTGCTCATTGCGGCGGGAGCGCTGATCCGCCGCCGCGATCTGCCCGTCGACGTGATCGACGCCATCGAGATGATCTGCACCAACGTGAAGATGGAAGCCCGCTTCATCGACGAGTTGCTCGACCTCACCCGCATCTCGCACGGCAAGATGGAGCTCCTCGTGGAACCGGTCGATGCCCACGACGTGGTCCGGCGGGCGCTGCAGGTTTGCGAGGGCGATGTCACCGAGAAGAAGCTGCGTCTCGAAGTCCACTTCACGGCCAGCGAGCACCGGCTGCAGGGCGATTCCAGCCGGCTGCAGCAGGTCGTCTGGAACTTGGTCAAGAATGCGGCAAAGTTCACTCCCTCCGAGGGGCACATCCGCCTGCGGACGTTCAACGACGCCCCTGGCTGGATCACGATCGAGATCACCGACTCGGGCATTGGAATCGACCCGGCGGTGCTGTCCCGCATCTTCAACTCCTTCGAGCAGGCCGACAGTTCCGTGACCCGCCAATTTGGCGGTCTGGGGCTCGGTCTGGCCATTTCACGCGCGATCGTCGTGGCCCACGGCGGAACGCTCACAGCTGTCAGCCCCGGCGTCGGCCAGGGCGCAACCTTTACCGCCCACCTGCCTCTCGCCAAAGACCAACCTCGACCCTTGACCTGACCATGAATCCCACCAGCCATCCTGAGTCCGTCGCACCCTCGCAAGCGCGCCATCTCCGCATCCTGGTGGTGGAAAATCATCCGGACACCCTGAAGTACCTGTGCCTCTACCTCGAGCAGATGGGCCATGAAGTGGTTTCCGCCCGCACCAAGTCCGAGTCGATGGCCCTTTTGCCCGACAGCCGGTGCGACGTTCTCATCTCCGATATTGGCCTGCCCGATGGCAATGGCTGGGAATTGCTTCAGCAGGCTCCGGTGCCCAAGCCGCCCTACGCCATCGCCATGAGCGGCTACGGGCAGAACGCCGACCGGCAGCGCAGCCAGGCCGCCGGTTACCGGCATCACCTGCTCAAACCCTTTCCGCCCGCCGAACTCGATCCCCTGCTGGAGGAAGCGGCCCGCGAAACAGCCTAACCCGGGGAAGGCCCAGGTTCCCGGTGGGGGCCCAGTTCTCCGAGCAACCGAAGCATCGGCGACATCGTCAGCCCCTGCACCAGGATGGAGAAGGCCACCACCGCGAACGTGGCGGATATCGCGGCGTCGCGCTCCGGAAGCTCCCGCGGCAAACTGAGCGCGAGGGCCAGCGCCAGCGCTCCACGCAGCCCGCCCCAGACCAGCAGATGCTGGTGGGCCAGCGAGACTCGCTGGCTCGTGCGCAGGAACGCCGCGCAGCAGCCGTAGACCGCCAGCGCCCGTCCGGCCATGGCCAGCGCAATGGCAAGCGCCCCCACGGTCAGCGCGGTCGCCGCATACTGCTCCACCAATGTCGCGCCGATGAGGAGGAAAATGATGGAGTTCGCCACGAAACCGGCGTATTCCCAAAACCCAGTCAGCGCCTCCTGTCCGCGCGCGGAGAAGGCACCCCACCGGTGCGTGTTGCCGATCAGGACGCCGGCCGTCATCGTGGCCAGCACCCCGGAAAAGCCCCGGCGTTCCGCCAGTGAAAAAGACACGTACGCCGCCAGGGTAGAGAGCGTGATCTCGACCAGGTGATCGTCCGTCCCGCGCACGAGCAAGAGGACGGCGGCGCCCACCAGCCCGCCGACAAGCACGGCGCCGACCAGCGTCTCCACGAAGCGCCCCACCACCTCGCCCGCGTCCAACGTGCCGCCGCCCCCGGCCGCAAGCGCCACCCCGTAGAGTATCGCCACGGTTCCGTCGTTGAGCAGGCTTTCCGACTCGACGAGGAACGGGAACCGGCCCGTCACCTTTGTCTCCTTGAATGTGGCGATGACGGAAACCGGGTCGGTCGCCGATATCAGCAGGCCGAACGGAATCGCGATGACCCAGGGCCAGTGCACGATCAGGCGCAGGCCGAGCGCAACGACGCCCGCCGCCAGCACGATGCCCACCGTCGCCATCGTGCCGATGATTCCCGCGTCCGCGCGCAGCTCGTTCCAGCGGATCTGCAGCGCCGCCTCGAAGATCAAGGGCGGGAGCAGCGTGGAGAAAATCAACTCGCGCGTAAGCTGGACATGCACCGAAAAATGGGCGACCGCCACCGCGATGCCCGCCAGCGTCAATCCCACCGTGTAGGGCACGCGCAACCGCCGCGTGACGATGGCGACCACGGCGCCGATCAGCAGCAGCTCCTCCAGCCACTCGATGTGCAGGCCCATGCCGCACGCTAGCGGAAAACCATTTTGGCCCGAACGGAAATCGAACGACAAGCCAGCCCGGCTCGGAGGTCCGGACGTCCTTCCCCGTTCGAACCTCGACGGAAAACAAGTTTCCTTCCCGCACAACTTTACCCTGCGCGCGGTCGCGGTATGCGTATACTGGCCCATGCTCTGCCTCCTTTCCCTCGCGTGCTTTGCCATCGCCGTGCCCGGCAGCCCGTCGCCCGCCGCGGTCGCGGCCCCTGCGCCCCCGATGGCGTCGCTTCTGCAAGGTGTCGTGGCCCGCGACGCGCAAATCCAGCGGGAACTCAAGGGCATGCAGTACCATGAGCACATCCAGACCGACCGGCTCGACGCGCAGGGCAAGGTCACCCAGCACCAGGACATGCAGCTCCTCGTCCGGCCCGGCGGCAACCCCGAGCTGCAGGTGCTGTCGGTCCACGGGCCAAACATGCCGTCCGACCCCGACCAGGCCGCCGCGCAGGCCCGCAAGCAGCAGGCGCAGCAGCGTCAGCAGAACTTCGACCTGAAGTCGATCTCCAGCCGATTCAATCTCACCCTGCTCGGCCGGAGCAACGAGCTCGGCGCCGACGCCTACGTCATCGGCTTCGAGCCGAAAGCGAATCAGCCTTACCACAGCCAGACGGAAAAGGTGCTCAACCAGCTCCACGGCCGCATCTGGATTCGCGCGTCCGACGACCTCATCCTGCGCACGGAGGCGAGCCTCCTCCACCCCGTGCAGGTCGCCTGGGTCTTCGCCAGCGTCACGTCGCTCGATTTCCGATACGAGCTGCCCCCGGGCGGAAGCGTCTACGGCCCCGCCTGGCTGGAAACCTCGGTGCGCGTGAACGCGCCGCTGCTCAGCATCGCGCAGCACCAGCGCATCGACATGACCGATTTCCAGCCGCGCAAGCCTGTCATGCCCGGCCGGACCTGATCTCATCCCGTCAGCACCCCCATCGACCCAGCCATCCTCGTCATGAACCGACTCACTTTTCGCGCGGCGTTCAAAATCGCGTCTGTCCTTGTCACTGTCGCGCTTGGCCTTCCGGCTTGGGCCCAAACTTCAGGCGCCGCGGCCAACGGCAAGACTTTCATCGACTATTTCCTGCCCATTCCTCCGCAGGGCCCGCTGTCGAAGGACGCGTGGGGTTGCGCCACCGTCGGACCCCGCGACCAGCGCAACGGCCTGGAGGATCCCAAGCTCGCCCAGTGGGATTACTGGGACGGCCGCATCCTCAAGACGGCCGACGGCAAGTATCATCTCTTCGCCAGCCGCTGGGACCAGGCCAAGGGTCATTCCGACTGGCACAATTCCAAGGCGATCCACGCGGTCAGTAACAACCTTTATGGACCCTACGCTGACCAGGGTCTCTGCTGGCCTGACGACAATGGCGGCAAGGGCCACAACGTCACCGCCCTTACGCTGCCCGACGGCCGCTACGCCGTGGTCGTCAGCGAGACCCGGCCTGGCGACGTGTTTGTGGCGGCCACCCCGAACGGACCGTGGACCCACCTTGGGTCGATCCAGGTGGCCGACAATGCGTTCAGGAATCTCGGCCGGATGAGCAACGTCAGCGTCATGGTGCGACCTGACGGAGGCTTTGAAATCGTCGCGCGCTCCGGTGCCATCTGGATCAGCAAAACCGGCATCCTGGGCCCGTACACCGTGCAGGGCACCAGCATCTATCCGTCCATCGCCGGCCTCGACCTTAACAACCTCGAGGATCCTGTCATTTGGTACAGCGGCGGCCTCTATCACATTCTCGTCAACAGCTGGAGCGACCGGAAAGCGTTCCACCTCACTTCTGTCGACGGCATCCACGATTGGACCTACCGCGGGCTGGCCTACGATCCCACCCGCGATTTCATCCGGTATACCGACGGCACGGTCAACCACTGGAACAAACTCGAGCGTCCCGGCGTTTACCTCGAAAACGGCCACGTCGCCGCCCTCACCCTGGCGGTGATCGACGTGCCGAAGGAAGAGGAAAAGGGCAACGACGGCCACGGCAGCAAGATTATCGTCATCCCCTTTGACGGCGCGGCCCTTGACCGTGATCTGCAGGACTCGGCCGGAACGGCGACTCCCCCGGCGAAGTAACGACTCGAGGGGGACGGTTGACTCCGGCGGTGCGCTGGTGGCGCGCCTTTACGCACTATTCCAAATTCCGGAACAGCCACCTTTTTTAATCGATAGCCGCGTTGCCGCTCCGACAGGAAGACCGGGCGATCCTAATGACCCGCTGGCTGCAAGCCGCGCAGGGCGGTGCCGCTCAGAGCGTCGCGCAGCGGCTGGGGCGCCGAACTGAGCGGGATCTTCTTCACGTTGCCGTCGTCGATTTCCACCACGTCGCCATTGCCCAGTTCGGTGGCGCCCCCCGTGGGGTCCGTGGTTCCCTCGGCGCTGTCGTCGTAGGAATCGTAAACGCCGCTTACCGCCACCAAAGCCTCCTGCAGGGTGTCGTGCACCGCGGGGCTGAGCGAGGCTTCGAGCGCTCCTGCCGCGGCCGGGTTGGACACATTGTTCATCTGCCCACTGTTCAATTGCGCCGCGTCGCCCGCAGCAATCGGGCCGCCGCTGCCGGACGCGAAGGCAAGGCCGTCCAGCGCCGCTCCGGTCTGGCTGAAGTCCCCCGAGCCGGCGAAGCCAAAAGGCTGCTCCTCTGTCTGCGGGACGGTCGGGATGGTGGCCGCTTCCGCCGTCAGCGTGGGAATCGTGTCCTGGTTTGGGGGCGTCAACTGCGGCGGCAAGGCGTTGCTGCCGGAATGGTCCACGCCTCCAGGCCCACCCACCACCGGCAGGCCGGGGATGGGATTGTTGCCGCCGGTTCCCCCGGTCACGCCTCCCGAGCCACCGGTGTTTCCACCCGAGCCAAGTGTCGGCGACACGCCGATCAGCTGCGGTCTCGTTCTCCCGTCGTTGGTTGTCCACACCGTATTGAAAGCCCACGTGGGAGATACCGGCGCGTTCGCCAGGATATAAGCTTCCGAGTGCAGTTCCGCCGTCGTGGCTGGGGTCACGCCGGAATTCGTCCCGCTGCCCACGCCGCCGCTCGGCGAGGTTATGCCCGACGAATCCTCATCCCAAAAGCTGTTGTCGATCGAGGCAAGATTGCGTCCCACCAACGCGCCGACCTCGCCCGCCCCGGTCACCATACCGCTGCTATAGTTATTGTGCACCACGCCGCCGAAATAGTTTTCACCCTCCAGGCCGCCCACCGGGCCACCGGCCGCAGTCACGTCGGCCGTGCTGTAGGAATCGTTGATCGGACTGAGTCCCGAGCCCACGAGGCCTCCCACGAAGGAACCGCCCGTGACCGTCCCTGCGCTGAACGATTCCTCGATCAACGTGCCGTGGTTCAAGCCGGCCAAGCCGCCGACGTAATTTCCGCCACTCACCGTCCCGGTGCTGTACGATTTGGTGATCGTGCCGTTCCCCGACGTTCCGCTGTAATCGTTTCCCAGCGAACCAACCAATCCACCCGTATTGCTGCCGCCGGTAATCTGCACGTTTGTCAGCCCAATGTTTTCCAGCGCTCCCGAGGCCACGCCGAAAAGACCGACGTCACCCCTGTTGGTTCGGTCGATGAAAAGTCCGTTGATGACATGCCCCTGCCCGTCAAAGGTCCCGGAATAGAAAGCTCCCCCATTGCCGATTGGGACAAAGCCCTCGCCCCCGTTCCAGGTGCTGGTACCTGTCGCGGTGATGTCGTTCACCAGCTCGGCATCCGCGCTTGTGAAACTGGCGCTCGGCGAGCCCAAGCCCTGCAGACCGTAAATGTCAGTAATTTCGTAGGGGCTGCTTGTCCCGCCGTTGCCGCCGGTCACGCGCAGGAACGTGCTGCTGCCCTGCAGTTCAAAGTCATAAGTCGCGGCAAAACCCGGCAGCGAGGCGCTGTTCTGCGTCCAAAACCCGTTTTGCAGGATGAAGCTGGACACGTCCACGGATCCCGCCGCGCCGGTCGTGATGGCATCGGTCGCCCCGGCGGTGTCCAGCGTCAACCCTCCGTTGGCCCCGGCGATCGGCGCGTTGATCACGATCGTGCTGCCGGGCGTGGTGGTATTCAGCGTCAGCGTGCTCGTGCTGGTCCACGTGATGGCATCGTCGATGACCAGGGTCGTGCCCGCACTCAGGGTGACGTTCGTGGTGGCTAGGTCCATCCCCACCTGAGCGCCCGTCTCATTCCCGCCGGTTGCGGCCACCGTGAAGGTCGCCGGATCGATGGTAAACATCCCGGTGCGTCCGCCGGGCGCGATGGTGTCAACCAACCCAAACGGCTGGACCGTTCCACCCGACATCTCCACTTGGCCGCCGACGCCGCCCTGCCCGCCGCGCGCATCGATCTGACCCCCGGCGGTGTTGGCTACCGTCCCCTTTTCACTTTGCAGCGAGATGCTCCCGCCGCGTCCCTGCGGTGCCGTTGCGGAGACATCGAGCTTCCCCGAGTTGACGATCGTCCCAGACTTCGACGCCAGCTTGATCGTTCCTCCCTGGCCGCGCGTAGTCGCCCGGATTGTACCGCCATTCGAAATCGTTCCGGTATCCGCGGTGAGAAAAACCTGCCCATTCACCTTCCGGAACCCGGTGGCCGCGATCTGGCCGGTGTTGTTGATGGCCAGCGCGTAGGCGTTGCCGCCTGCCGCCGCCAACTCGGCCGTGGCGGCGCGGATCGTTCCGCGATTGGTCACGCCCACGGCGCGCGCTGTCTTGAGCGGCGTGGCGCGCACGTACAGGTGCTGATCGCCCGACTGTTGATAGAGCACGTCGGTGCCCGCGGCGAGGCCCGCCGTGCCCCGCGGCGCGGAGATCGCACCGCCATTCGTCACCTGGCCGGCAATGAGGTAAACGTCGCCGCTGGAGGCATGGATTGTTCCCTCATTGTCGACCGACCCCGAAACGTCGCCGACAAAGTGCAGGTTTCCGTCCTTGCCGAATTCAGCGTCGCTGACGTTCAGCGTTGAGCCAATGAAACCTGCGGTGTCGATCCGTCCGCCCGGCCCGACCACGATGCCGCTCGGGTTGATGAGGATGATATTTCCGTTGGAGGAGAGCGTCCCGTAAATGGCGGAGGGATTTCCGCCCAGCACCCGATTGAGCGTGGAGGAGGAGGCGTTCGGCACCACGAATTGGGTCGCCTCGTTGCCGGCGATGGAAAACTGCTGCCAGTTGATGATGGCCGTGGCCGTGGCCTGATTGATCGTCGTCGTAGTCCCGGCGTTGGAAATGGTCGCCGTGCCCGCCGTAACCACACCGCCGGAAGGATTCGCCTCCGCCCGGTTCGCCATCACGAGCAGAAAAAGACCGATCAACGTCGCCAACCACCCCAGCCGGCCAAAATGTCGGCTTGATGCACCACCTTGAAGCACGCGTCCCTGCACGAAGTACCTTACCCATCCCCCGAGATTCACAAGTGCTTTTAATAAAGAAGGCCGGCAACTCGAATTCGCATCGCTGAAAATGCGATGGAATCCAGACACAATGGCGCTCGAGCGGGCGGTTACCCTGCCCTCCGATCCGGATCCTGCGTGGCGATTTGCTCTTACCGCAACGCTTCTTCAACGATCTCCGCCCCTGTGTTGACCGGCGGTAGCCATGGTGCGTGGCACTGTTCGCAGACCAGGGAATCGATCCGCCGCCTGCCGCCGCAATGCGGACACCTGACCCGCACGGGCCAGTCCGCTGCCAGGCAGAATGTCAGCAGCCCTGGCACGCCCAGCGCCAGCACCAGCAGCGCCCAACCGCGCGCCGGCCTCGACGCAAACCCGGCGCGCCGCGCCCCGATCCACGTCGCCAGGGACAGGATCACGGTCAGCACCGCCAGCAGCGCCAGGTCGGGCAACTCAGCCCGCGTTTGCGGATGCGGAAACGACACCCCGCCAAAATAGGTGGACGAATCGCCCTCCACCCGGTGCTTCCACCGCTCATAAATCGTCCCGGCAACCACCGGCAAAAACGGCGCCGTCAGCGCCAGCGCGTGCTCTTCCGCCGATTCAGGTTTCACCACCGGCGGCGGGTTCACATACTGGTACGACGCCACCGACTTCCCCTGCGCATCGTAAACGTCGAGGAACGTCGTCGGGTCGAGCACGGGGTCGTTGTCGAAATACCACCACGCGCTCGATTGCAGATAAAGCCGGTCCCCCGCCACATTTTCCGCTAGCGAAAGATACGGCCAGACATGCCAGTCGTGCGGATACGGAATCTCCGTCTGCAGCGTCCCGTCCGGTCGGTGGATCCGGACGACATTTTCCAGCGCCACCGCCAGCTGCGGCGGCGTGTCCGCCGCCTGGTTGCCACGCAAGGTCGTCGCCCCATAAATCCGCTCGTCCGGCATCGTCACGCCGACCATCTCGTGCTCGCTGAAGTCGAAACGGTAAACCTCGTTCCCGCACCAACACACTTTGGAATCGAAGATACTTTCCCTCAGCTTGCGGGGAAACGGATGCACCGGCGCCGCCGCCGGCTTGAACCCATCCACATCGCAAATGCCGATCTTGCGCCGGCTCAGCTTGTCGTAGCCCACGAAATAGCGCTGCTTCACCAGAAGATACCAGATCTCCTTGGATCCGTAGATCTCCTCGGGCCGCACGATCGGCCACGAACTGCGCGATTCGTCGACCGCGATGTCCACGGTTTTGTGCATCGCAAAAAACTGGGGCTCCACCATCGTCCGGGTCGCCCGGTTCCCCGCGGACACCGTATCCTTGGACGGGTTACCCTGCAGGTCGGTGATCACGACGCCGCCTTCCGCATCCCGCCGGGCCAGGAGCACCGTCCCTTCTGGCGTGATCGAGAACTCCGCGCCCAACGCAAACGACACCGGCCTTCCCGGCAGCAATTGCCAGACGACCATTACCAGCAGGAGCGCCGCTTCACCGCCCGCGAAAAGAACGATCAGCCGGGCCAGCCACGCCGCCCACGGCTGGTGGAGGCCCGGGCCGTTGCTCAGCAGCGCGCCCCAGCTCGCGCCGAAATAAAGCAGCCCGGCTGCCACCGGCAGGCCGAAGAAAAACTGACCCGCCAGATGAATGATCAGCACGGCGGCCAGCGAAAGCGCGATCGCCCCGCAGCTGCCGAACCACCGGCCCGGGTGCAGGCACAGCAGCATCGCGCCGAAATAAAACGCCGGCCCCATCAGCAGGTCGCTCAGCCCCGGCAGGAGCAGTTGCGGCACGAAGGGCGCCGCGAACCGGCCCGGCAGCGCCGCGTAGATCGCGCTCGCGGCAAAGGCCGGGATCGCCGCCGCGCCATACAGCAACATTCCCGCCGCCGCCTTGCCCAAAAAAATCGTGCTCCGCGGGACCGGCCGGTGCAGCAGTGCCGCCCATTGGTCGCGCTTCCGTTCCGGCAGGATCTGCACGATGGCCAGCGCCAGCGCCGCCGCCGCGCAGCCAAAGGCGCTCACCATCAGGAAGCTAGGGCTGCAAAGCGTGATCTGCCGGTATTGGTCGTAGTTGTTCGAATTGCGCGTCCCGGCCAGCGCATAGAACTCGGCCAGCAGCAGGCACAGGAAGGCCAGCGCCGCCCATTTTCCGTTTTCCCGCAGTTCCTTCCAGATCAGCGTCCTCATGCCCGTGCTCCCTCCAGCGCCGCGGCCGGTTCGAAAATTTCGATCCCGCTCGCCGGCGGCGCGGGCCAGGCCGCCCCACAGGACGGGCAATGCGGC
>CAZZYY010000028.1:0-22350 GCA_964658475.1 uncultured Candidatus Methylacidiphilales bacterium | reverse complement strand
TCTCCGAGCGCCGGTCCGAGTAGAACACGCGTCCGCAACTGACCGGCGCTCGGAGCACCGGCTACCTGATCCCGGCGCGGACCAAAGATCCGAAGGTAGCCCGCATTGGCCCAAGGAGCGGCGGTCATCGACCGCCGCCTACAGCAAACCTCCTACTTTGACACCTTCCGAAAGATGAACACGCCGTCCGTGGCCGGGTTGAAATTGCTCGTGGTCTCGAACCGTCGCCAGTAAAGCTCGGGCCGATACTGGTCCTGCCAGTAGACCGGGATTGATTTTACCAACTCGTACGCAAAGCCGGGGACCGATCCCTGTCGCTCGATGCCCTCCACCGCGCGGCCGGCCGGCCCAAACGCGACGATGTAGTCGGGCGCCACCCGTCCCCCAAAATCGATGGCGGGCAGCGATTCGAAGCCTGGATGCGGTGGCCAAGTGAGCTGCCAGCCATAGGTCGCGCGCGGAGCGGCGAACATGAGCGGATAGGTCGCGTAGTAGGGCGTGACCCAGATGGACGCATTTTCCGGCACGTGGTCGTTGATCCAGGCTGCCGCCGGCGTGTAGGGCTCTGCCTGGGGAAGGCTCAACTCCCCTAGATAAGTCAGCAGCGTGCTGCGCAGTCCCCACGAGAGGAACGGTCCGCCGTTGAGCAGGTTTGTCCCAAAGGCCACTCCGGCCGCCAGGGCCAGCCACGTTCGACGCGTCCCCAAGGCCGCCGTTAGGGCGCCCGCCTGCAGCGCAAGCGCCAGGGGCAGGATGGGAGTGAGATAGCGGACCTCCGCCTCCCGGGCCGTGCTGATTGCCTGGGGCGAGGTGAGGGAGATCGCTCCGACATAGACCGTCAGCGCCAGGCACCCGCGCCATAACCAGCGATAACCTTCCCGCCTGCCCATGATCAGCGCGAGGATCAACAATGGCAGGGAGAAGAACTCGCATCGGTCCAGGTCACGCCAGCACCAGGCGAAGAGGATGAGCCGGTCTCCCAGGGTGTTGGCTTTTTCGTAGCTGCCGAATGCAGTGTGAAAGGGATTCCAGACCGAGGCGATCGCCGCAATGAGCACGAGTTGCGGCAGGAACAGAACCAGCGCACCGCGCCAGCCCAGCGGCTGCTCCCGGCGTCGCCACAGGATGTAATCCACCGCCAGCACCGCATAGAGGGCGAGATAGCTCATCAGGTTGGCCGCGAAAAGACAGACGGAGAGCGCGCTCACGATCAGTAGCTGGCGCGTGCCCGGCCGCCAGCGCCAGAGGACGAAGACCACCGCCAGTGAGAAGAAGATCGCCGGGCTGTAGTAGCGGCACTGCCGGCAGAAGAGGATCAGGGAAACGTTCCCGATCAGCGCGGCCACAAAGACCCAGCGCCCCGGCGAAGGCGTGTCGCGGGCCCAAAGGAGAAGCAAGGCGCCCGTTCCCAGTCCCAGCAGGGCGAAAGGCAGCCGGGCCGTGAAGGCGTTTACGCCAAAGCAGTCGAACGACGCGGCGCAAAGATAGGCGGAAAGCGGCGGCGTGGACCGGTCCGCCAGGTGGTAGACACTGAGACCGTCGCGATACGCGACAATATTGTGATGGTCCAGCAACACTCCCGTATCGCCGGTGGCTTGGATCGCCTTGGCGCTCAGCGCCGTGAGCGACTCGTCGTCCCAGAGCGCGTAATGGCCCAGCCGCGCGAAAAGCAGAAAGCCCCAGCCAGCGAGAAGACACCACCAGACCCACGGCCGCGACATCGCGCGATCTTGCGGGTCAGGCACGACGATGGCGAATCCCGATTGCGACCCAGGATGGAGCGCCCCGGAGTTAAGCACAAAAAAACGGGGAAAGCGGAGCGATCCGCCTTCCCCGTTTTAGGGCAACCTAGTCGAAGAATGTTTAGCGGGCGACCGTCTTGAGATTCGTGTCGTTGACGCGGAAATTCGCGACGTACGGCTGAATGGCGGTCAGGATACGCGCACGATCGTTGCCGGTCGGGACCGTTCCGCGGAGATAAAGGGTGTGGTCCGTCGTGGTAATGACAGCGATGTGTCCGCCCGCCGTTGCCAGCGAACGATCAGACGCGATTGCGTTCTTCACGTTCTGGCTGACTGTTAGATCCGACTGGTTCGGGGACTGCATGAATGCGTCCGGTCCACCCAGCGGAAGGATCGAAGGATTGGCACTGGCCAGCGCCGACATGGAGATGGAGAGCACCCCGGCAAGAATGAGCTGACTAGGTAGTTTCTTCATGAAAAGAAGTATCGCAAAGCCTATGCCAACGTCAACTATAAACCGAATTCGGAATTACCGGTACGCAATTAAAATGGCATGCAAAGCGCAAAACAACTTGCGAAATGTAGAATCGGCGGTGAGGCCCGTACAGGGATTTTCACGTAAGTACCTAAGTCGGAACAAGCGAGCAGGCTCACTTGTTTGGCATAATCGATGCGGCCAAAGGTTATTACATCGTAAAGGCACTTATGAACACAACCGAAACCAAACTCAATCTCAAGGGCAACTGGAACCTCGTTAAAGGCAAACTCAAGCAGTCGTACGGACAGCTGACGGATGACGACCTGACATATAGTGAAGGTCAAGAGGACGAGCTGGTGGGCCGCATCCAGCGCCGACTTGGCACCACGGTAGCCGACGTTCGGCATATGCTGGAAAAGTTCAATCGGTAACGAGCCGTTCCTCCAAAAGCCCGCAGTCGCGCATGGGCGCTACTGCGGGTTTTTTGCGCCTTAGATCCCACGTCTAAGGGTAGGCTGCGTGATCGCTTTCCGCCTTCGGCAACTAGCACGCTGCAATCTTCCAACGCGAAGTTGTCGACTAATGATATTCGTAAGTCATTGACCGGTTGATTCTTATCAAAAATGACCTCATTGGCATGCTTTGAGCATAATGCTTAGCAACTTCAACCAAAGGAAAACAAATGCTTAGTTATGCTATCACCTTCCTGGTCATCGCGCTCATCGCTGGTGTGCTAGGCTTCATCGGGATCGCCGGCATCGCCGCCTCGATCGCGAAGGTATTGTTCCTAGTCTTCCTGGTGTTGTTTGTGGTCTCGCTGATTGCTGGACGCAGTCCCCGGGTCTAAAATCACAGGAAGTAAGAGAACAGGCGGCGGTCCCATCCCGCCGCCTTTTTCGTATGCGCATCGAAGACTACGGCTTTATCGGCGACACGCACACAGGTGCACTCGTTGGGATCAACGGCAGCATCGATTGGCTGTGCATGCCCCGGTTCGACTCGGATGCCGTCTACGCCGCCCTGCTTGGCAACGACAACAACGGTTGCTGGAAGATCGCCCCGACCGACGCACTGGTACGCTCGAGCCACCGGTATCGGGGCGATTCGCTCATCCTCGAGACCACGTTCGAGACCAACACCGGCGAGGTGCGCCTGATCGACTTCATGCCGCCGAAGGGGCGCTACCGGGACGTCGTCCGCATCGTTGAAGGCGTCCGCGGCTGGGTGAACCTGGAATCACGCCTGCGCGCGAGATTCGACTATGGGCTTACCGTTCCCTGGGTCCGCCGCGTCGACGGCGCAACGGAGGCCGGCGCCGGACCTAACGCCCTGGTGCTTCGCGCCGACGTGCCGACGTTCGGCGAGGACCTGTCGACCGTCTCGCGCTTCAGCGTGGGCGAGGGAGAGCGGAAGAGTTTCGTGCTGACGTGGTATCCCTCGCACCATCCCGTGCCCGCCTCGATCAGCGCCGAGCAGTCGCTTCAGGAGACGGAGGATTATTGGCACGAGTGGTCGTCCAAGTGCACGTACGGCGGCGAGTATCGCGACGCGGTGCTGCGCTCTCTCATCACGCTCAAGGGGCTGACCTATTCGCCGACGGGCGGCATTGTCGCGGCGCTGACCACGTCGCTGCCGGAGCAAATCGGCGGGGTGCGCAACTGGGATTATCGCTATTGCTGGCTGCGCGACGCCACGTTCACCCTCTACTCGTTCATGCTCGCCGGCTATGCGCAGGAGGCGGCGGATTGGAGCCACTGGCTGCTGCGCGCCATCGCCGGTGATCCCGCGCAGCTCCAGATCATGTATGGCGTGGCGGGTGAACGGCGGCTGACGGAAGTGATCCTGCCGCACCTTTCCGGCTATGAAAACTCGGCGCCGGTGCGAATCGGCAACGCCGCTTCGGAACAATTGCAGCTCGATGTCTACGGCGAGGTGATGGACGCGATGTATATCGCCTGGAAGATGAGGATCGAAACCGACGAGGCCTACTGGCACCTGCAGCTGCACCTCGTCGACTATGTCGAAAAGAATTGGGACAAGCCCGACGAAGGCATCTGGGAAATCCGCGGGCCGCGCCGCCATTTCACCCACTCGAAGGTCATGGCCTGGGTGGCGATCGATCGGGCCGTGCGCACCTCGGAGGAGTTCGGCCTGCAAGGCCCGGTGGATCGTTGGCGCGAGCTGCGCAGCACGATCCACGAACAGATCTGCGAGCGGGGCTACAATGCGAAGCGTGGCGCGTTCACCCAGTACTACGGGTCCGACACGCTCGACGCATCTGTCCTGATGATTCCGCTGGTCGGTTTCCTGCCCGCCACCGATGAGCGGGTCAGCTCGACCATCCGTCTGATCCAAAAGGAGCTGACGTTCAATGGCTACGTGGCCCGCTACAATCCCGATACCTCCGGAGGCGTGGACGGCCTGCCGCCCGGCGAGGGATCGTTCCTTCCCTGCTCCTTCTGGATGGTCGATTGCCTGCACCTTCTGGGGGCGGAGGACGAGGCGCGCGAGATGTTCGATCGGCTGCTCTCGATCCGGAATTCCCTGGGCCTGCTGGCGGAGGAGTACGAGACGATGCGCGGGCGGCAGGTCGGGAATTATCCGCAGGCCTTCACGCATGTGGGGCTGATCAACACCGCGCGGAATCTCTCTTCCCGGGTCGGACCGGCCGAGCATCGCAGCGCGCCCGCCACCGCGGACGTCCCCCTGGTCCCATGAGCAATCCGCTCAATCATGGAAGAATCGCGGCTGGCGCTTGCCTGGCTCATTCGGCGCGTTAGAACGCTTTTCCAGCATGAATACCCCGCTCACCAATCCGTTTCCCGGCGACATCGGGCCCCTGCCAACTCCTGAAGGCATTCTCTATCGGGTCTGGGCCTTCTGCCGCAAGAAGGTCGTTGCCAAGATCGAAAAGCCGGACGGGAGAAAATACGATCTCGAGTTGGAAGCGGCACCGGACGGCTACTTCTTCGCCCTCGATCGAAATGGCGCGCCGGGCGATCTCTACCTGTTCTCGCTCGATGACGCGGAACCCCTTCCTGACTTCGCCTCGCGTTATCAGCCGCGGGGGATTCATGGACCGTCTCAGGTCGTCGACGGCGGAAGCTTCCCCTGGAAGGCGACGGATTGGAAGCGGCCGGCCTTCAACGGGCAGGTCATCTACGAGTGCCACCTGGGGACCTTCACACCGGCCGGTACCTACCTCGCCGCGATCGAGAAACTCGATCATCTTGTGTCGCTCGGCGTGACCGCGATTGAGATTCTGCCGGTCGCCGATTGGGCGGGCAAGCGCGGCTGGGGCTACGACGGCGTGCTGCTCTTTGCGCCTTACCACGCCTACGGGACGCCGGACGATTTCCGCACCTTCATCGACGCCTGCCATCAGCACGGGCTGGCCGTCATTCTGGACACCGTCTTCAACCATCTGGGGCCGGAAGGCAACTACAGCCACCAGTACTCGGATTACTTCTTCTTCCAGGGGAAGGACAACCCCTGGGGCCAGAACTTCAATCTCCACGGCGAGAATTCAAAACCCGTCCGCGCCATGCTGCGGCAAAACATCCGCTACTGGCTGGACGAATTTCGGATCGACGGCTTTCGGATGGATGCAACCCACACCATCCATGACCCGTCCGACACCCACTTGCTGGCGGAAGCGGCCGATATCGTGCATTCCCGCGGCGGTTTCATCATCGCGGAGGACGACCGCAACACCCGCACGGTGCTCGATCCGAAGGAGAAGAATGGCTGGCATTTCGACGGGCTGTGGTCCGACGATTTTCACCACGTCATGCGCGTCGCGCAAACGGGCGACCAGCGTTATTTCTACTGCATGTTCAAGGGCTCGGCCGACGAGGTCGCGGCCACGCTGCAGCACGGCTGGTTCTACACCGGACAGGTGAGCCCGTTTCACGAGACCGCGCGCGGCTCGGTGGCGACGGACTTCCCGCCACAGTGCTTTGTGTACTGCATCTCCAACCATGACCAGGTCGGCAACCGGCTGGTCGGGGACCGCTTTCATCAGGTGATCTCGCCGGCGGCCTACCGCAGCGTCTCGCTTTTCCTTTGCCTGGTGCCGGAGACGCCGCTGCTCTTCATGGGACAGGAGTGGGCGGCGGACACGCCGTTTTTCTACTTCACCGACATGCCCGCCGAGATCGGCGAGGCCATCCGCCAGGGTCGCCGTTCCGAGTTCCTGCATACGAAATTCGCGACGGGGGAGGACATTGACCAGATGGCCGATCCGCAAGACGAGAAAACCTTCCTGCGCTCGAAGCTGGATTGGAACGAGCTTGATCAGCCGCGCCACCAGCAGGTGTTGAATCTTTATCGCGCCGGCTTGAAGACCAGGCGCGAGCTGTTTGGCGCTGGCAATCCTCCGCGCGAGACGTGGACCACCCGTGCCGAAGAGCGCTCCGTTATCATCCGCTACCAGCTCAACGGTCGGGCCGTTTCCGTGTATCATCATCTCGCAGGTCCCTCCCGAGTCCCTACCGGCAAGATTCTTCTCCGCTCCAACGCGCCCGAATTTGGAGGCGATCTCGACCCGTCCCAGCCCGAAACGTTGGTTATAGAAGAATAGCGTCCTGAACTCGCTTTTTGCGGAACTTAGCTCGGATAAAGAGTGAAATTGCGCTGGAGTTTGATCGGGAAGATAAATGATAGTCTCCGAAGCCATTCCAATTGTGTGGGTAGCAACAAGAGTACTCGGCTGGCACGGGCGTTGCGGGCGAGCGGGCATGCTACATTACGCCATCACATTCTTCATCGTTGCCCTGGTCGCGGCCTTGCTTGGATTCTGGGGATTGGCCGGGATGGCCGCCGACATCGCGAAGTTCCTTTGCCTGATCTTTGTGGTGCTCATGGTCGTGTCGCTTTTCCGCGGCCGGACGCCTCGCATTTAACGGGATGAGCCCGCGTACGCGCCGGCTGCTGATGGGCGGCGCGATACTCGTGGCCGTGCTGGCGGCAGTATTCCTCGGCAACGCGGCGCTTACGCGCGTGGTCGAAGGCGCCAGGTTTCGGGCCATGCTCGAAAAGGAGACGGCCAAAGGGATGCATTTCGAATCGGCCCGTTATGCGCCGATCACGCGCGTGGGGCTATTTGGCATGCGCGCGGACAGCGGTGAGGGGGAGAAGGGATTCAAGACGCTGGAAAGCCTGAAGGGTGATCACGTTACCGGGGCCTTTAACCCGCTCGGGATTTTTCTCAAGCGCTGGCAGCTCCAGTTCCTGCATTTCGACCACGGGGTGGTGCGCATCCAGAAAACCGAGGGAACCCCCAACGCCCAGCCCCCTCCCGGCCCGCCCTGGTATCTGTTCTTTTGGCCCGATCACGTCTACCTCAAACAGGTCACGTGCGATCACGCCGACGTGTTGTTCAAGCTAAAGGAAAAGGATTCCGGGATTCACGACACGTACCTGAAGATCACGCCGAATGGCCGGGACTTCGAGTACGATGCGCAGGGCGGAACCTTCTCCACGCCCGACACGCCCACGCTGAACGTCGAGCACATCCACCTTCTGGTGCGCAAGCCGCGCATGACCTGCCCGATGCTCATCCTGGGCGACGACCCCGCCCATCCCGAGCAGCAGGTGCGCGTCACCGGTTTCGCCAACCTTCAGCAGGACCGCAGCATCCAGGTCGCCGCGGATTTTGATTCGCTCAACGTGGCGCCGTGGCTGCCGGGGAAGCTCAAATCGGGGGTGAGCGGGAAGTTTAGCGGGCACTTCGATTACAAGAGCACCGGCACCGGCATCGAGACCGCGACGGCGCAGGGAAACATCGTGCTGGCGGAGGGAAAGCTTCGCTCGGGGCTGAAGGCCCTGCGCACCTACATCGCCGCCACGAAAAGCCCGGATCCGGGCGACGTCCCGCTCGATGTCTGCCAGGCGAACGTCAAGTTGGACCAGGGGGCGCTCGCGCTGGAGGATATTGAGATCGAATCGAAGGGGATCTTTCGGCTGGTGGGGACGATCCGCATGGGTAAGGACAAAAGCCTGTCCGGCCATCTGGAACTAGGCCTGACGGACCCGTATCTCCGCTGGCTCCCGAGCCTGGAAAACCATGTCTTCAGCAGGCGCCAGAATTCCTACTTCATGACCACGATCCAGATTTCGGGCACGTCGCAAAAGCCGCGGCAGGATTTATCGTCCCGTGTAACCGCCGAATTGGAAAAGCATCCCTTTACGGCGCTCAAGCTCTTCTTTAACTCGAGCAGTGCATCGTTTGATGACTGAGTCCCGCGTTCTGCGATTCATTTTGTAGAAAGTCGCAAAGTGCGATAGGATCAGCAGGTCCAAGCGGCTGAGTTCTGCTGTAAGTCTTTTGTTAAGAGCAAATTAAAAGTTGAGTTGCCGCTGGCATCTCGCGTGCAGATCGGCTGCGTCAGTTCATTTAACCATCAAACAGGAAATCCATGAAACCTCTCGGCATTATTCTCATCATTCTCGGCATTGTCATGCTCGTCTATCAGGGCTTCAGCTATACCCAGACCAAGCAGGACGCCAAAATCGGTCCGATCAACATTCAGCATGATGAGACGCACCATGTCTGGATTCCTCCGGTGATTGGTGGGGTGTGTGTGGTGGGCGGTGTAGCGGCCTTGGTCCTCGGATCCCGCAAGGCCTAGTCCTTCCGGGACGATGAAGGTCTCGATCCACAATCCCCGCGGCATGGGCGCCATCCCGATGGATGGCGCCGTGCGTTTTCGTGTCTGGGCTCCGCATGCGGATCGCGTGGCGGTGGTCGGCGACTTCAACGATTGGGATGCCGAGCGCCATCCGCTTGCGCGCGAGGAGGCGGGAATGTGGGCGCTGGAGGTTCCTGGCGCCTGCGCGGGCCAGCAGTACCAGTTTGAGATCCGCAATGGCGACCAGCGGCTGCGCAAGAACGATGCGTACGCCCGCCAGATTCACGGGGAGAAAGCAACCTCCGTTATCTACGCCGATACGTATCAATGGAATTCGGCAGAATTTGTCCTGCCGAAATGGAACGAGTTGGTGGTTTACGAGCTGCATGTCGGCACCTTTGATTCGCAAAAGAATCGGCGGGACGGCTCGGGTAATTTTGACAACGTCATCGCGCGGCTGCCTTACCTGAAGAGTCTTGGCGTCAATGCGCTGCAGATCATGCCGTTGATGGCCTTTCCCAATGAGCGATCGTGGGGCTACAGCCTAACTAATCCGTTTTCCGTGGAGCCGAGTTACGGTGGCCCCGACGGGCTGAAACGGCTGGTCGACGTCGCCCATGCGCTGGGTATCGCGCTGATTCTTGACGTCGTGATCAATCACTTCGGACCGGACAATCTCGATCTGTGGCAGTACGATGGCTGGACCGAGAACGGGAAGGGCGGCATCTACTTTTACAACGATCAGCGTGCCTGGACGCCCTGGGGCGAGAATCGGCCTGATTTCGGCCGCGGTGAAGTGCGGCAATACCTGCGGGACAGTGCGCTGCTCTGGCTGGAGGAATTCCGCTTCGACGGACTGCGCATGGATGCCACGCTGTTCATCCGCAACACGCGCGGCGAGGAGAGCCGCCCCGAGTGCGACCTGCCCGACGGCTGGACGCTGATGCAGTGGATCAACGACGAGGTCGAACGCTGCTTTCCCGGTCGGCTGCTGATCGCGGAAGATCTGCAGCGCAACGAGTGGATCACCAAGCCGGTGAGCGAAGGCGGGTTGGGCTATCACACGCAATGGGACCCGGCCTTTTGCCATCCGGTGCGGCAGAACGTCACGGTTTCGGCCGACGAGTCGCGCTCAATGAAGGAAATCGCTCGCGCGATCGAGTTTACGTACAACAACGATCCGTCGCAGCGGGTGATCTATAGCGACTCGCACGACCAGGATGCGAACGGCCAGGCGCGCCTTCCGCAGCAGGTCGATCCCAACGATTCCGAGGGTTACTTCGCCCGCAAGCGCTCCACCCTTGCCGCCGGGCTGGTCCTGACCAGCCCCGGCATTCCAATGCTTTTCGAGGGGCAGGAATTCCTGGAGACAGGCTGGTTCCGGGCCGAAGTTTCGCTCGACTGGAGCAAGCTGCGGACGCACGGCGGCATCAATCGCCTCTACCGTGATTTGATTCACCTCCGGCGTAATCTTTTCGGTGTCACGCGAGGCCTTCAGGGTCGGTCCGTGCACCTGCATCACTTCAACGAGCAGGGCAAGGTGATCGGATTCCACCGCTGGGATCAGGGAGGCGCGCGCGACGACGTGGTGGTCATCGCCTCGTTTTCGAATCGTGACATCGAAAGCGGCTACCGCGTCGGTTTTCCCCGCGGCGGGCAATGGCTCATCCGCTTCAACTCCGACTGGAAGGGCTACAGCCGCGATTTTCACGATGTCGGCAACCCCGGAGGGATGATCGAGGCGACGCGCGAGGCGTGCGATGGCCTGGGCTTCAGCGCCCTGGTCCGGATTCCGCCTTACGGCCTGTTGATCCTTAGCCAGGACGAAGCCGGCCCGGCGATCGAAAGCGAACCCCGTCCCATGGAGGAAGCGGCATGATTCCGCCCTTTTCTGCTCCATTTCTCAACTGCCGGCGCGCCGGCCCACCCACAGAAACATCATGCGAATTTTAGTCATCGACGACGAAGCTCATATCCGAAAAACCACGGCAGTCACCCTCGACGCCCTCGGGCACGAGTGTGTCCAGGTCTCCAGCGGGGCCGAGGTGATGAAGGAGCTCAACCGGGGCAGTTTCGACGCCGCGTTCCTCGACCTGCGGCTCGGCGACGAAAGCGGCCTGGAGCTCATTCCCAAGATGCTCGCGGCCGAGCCGAAGCTTAACGTCATCGTTTTTACCGCCTATTCCTCCATCGACACCGCGGTCGAGGCCATGCGGCGCGGCGCGGTCGATTACATCGGCAAGCCTTTCACGCCGGAGCAAATCCGGCAGTCGCTCTCGCGCATCGAGAAGAACAGCCGGCTGGAAAATCGCGTGGTGGAGCTCGAATCCATCCTGTCCACCAACGAGACCCTGGCCGACTTCAACACCGAGGAGCCGTTGGTGCAAAAGGTATTCGAGACCGCCACGCAGGCCGCCGCCTCGGCCGCCACCATTCTCCTCCTCGGGGAAAGTGGCACGGGCAAAAGCGTGCTGGCGCGCGCCCTGCATCGGAACAGTCCGTTTCGGGAGAACGCTTTCGTCACGGTTGCCTGCCCGAGTCTTTCCAAGGAACTGCTGGAAAGTGAGCTTTTCGGCCACGTGCGCGGCGCCTTCACCGGCGCGGTGGGCGAGACCTGGGGCAAGGTGAAGGCGGCCGAGGGCGGCACGCTGTTTCTCGACGAAATCGGCGAGCTGCCCTTGGAAATCCAGCCCAAATTGCTGCGCCTCCTGCAGGAGCGCGAGTACGAGCGGGTGGGTGATCCGAAGCCGCGCAAGGCGAACGTTCGCGTGATTGCCGCGACCAACCGCCGGCTCGAAGAGTTGGTGAAGGAAGGCAAATTTCGCGAGGATTTATACTACCGCCTGAATGTGATCACGATCGAGATGCCGCCGCTGCGGCAGCGTCCGCTGGACCTGACCTCGCTGGCCAAGCAGCACCTCAAGCTGTTCGCCCGCCAAAGTGCCCGGCCCATGCGGGATTTTACCAGCGCGGCCCTGGCGGCCATGCAGCGTTATCCCTGGCCCGGAAACCTGCGCGAGTTACGCAACGTGATCGAGCGCGCCGTCATCCTTTCCAAGGGAGACAAGATCGACGTGAACGATTTTCCCGATGCCCTGCGGGGAGCGCAGCCGGCCGGCGCCATGATCGGCAATCGCGTCAGTCTCGACGAACTGGAGCGCGAGCACATCATGCGCATCGTGGAGATTGCCGGCAGCATGGATGAAGCGGCGCAGATTCTCGGCATCGACCCCGCCACGCTCTACCGCAAGCGCAAGCGTTACGCGGAGATGACCGAGGCCCAGGCCCAGGCCGCGCAGAACCCCGTCAAATAGATCCCGGTTTCCGACCGCCCACCATCCTATGTTGCGAACCAAAGTGATGCTCGGCCTGGTCTGCCTGCTGATCATCCTGTTGGTGATGGGACTCTATTCCATCGATCGATGCAGCGATCTGGGACGGCGGATCGAAGGCGTCGCCGCGGGGAGCGACCGGGTGACGAAGGCGGTGGGCGAGATGAAGCGTGCATGCGGCGCCATGACGGGCGCCTTGCTGACGCGGGCGACCGACGGAAGCACGGAGAGTCTCGCCAGCTTCGACCAAGCCTGGAAGCAATGGTCGGACGCGTTCACGGTCGTGCGGCAGGAAGCGGCGTCGCAGCCGGCGGAAAAGAAGATCGTCGACCAGGTTGGCGCCACCTCGGCGGATTACCAGGCACGGGCCCGGCATTTCATCGGCACGCCGGGAGAGCTTAACCAGGTCGGGCGGACCACCGCACAAAAGCTCGGAGCGGAGACCATGCAGATGCTGGGCCACGCCGACGAACTCGGGGTCGCCCATGAAAAAGTCGCCTCCACGAGCCGAGACTCCATCGGTGAGGACATCAACTCCACGGTGCGGTTGCTTTTTGTCCTGATGATCGTGGCCTGCGTCGTGGTGCTGGCCGCTTCCATGGGCTTGACGCGCGGCCTGCTCAATCCGCTCGCGGCCATGGCCCATTCGATCCAGCGGGTGGGGGAAGGCCATCTCGACCAGACCATCCGCGTTTCCACCCGGGACGAGTTCGGGATGCTGGCGACGTCGTTCAACAAGATGGCCGAGCAGCTGCGCGAGTACCGCTCGAACACTTCCGACGAGTTGTTGCGCCTGAACATGACAATCCGCGCCACGCTCGCGTCGTTCCCCGATCCCATTTTCGTGCTCAACTCGGCGGGGACGGTGGAGTTCCGCAACCCGGAAGCCGATCAGCTCGCGCTCAAGCTTCTCTTTTCCGGCGTCACCCGCCTGCCCAAGAAGGTGGACGAGAAGGTGGAAGAGGTGCGGCGCACCGGGGAGGATTTCCTGCCGACGCAATTCCAGGACGCCGTCAAGTTTCACATCGACGGGCAGGACCGCTATTTTCTCCCCCGCATTGTGCTTTTGCGCGACGACAAGGGGACGACTTTTGGCGTTGCCGTCATCCTGGAAAATGTGACGCGCATGCTCCTGCTCGACGACGTGAAGAGCAACCTGATCTCCACCGTCAGCCATGAACTCAAGACGCCGCTGACCAGCGTCCGGATGGCGCTTTACCTTTTGGTGGAGAAGACAGTCGGGCCGCTGAACGAGAAGCAGCACGACCTGGTCGAGACGGCGCGGGAGGACGCCGATCGGCTGCTGCATACGCTCAATGACCTTCTCGACCTGGCCCGGCTGGAGCAGGGTCCCGAGTTGCTGGACTTGCAGCCGATTTCGCCCGCCAAGCTGGTCGAGGCGGCCATCCACGCGGTCCGGGAACCGGCCCAGACGGCCAACATCCGCCTTGAGACCGACATCGACGCCAACCTGCCGGAAATTCGGGTCGACCAGCAGCGGATTCTCTATGTCTTCGCCAACCTGCTGACGAATGCCATCAAGTACTCGCCCGTCGGGACGACGGTGTGGGTCAGGGCCGAGACCGGCGCGACGCGGGCCGGCCGCAAATCCGTGCGGTTCGCCGTGCGGGACCAGGGGCCCGGGATTGCCCCGGACCATCAGGACCACATCTTCGAGCGCTTCTACCGTGTGCCGGGCACGCAAAAGAATGGCGCCGGCCTTGGCTTGTCCATCGCCCGGGAGATCGTCGTCGCGCACGGCGGCGAGATCGGCGTGCTCAGCCCCGAGGCGGGCGGCAGTGAATTCATGTTTGTCGTGCCGGTCGAAGCCGTGAAGATGGGGCGCAACGACCGGATTTGACCATGATCTCCATGAACCCTTTGGAAGCGGGAGAGCGCCACGTGGGCGTTCGCGTTTCCGGAACCAACCAACAAGAAAGGCAGTTATGAAATATATTTGGTCCCTGGCGCTCGCCTCGGTGCTCGCCCTCAGCGGATGCGGCGGAGGCTCGCCGCTCACCCTCACCGAAGACAACTACAACAAGGTTCAGAACGACATGTCGGAGGCCGATGTGAAGTCGATCCTCGGCGCGCCGAGCCATGAGGATTCGCAGCCGATTCCCATCGTGGGCGGAACACAAACAACGTTGACCTACACCAACACGCAGAACGGCACCACCGTCACCATCGTGTTGAAGAACGACAAGGTTCAGAACAAGACCGGCCACTTCAGCCAGTAGCCCTGTCTTGGAAGCTCGACGTACCGGGTTGTTATACGGCCCGGTACGTTCTATTTTAACGTCACACCGGTGGGTGGAGGTCTGATGTTAATCGATACCGATGCCGCGCAGTTTTCCCGAGCGTTACGCAACGCCATTCTGTTGCCGATTGCGGTCATTCTTCTCGCGGCGCTGGTTGTCGCGCTGATCGGGTTCGAATTCCTGCACGTCATCGACAAGTCCGACCACTCGCGCGAGGTCGGGCGCCAGATCCTCTACTGCCACGAGACGCTGCTGGCCATGGAAAGCAGCGAGCTCGGTTTTCAAATTAGCGGCGATCCGCAGTTCCTGGCGGGATACGAGAACGGGTTGGCCGTGGTCAACGGCCAGTTTTCCCGATTGCGCGACCTGGTCAGCGACCATGCCAATCTGCGCGTCGCCGCCGACCAGCTCATCCAGGCCAAAGACACCTGGCTGGCGCATGCCCAGGGCACCGTCACCCAGCGCAAGAGCGGCAAGGTTCCCGACGTCGAGTGGACCCGGCTGGGCCGCACCCTGCGGGATGACCTTAACAACCGGATCGCGGACATCACCGCGCAACAGATCAAGATCCGCGACGCGCGTCTTCAGGACGTCACGCACATGAAGCATGTCTTCGTGCTTTCCTGCTTTGTCATCGCGATCCTCCTGGCGTTGGCGGTGGCTCAGCTGGTGCGGCGCCAGTTCGCCATGCTGGCCCTCAACTATCGGCATGCGCTTCACACTGTCCAGCAGCGCAACACCGCGCTGGAACGTTCCGAGCGGGACCTGGAGCAGCAAAAGGAATGGTTTCGCGTCACGCTGACCTCGATTGGCGACGGCGTGATCGTCACGGACAAGGAGGGGCGCGTCGTTTTCATGAATCACGAGGCGGAGAAGCTGACGGGCTGGACCTCCGTGGAGGCGCTGCTTTCGCCGCTGGGGGCGGTCTTTCACCTCATCCACGAACAGACGCGGGAGAGGATGCCCGACTCGGTGAGCGAGGTGTTTCGGACGAAGACGCTGGCAGGAGTCGGGCAGATGGCGGTGCTGCTCAGCCGTACCGGCGAGGAGTGTCCGATCGAGGACACGGCGGCGCCGATCCGCGCCCCGGAGGGCGAGATTCTCGGGGTCGTACTAGTCTTTCATAACGCCACGGAAATCCGTCAGGCGCAACAGGCGATGCGGATTCACGCGGACGAGCTGGAACGCCGGGTGAGCGAGCGGACCGCCAATCTGCGCGAGGCGGTCAGCCAGCTGGAGACGTTTTCCTACACCGTCTCGCACGATCTGCGTTCCCCGTTGCGCGCCATGCAGGGCTTTGCGCTGGCCGCGCTGGAGGATTACGGCGACAAGCTGGAGCCCCAGGGCCGCGATTACCTGACGCGAATCAAGAACGCGGCCGAACGGCTCGACCGCCTGATCCAGGATCTGCTTTCCTACACCCGGCTCTCGCGCAGCGACGCCCCGCTCGTCGATCTCGATCTCGACCAGATGACACGGGACATCGTTGCGAACTATCCGAACCTGCATCCCCCGACGGCCGAGGTTCTGATCGAAGGGAAGTTGCCCCACGTCTGGGGACACGAATCGGCGTTGACCCAGGTGGTGGCCAACCTGCTCGGCAACGCGGCCAAGTTTGTCCATCCCGGAAGCGTCGCGCGCATCGTGGTGCGGGCGGAAAGCCGCAAGGACCGGGTGCGCCTCTGGATCGAGGACAACGGCATCGGGATCGATCCGAAGGACACCGAGCGCATCTTTTCCATGTTCGTGCGCGTCAACGAGGCGTCCCGGTACGGCGGAACTGGCGTAGGGTTGGCGATCGTCAAGAAGGCAGTCGAGACCATGCATGGCACGCTCGGGGTCGAGGCCGGGGAGAACGGCGGCTCCCGTTTCTGGGTGGAACTCGGCAGCGTTGCGTAAAAATTACCGATACCGGCTGAGCATTTAGCTCATGCCAAGAATCCAGTTTCTTTCATCGACCTCCATGTTATAGTCGCTCCCTATGTCCCAAACGCCGGTCGTCCCGACGTCCACCGTGCGCGTCCTTGTCGTGGAGGACAATCCAGATGATCGCGAATTGCTGCTGCGCCAGTTGCGCAAGACCGGCATGGCCGACCATGTGAAGTTCATTTCCGACGGTAAGGAGGCGCTTAATTTTCTGGTCATTCCCGATCCGCTGCCGGTGGGTCAGGAGCTCATCGCGATTTTTCTCGATCTGAACCTGCCCTCGCTGAACGGCCTGGACCTGCTGCGGGCCTTGCGCCAGCGGGAGGGTTACCGGGCCACGCCGGTCATTGTCATGACGTCCTCGAACGATCCGCGCGACTTGGAGGAATGTCGGCGGCTTAACGTCACGAACTATGTCTCCAAGCCGGTGACCTTCACGTCTTTCTCGAAGGCGGTGGCGGACGTCTTTCATCTGCCTCGCACCTCCACCCCGACCGGCGGCTAGGGTAGCGCCCTGCCTGCTTTCGAGCATGGTAGGAGCATGAAAAGCCCTTCTCGCGTGCCGGGCGCGACCTATCGCGTGCAGCTTCACGCCGGGTTCACTTTCGAGCATCTGGCGGCGGTGATTCCCTATCTCCACGAGATCGGGATTTCCGACGTCTACGCCTCGCCGATTTTTCGCGCCGCGCCTGGCAGCACGCATGGCTACGACATTTGCGACCAGAATCAGGTCAGCCCGGAGCTTGGAGGCGAGGCGGGCCTGGGCAAAGTCAGCGCTCTCCTGCGCGAGCGCGGCATGGGTCTCCTGCTCGATTTCGTGCCCAATCACATGGGCATCGAGGGGCCTTTCAACTGGCGCTGGCTCGACGTGCTCGAGAACGGTCCGCTCTCGCGCTACGCCTCCTTTTTCGACATCCATTGGAACCCGCGGCAGACGCTGCTGCAGGAACGGGTCCTTGTTCCCATGCTCGGCGATTTTTACGGCCGCGTCCTGGAGGAGGGTCAACTCCAGCTCACCTTCGATGACAATGCGTTTTGGGTCTGCTACGGCGCGCTGCGCTTCCCGCTTTCCCCGGACTCCTATGGCACGATTCTCGACCGGCTTGCCTGGTTCAAGAATCCTGGCTCGCCCGTCTCGCAGAAGCTGGAAAACATGGCGAAACGCTTTCGCATCCACCCCGACCCTACCGCGGGCGAGAGCGCGGAGGCGGCAGGCAAGCGCACGGAGGAACGCGACACGCTTCGCCGCGAATTGGTCGAGTTGCTCGAAAAGGAGGGCCTACGTGCGGATCTCCAGGTGGTGCTCAAGGCGCTCAACGGCACGAAGGGAGACGCCGCGTCCTTCGATAACCTTCACGCCATTCTCGAGGAGCAGCACTACCGGCTCGCGTACTGGAAAAGCGGATCGCACGAGATCAATTACCGCCGCTTCTTTGCCGTGGACACCCTCATTGGCGTGCACATGGAGCGGAGGGAAGTCTTCGACGACACGCACCGGTTGCTGCGGCGGCTGCTGGCGCAGGGCACGGCGACCGGTGTCCGCATCGACCACATCGACGGGCTTTGGGATCCGGCCGAGTATCTCGAACGGCTGGCCACGCTTTCGCCCGACCCGGAAAGGCCCGCTTACACCCTGGTGGAAAAAATCCTCACCGAGCGCGAGGCGTTGCCGTCGAACTGGCAGGTGCATGGCACGAGCGGCTACGAGTTCGCCGGCAGCCTGATCAATCTTCTCGTCGATCCCGGGAAGGCGGCGCTTTTCACCACCATCTACCGCGACTTCGCCGGCGTGCAGCTCGATCCCCAGGAGCAGGCCTACGAGCTGAAGCTCTTTATCATGGAAGAGCTGTTTCCCAACGCGATCGACACGCTGGTGGAGGAACTGGAACGCCGCGTCAACTCGGACCGGCGCTGGCGCGACTGGACGACGAACGACCTGCGCCTGGCGCTCTCGCGCATCATCGCGTGCCTCTCGGTCTATCGCACCTACCGGCGGGCCGGTCAGCCGATGAGCGAGAGCGACGTCGCGGTGGTCGAGAGAGCCGTGGAGGCGGCGCTCAAGCGCAACCCGTCTTCCGATCCACTGGCCTTCCACTTCGTGCGCGATGTGTGGATCGGCAGGTATCCCGACGCCCAGGCGCAGACGGGTCAGGAGGAATGGGCCGACGCCTGGGTCATGACGCTGCAGCAGTACACCGGCGCGATCATGGCGAAATCGATCGAAGACACCTTTTTTTATCGCTATGTCCGACTCTTCGGCGACAACGAGGTGGGCCATCACCCCGCCGAATTTGGTCTGCCGCCGGAGAGCTTTCACGAGGAGAACATGCGGCGGCAGCGGGATTGGCCGGCGTGCCTGCTCAGCACCTCCACGCACGATACCAAGCTGGCGGAGGATGCGCGCGCGCGGTTACTGGCACTCTCCGAGATCCCCGAGCGCTGGGCTGACTTCCTGCGCGAGTGGCGCGAGGCTAACCAGAGCCTGAAGACCCGGGTGGCCGACCAGCTGGCCCCCGATGCGAACGAGGAATATCTCCTCTACCAGATCCTGCTCGCCGCCTGGCCACTGCGCGACGAGCAGGTGGACGATGTCTTCGCCGAGCGTATGCGCAACTACATGCGCAAGGCGCTGGCCGAGTCCAAGACCAACACCAACTGGGCGTCGCCCAATGAGGCTTGGTTGAAAGCCACTGCCGATTTCGTGGACGGCTTGCTGGACCGCAACCGCTCCGGCACGTTCTGGCAGACGTTCACCTCGTTCGCGGCCGATCTCGCTCAGCGCGGCGCACTTTTCTCGCTGGTGCAGGTGGCGCTGAAGCTGACCGCTCCCGGCGTGCCCGATATTTATCAAGGCTGCGATCTTTGGGACCTGAGCACGGTCGATCCGGACAATCGGCGTCCAGTCGACTACGGGCAGCGGCAGGAACTGCTGAAGGTCATGGAGGGGGCGGGGACGGCGGAGATGCTGGAAGGTTGGCAGGACGGGCGCATCAAGCTGCACGTCATCCGCTCCATTTTAACTTTTCGGCGCGAGCACCCGGGACTTTTCCTGGAGGGCAGCTATACGCCCGTCGAGTTGGAAGGCGAGCAGGCCGGGAGCTTCATCGCGTTTCAGCGCGAGCAGGGCAGCGAGCGGCTGCTGGTTATCGCCGCCATCCGCCTGGGCGCCAAGTTCGACCTCGCCAAGTTGGGCGAGGGCGTGTCGGCGGCGGCGGATGGACAGTGGAAGAGCGTCCTGACGGGCGCGGCCATTCCGTCGACCAAGGGCAGGATCGAGGTTCAAGCCGCGCTGGGCGGACTGCCGGTGGCGGTTATCGGCGCTTCGTAGCAACGTTGCCTTCTGCAGCGGTGGTTGCTCTGTAAAATTCTCCAGTATCGGATATGCAGTCTAGCCGGGATCAGTCCAATGGTGGAACGACCGCTTGAGAACAGGTAGTCTACCTTCGGAGGTTGGCATCCGGGCGAGACCGCCAGGTGTGGCGAAGACGGACAGCTTGGGAGGTAGCCGGCGTCGGCTCGACGCCGGAGGGAGCAAAGCGACCGGAATGCCTTCCCGGAAGTTGGCGACGTACGGACACGTCGCATTTTAACGTCTCTCGACTGGAGGTCGAACGGCTGCGGTCACGGCCGTGGCTTGAGCTGATAGTGGATTGTGCCGGGTTCCGGCTCGGTCATGCTGGGCGCGTTGAGAGCAGGGGACAGGGTGGGATCGTCCGCCTCGCCGGCCTCGGGATTGGGCGAATCGGCGACGTTGACCTCGGTCCCCACGACCTCGTCGGGCAGCTTGTCGGGATCGACGGGGTCGGGCTGGCCGCGGCGGCGCAGCTTAGCGAAATACTCGACCAGGGTCTCGGCCATCTTCGGGCCGATGCCCTCGATCTCGGTGATTTCGTCGACGCTTGCGTTGCGGAGGCGGTCCATCGAGCCAAAATGGCGCAGAAGGAGTTTCTTGCGGTTCTCGCTCACGCCGGGGCAGTCGTCGAGCAGGCTTTCGTTCATGCGCTGCTTCATCAGGAGCTGATGGTAGCCGTTGGCCACGCGATGCGCCTCGTCGCGGATGCGTTGGAGCAGCCGGATCGCGCCAGAACTGTGATCAATGACAAGCGGGTTCGAATCACCCGGACGGAAGATTTCCTCGCGCTCCTTGGCCAGGCCGATGATCGGCAGGTCGCCGAGACCGAGCGCATCCAGCTCCCGTTTCGCGCTGCTGAGCTGGCCTTTGCCGCCGTCGACCACGACGAGGCTGGGGCGGCGGATGCCGTCGTTCAGCACGCGCGCATAACGCCGGCGCACCACCTCGGCCATGCTGGCGAAATCGTCCTGGCCGGCCACGGAGCGGATGCGATAGCGGCGGTAGTTCGCGCGGTCGGGCTTGCCGCCGGCGAAGCAGACCATGGAGGCGACTTTGTGGGTGATGGAGATGTTGGAAATGTCGAAGCACTCGATGATTTGCGGCGGCCCGGGCAGGCCGAGCGCCTCCTGCAGGGCGGTCATGTCCTCGGTCGGGCGCACGGTGGTGACGAACTGCCGGGCAAAGCGCTTGGTCGGCGCGGTGGTGCGGCGCAGATCGTCGAGCAGGTTGCGGATTTCGGCCGCCTTTTCGAAGTCCATGCGCTCGGCGGCGGCCTTCATCTCGGCGCGGAACTCGTTCATCATGTCGGCGGAGGCGCCGTCGAGGAAATCGCACGCCCCCTTGACCTGGGCCATGTAGCCGGCGCGCGTGATCTTGTTTACGCACGGGGCGGAGCAGTTCTTGATGATGTGCTGAAGGCAGTGCCGGTAATCGATCTCACCGGGAATGACCGGCGGGCAGGTGCGCAGGTGGAACTTGCGCCGCAGCAGGCTGAGCGTCTTGCGCAGCGAGCCGGAGTGGGCGAACGGGCCGAAGTAGCGCGCGCCGTCGTCCTTCTTCATCCGCGTGAGCGCGAACTTGGGGAAGGGATCGTTGAGGTTGACCTTGACCAGGAGGAAACGCTTGTCGTCGCGGAAGCTGACGTTGTAACGGGGCCGGTATTCCTTGATCAGCTTGCCCTCGAGCAGGAGCGACTCGGGCTCGCTCTTGACCGTGTGGTACTCGAGGTCCCAGATGCTTTCCAGGAGGGCCTGGGTCTTGCGGTCGGCGCGCGCGGAGCGGGAGGGGTGGAAATACTGGCCGACGCGCTTGGAAAGGTCGCGGGCCTTGCCGACGTAGATGACCCGGTTGAAGCGGTCCTTGAAGAGGTAGACTCCCGGCTTGTGCGGCAGATCGCGCACCTTGGGCATGACGTCCGGACGCTCCTGGGGCATTCGGGGAATATCGCACAAAAGGAGGCGCGGGTCATCCGGCCCCTTGCCTGCCCCGCTGCCGATATTTCATGCCTGCGTCGCAATTCGTGTAACCGCTGGGCCCGGGAAGGGTCATGGTTCTTGACTATGAAATCTACTCTCCTCATCACCACCCTGGCCCTGTGCCTGACCGGCGGAAGCTGGCTCAAGGCGCAGGACGCCGACACCTCCACCCCGCCCGCCCCTGGCGGCGGCCACCATCATTGGGGTCCGCCCATGTCCGAGGCCGACCGGGCCAAAGTCAAGGCAGCCTATGACTCGGCCATCTCGAACAACCCCGACCTGAAGTCGGAGGGCGACGCCCTCAAGCAGCAGGAAGAGGACTATCACAAGAAACTGCATGACGCGATGGTCGCGGCCGATCCGACCGTCGGGCCGCTGCTCGACAAGATGCACCACCACATGCCCCCGCCCCCGGATGGCGGCACGCCTCCGCCCCCGGCCGACGGCCAGTAAATCTGACGGTCTGAACGGCGCCGCGCGCGGAGGATTCTTCGCGCGCGGTGTCTTGCGTTCACAGGAAATCCCGGTATGCGAGGCGGTTTGAACCGACGGCCTGCAAGACGGGGGCCGCCGACCTCCGGGCGATGGTTATCTATTTTTGTTTGCCGACGCGGGAAACGAAGTACCAAGCGACGAGGGCGCCGATGATGA
>CAZZYY010000027.1:0-22394 GCA_964658475.1 uncultured Candidatus Methylacidiphilales bacterium | reverse complement strand
TGCGGCTGCCTGTGCTCGTGCTCTGCGCCCGGCACGACGTCTTCATCGGCGAAGAACGCGTCGAAGCTTTTTTCGCGCGCTTGCCCGGCCCCGACAAGGAGCTGACCCTTTACCCCGATTCCTATCACCTGCTTCTCCACGATCACGATCGCGATGAAGTGCTCGAACGCATCACGGGCTGGCTTCTGCAAAGGCTCAACGCCCACCCCAGCGCGCGAAGTCCCCTTTCGTCCGCGGCCGAATCCCGCTTCTGATGCGCCTGCTCTTCATCAAGCCGAAGCACATCGGCGACTCGCTCCTGCTCACGCCCACGCTCGTCGCGGCAAAGCGGGCCTATCCGCAGGCGGAAATCTGGGTCGTCGTGCGGCGCGGGTGCGAGTCGATCCTCGCCGGCTGCCCGGAAATCGACCGCGTGCTCACGCTGGCCGGCGTCGACAAACGCTCGCGCACGCGCGCCGACGCGCTGCGTCAGGCGGCCATCTTTGCCCGACTCGCCGTGACCTCGTTCGACCATGTCTTCGAGCTTGGCGACGGCCATCGCGGCCGCCTTTTCGCCCGCGTTGCGCGAACCCGGGACCGCTACTCCGTTCTGCCCGATTCACCCCTGCGCCCGGCCGAGGTGCGCGCCTTCACCGGCATCTCCACCCACGCCTGGCGCTGGCGCCATCGCGTGGAAAAGGACTACCGCGCCGTTGCCGAGTTTCTCCCGCTCCCCGACGAAATCCCGCCGCTGCGATACGACCGCTCGCTTACCCGTACCTGGGAACCTGCCACCGGCCTCGACGATTTTGTCATCCTGCAAACCGGCACGCGACAGCTCTTCAACCGCTGGACACTCGACAACTGGCGCGCCGTTTGCACCCACCTGCTCAAGCGCGTGGGTAGCGTGATTGTCTCCACCGGTCCTGCTCCGGACGAAGTGGAAGAAGCTGACGCCCTCCGCGCCGAGTTTGGCCCCCGCGTTCTCCCGACGCGCGGCACCGCGGACTGGAGCCAGCTGGCCGGGCTTCTTTATCGCGCCCGCTTTTATGTCGGCCCGCCGACGGCCGCCATGCACCTCGCCGCCGCCTGCGGCTGCCCGAGCGTGGCGCTGATGGGACGGGCCATGGAGGAACATTTCCGCCCCTGGCGTGCGCCCTACCGCGCCGTGACCACCATCGATACTTCAGGCATCGCCGACCCTGCCGAGCGCGAGCGCCTGATCAAGAGCCACACCATGGAGGACACCCCTCTTGAGAAAGTGCTAACCGCCTGCGACGAGATGCTTGGCCAAAGCCCCGCCGGAACGTGACCCGACCCAGAATTGAACTGGGATCCGCGGTTTAGGAAACCGCTGCTCTATCCATTTGAGCTATCGGGTCGCGGGACCCACCCTAGAAAACCCGCCGCCCGCCATCACGCCTTATCTCGCTCCGCCGCACTTAAGCGCACTCAGCCAGGGAACAAGATTCAGGCTCAAATCATAAAACCGCGTGACACATTAAAGCTCGCAACCCGGTACGCCGATGAAAGCGAAAAGTCCCAGCAGAGATACCAAGTGATGCAAACTTCCCCAATTTCTGTCTGATGGCTGCCCTGTCTCAAACGAGTTGCTCCAATCGGTTTGCCGGGCTGACGATGAGCTGCCATATTTGATTAAGGCCTTCGACCCGCGGCAATGAACACGCCTTCCGTTGACGCTTTCGGCGAACTGTCGGTATTAGACGAGCGCAGCGCATTTCGCCTCGTCAAGGCCGTCCAGGATCTTTCGCTCGCCCGCGATCTGGAGACCGTCATCGATATCGTGCGTCGCGCGGCCCGCGAACTCTGCCGGGCTGATGGTGCCACCTTCATTTTGCGGGAGGGCGAACGCTGCCACTACGTCAACGAGGACGCCATCGGACCGCTCTGGAAGGGCCAGCGGTTTCCGCTCGGCGACTGCATCAGCGGCTGGACCATGATCCACGGCCGCGCCACCGCCATCAAGGACATTTACGCCGACGACCGCATTCCCCACGACGTCTACCGTCCGACCTTCGTCAAGAGCCTCGTCATGGTTCCCATCCGCGCCCAAGACCCGATCGGCGCCATCGGCATCTACTGGAGCGCCCGCCACGCCGCCACGGACACGGAGATCGAGCTCCTGCAAGCACTGGCCGACAGCACATCGGTGGCCATGGAAAACGTAATCCTTTATCAGGACCTGGAACGCCGCGTGGCCGAGCGCACCGAGCAACTGGCGCAAGCCAATCACGAGCTCGAGACCTTCGCCTACTCCGTCTCGCACGACCTGCAGGCGCCCCTGCGCCACATCACCTCCTACAGCGAGCTGCTGGCCAAGGAGCATCCCGACGCGCTTCACGAGGAAAGCCGCGCCTGGCTTGGCCGCATTCACCAGGCCGCCGAAACCATGGCCCAGCTCATCCAGTCGCTCCTCCGCCTCTCCCGGTTCTCCAGCGTGGCGCTGCACCGTGCCCCGGTGGACTTGAGCGCCATCGCCCGCGCGCAGGTCGCGCTGCTGCGGGAGGAATCGCCGGACCGCGCGGTTGAAGTCGAAATTCCCGAAGGGCTGGTCGTGACCGGCGATGAGGAACTGCTCCGCATCGCCCTGCAGAATCTGCTCGCCAACGCCTGGAAATTCACCGGTCGTTGCGAGACTGCCCGCATTGCCCTCGGAACCTCCCGGCAGCCCGATGGCTCGCCCGTCTATTATGTACGGGACAATGGCGCCGGCTTTGACCCGAGCTATGCCGACCGTCTTTTTGGTCCCTTCCAGCGTCTGCACAGCGCCAGGGATTTTCCCGGGACGGGGATCGGCCTTGCCACAGTCAAGCGGATCATCCACCGCCACGGCGGCTCCGTCTGGGCCGAATCGGCGGTGAACGAAGGCGCCACCTTCTACTTCACCCTGGCTGACTTCGATTCCGTCCGGTAGCCGTCCACCTCCACGCGATGGACGCGGTCCGCCAGACCTTCGTTCGCATGCGCTCAGGCTAACGATTCGGGTCTCCGGCACCGCCGAGCGCGAAAGCCTCAATACCGCGCCATCCCCGGCTCGACCTCGCGCGCCCAGGCATCGATCCCACCCGCCAGATTCAGCACGTCCGCGTACCCCTGGCTTTTGAGATAGCCCTGCGCGCGCGCCGAGCGCATCCCGTGATGGCAGTACAGGACGATCTTCTCGTCCTGATCGTCCAGGATCGTTCCCGCCTTTTGCTGGAATTCCGAAAGCGGCAGAAGCTCCGCGCCCTCAATCTTGACCGTGTTCCATTCGTCGAGCTCGCGCACGTCGATGAGCCGGAACTTCTCGCCGCGATCCTGCATCGCCTTGACCTCGCGTGGGGTTACGTTCATCGCCGATGCTGGCCCGCGGCACGGGTTCGGGCAAGCGCGGTTCGGCATCGCCCCTGCGCCGTTAAAATGTAACAATGCCCCGCTTGCTGGCCCCTATGAGACAAGGCTACATGTCCGTCCCCCCCTTCTATGCAACATAAGATTCTCGTGGTCGACGACGAGTCGGACGTCAACGACATGCTCGCGCTCAACCTGCGCGGCGCCGGCTTTCAGGTGGTCGCGGTGACGGACGGCGCCTCCGCGTTGGCCAAGGCCCGCAGCGAGGCTCCCAGCCTCATCATCCTCGATCTCATGCTTCCGCAAATGTCGGGGCTCGAGGTCTGCAAGGTGCTCAAAAGCGAAGCTGGCACGCGGCATATCCCCGTCATCATGCTCACCTCCAAGGCCGAGGAGGTCGACAAGATCGTCGGCCTCGAGCTTGGGGCGGATGACTACGTCACCAAGCCGTTCAGCCCGCGCGAACTCATCCTGCGCGTCAACCGCTCGCTGCGTCGCGGCAAGGAAAAGACCCCCACGGTCGAGAAGCTCACGCTCGGCGAGATCGTGCTCGATCACGGCCGCCACGAGGTCCTCATCAAGGGCCAACCGGTCGACCTCACCGCGACCGAGTTCCGGCTGCTCGCGCTCCTCATGGATCGTCGCGGCCGCGTGCAGGGGCGCGACCGCCTCCTCAACGACGTCTGGGGCTACGAGAGCGTAATCGATACCCGCACCGTCGACACCCACGTCCGCCGCCTGCGCGAGAAGCTCGGCGACGTCGCCTCCTACATCGAGACTGTCCGCGGCGTCGGCTACCGCATCAGCGAAACCGCGCCGGTTTAAGCTCGCTCTTGCCTGAAACGGGGCGACAACGTCCGTCATTGCACTTCCGCGGCATGCAGCCGCGGAGCAGCGGGCAGACCCTGTTCCCGACGGGGATAAAAGCGGGCCCCGAAGCGAATGAACGGCTTTTCCACGTAGCGATGGGAGAGGTCCCCGAAGTAAGCGGCGATGCCGGCCGCAGCGATAAATACCAGCAGTTGCCGGGCGTCGTCGTTCAGGGGCAGGAGATGCCGGGCGGCAAGCATCGAGGCGAGCCTTTCGATCGGATCCATGCAGATAAGATAAATAAGGTAGAAGCTATACGAGATCGCGCCCAGAAACCGAAAAACGGGATAGTCCAACGGTCGGAAAATGGTTTCATCGAAGCTGGTCCCGGCTAGCAGAAGAATCAGCAGGATGAAGCTTCCAACCGCGGCGAAGAGAGCGCCGAAGGGTCTCTCCGGCCCGACTCCTGAAAAGCTGTGCGCCGCCGCGAAGGTGGCGACAACCGCGGCCAACATCAGTCGATAAAGCAAATGCGGCCTCGTCAGCCGCAGTTCCTTGAACTTTCTTAGAACCGCCGGGAGCAGGTATCCCGCATAAAACAGATATAGGTAAATACGCGTACTGCCCTGCGAAAAAAGGGACATGAGAATCAACGCGCCCAAAAGTGTGAGCCAGCCCTTCCATCTGACAAAAGTCGAAAGCCAATGCAGAAAGGGCAGGAGAAACGCCGCCTGAGCCTCCACCTTAAGGGTCCAAGTGACTCCATTCAGGTACTGGCTCGCGAAGACGAAATTTTCCAGCAATTGCCAGTGACTTGGAAAGACCGCAGAAAAGATCTGAAACCGCCCGTTGAAATCGCCGCTCCCGATAAACTCTCCTCGCTCGACTCTCGCCCGAAGGAAAAGCAGGAACAGCAGGTACGGTACGGTGGTTATCGCGTAGGCCGGATATAGCCGGAAAAAGCGGCGAACCAAAAACGCCCAATAGCCCTTCAGCGTCAGCCCGTTCTCGCGGTGAAGGGACATTCCCAAAACCAAGCCGCTCAGGACGAAGAAAATGGCGACCGCCGTCTTGCCGTCGATAAGAAAGTCGAAATGCGCCCTCCATGATCCCGCCGGCGAGAGCGGCAGGGTGTGAAACGCCGCCACCATCAGCGCGGCGATACCCCGCACCGAGTCGAGCCTGGGCAGGCGGGATGGATCGGTCTTCGGGATCATTCGTGGAATTTATGCTCCCGAGGCGATGACGTTGGGGATGCGAGCGGCAAAAGTATGCTGCCCCTTATCTCCACGACAAGAGCGGACGCAGGGATTGGCCGGTGCCAAGCGAGCTTTCCATTAGCACGAGATTGGAGGCTATGGTACGTGTATCTACGATGTCGACCCAGTTGAGCGAGTTGGAAGCCAAGACAAACGTGTTGAGGGATTACCACCCGCGCAACAAGCGCAAAGTCCTCTGCGTCTTTCCCCGTTACAGCTACAGCTTCGGCACCTTCAACCACGCCTTCCCGCTCATGGGCGACGTGAAGGGCTTCATGCCGCCGCAGGGCATTCTGCTCGTCGTCGCACTTATTCCCGGGGAGTGGGAAGTCCAGTTCATCGACGAAAACATCAAGCGGGCCACGCCGGAGGATTTCGCCTGGGCCGACGTGGTCTTCGTTTCCGGCATGCACATCCAGCGGCACCGCATCAACGACATCACGCGCCGCGCACACGAGGCCGGCAAGGTCGTGGCCCTCGGCGGTCCGTCCGTTTCCTCCGCGCCGGACTATTATCCCGACGTGGACCTGCTCCATCGCGGCGAGCTGGGTGACGCCACGCTGCGCCTCTTCCAGCGGCTCGACGAAACCGTCGAGCGCCCCGACGAACAGATTACCTACCAGACCATCGAGAAGCTACCGATGGCCGAGTTCCCCACCCCGGCCTACCACCGCCTCAACCTGCGCCAGTATCTCCTCGGTTCCATCCAATTCTCCAGCGGCTGCCCCTTCACCTGCGAGTTCTGCGACATCCCCTCCCTTTACGGCCGCAACCCGCGCCTGAAAACACCCCAGCAGGTCGTGGCCGAGCTCGACGAGCTGGCCGACGGCGGCTGTGTCTCCGTTTATTTCGTGGACGACAATTTCATCGGCAATCCCAAGGCCACCGCCGAGCTCCTGCCGCACCTCATCGAATGGCAGAAGAAACGCGACTGTCAGGTGCGTCTCTCCTGCGAAGCCACGCTGAACATGGCCTCGCACACCAAGGTGCTCGAGCAGATGCGCGAAGCGTTTTTCACCAACGTTTTCTTCGGTATCGAGACGCCCGAGCCCACCGCGCTCAAGGCGATGAAGAAAGGGCAGAACCTGCGCGCGCCCATCCTCGAATCGATCAAGACCTTCAACAGCTACGGCATCGAGGCCGCCGCCGGCATCATCATGGGCCTCGACACCGACTCGCCCGAGACGCCGCAGGCCATCATGGATTTCGCCGAGGTTTCCAACATCCCGATCATGACGGTGAACATCCTCTACGCGCTGCCCAACACCGCCCTCTACACGCGGCTACAGAAGGACAACCGCGTACTCATGGGCGCCGAGTCCGAGGACCGCGATTCCAACATCGTCTTCCTCCAGCCCTATGAGAACGTCGTGCGCAACTGGCAGAAGGTCATCGGCGACGTCTTCAGCCCGGAAAAGCTCTACGCTCGCTACGCCTACAACGCGATCCACACCTACCCCAACCGCATCAAGCCGAAGAACCCGGCCAGGCAGGCCACCTGGGACAACATCTCGCGCGCAATCCAGATCTTCGGGCGCATCGTCTGGCGGGTCGGCATCCGTAGCGATTATCGCCGGCTCTTCTGGAACATGGCCTGGACCGAACTCAAGCAAGGCAACGTCGAGACCATGTTTCAGGTCGCCATGGTCGCACACCATCTCATCACCTACGCGCGCGAGTGCACCCAGGGCAAGATGCAGTCGTCCAACTACTCCGTGCGCCAAGTCGAAGCCGACCGCGACCGCAACCGCGAGCTCGCAGCGGCGTAAGTAGCCGGCGCTCGCTCAGGTAGCCGGCGCTCTCCGAGCGCCGGTCCGAGTAGAACACGCGTCCGCCACTGTCCAGCCGAGGCCTTCGGCAAACCGTCCCCTACTTCTCCACCTCAATCTCGATCGTATGCGTGATCGGAACCACCAGGTTCGCCGCATCCTGAAAGAGCTTGTCGTGCTGGGCGATTCCCGCAGCGATGATCTTGTTGAATTCATCCGTCGTGCCGGGAAAAAGGCTCGTTTCCCATTGCGCCACGTTGTGCATGAACATCTTGCTCAGCGCCGTCTCCTGCACCTCCTGCTTGCCCACCGCCTCGCCCACCTTCGCGAATTGCGCCGAAAACGGATTGACCAAAAACTCCGCCGCCAGGTTGATCCCCTTCTCCAACTGCGCGCCGGTAAACTCCTTCGTCGCGCCGCCCCACGTCACCTTCGCCTTGGCCGCGCCCACCCCGTGCACCACCAGCATGAACCGGTTCAGGTCCTCGTTGAACGGAAAGAACTGGGTCACCGCCGCCGTTGTGCCCGGATCGGTGTCGTCCATCGTGCCGGTAAAGCAAAAGGGATAGCGCGTGCTCGTCACCGTGACCTTCCCGCCCTGGCACGAGACGATCTGCTGGCCGTCCGTGCCCTCCGCCCTGTCCAGGCCCGGTTCCACGGTAATCGTGCCGATCGCCCCATCGCAGCCCAGCGCCTTGAGGAACGCATACGCCATCACCAAATGCCCGTTCGGCCCCGGATGCACGCCGTCGCGCCCGGCGAATTCATAGCTTTCGCCAAACTTCGCTTTCGCCTTTTTCATCGTCGCGAGCGTGATGCCGTAAACATCCGCGTACGGCACGCCCTCCTTCGCCGCGATCTCCTTGTCGATGTCGGCAAGCTGCCCCAGCGTCTTGTTGTAGACCGCCGGCTCGACGCCAGGTTTCTTGAAATAGTAGCTGTCCACACACTTGGCCGACCCCAGCACAATCGCCCGCACGCCATTCTTCTTCATCGCCTCGATGCTCTCGGTCTGCGCGCGGCGATAGGTGTTCGCCAAGTCGTCCGTCAGCGGCCCGTAATGCCCGTCGTTCATCCCGTAGCAGGTCGTCGCCACCGTCGGCTTGAAGGGGAAAATATCGGTGTTCAGCCGCGCCACGAACGCCGGCGCCTGCTCGCCGCTCCAGCCAAACTGCACCACCTTCTGCCCCGCCGTCGGTTGGCACATCAGCAGGTATTCCTCGATGAAGCCCGAGTAGAGATGCTGCTCCGTGATCGAATCGCCGCAGATCGCGACCACATCGTTGGGCTGGACCAGATAGTCGGCCCGGACCGACCCAAACAGAACAAGCCAAAGCCCAAAAGGCGCAAAAAACGTTTTCATGGAACTACCATGAAAACAACGGCAGCAAGTTGCCGCAAGCTTTCCCGACAAGCGGACTAAGAGCCCAAAATTAGAGCAGGCTTCAGATCGTTGTTATCCTCGATGCGGAGCATGCGAATGTCGCGAACCGACGCCGCAAACCAGGGATAGGTCTTGGACAACTCCTGCACCGCCAGCACGCACTTGACCGCATCAACCTTCGAAGGATCTCCAAAGTAAACCGACCCTTGCTGCCAATCGAAGCCTTTGTCCTGCAGAAAACGCCGAATCTCGGTATAGGCGTTGTTGTACGAAGGCGAACCGTAGGTTTGGGAAAGCGTTTCCGTATCCAGATCGAAAGCAATCGCGAACATCCGATTACAAGTAGGCAGACCAGCCGTAATCTCAACTCGTTTTTCGAGTCGCAAAGTAGAGGGAGGAGGCATCATCTTGATGCCCTCAAAGTACCAAATCGCCGGTGATTGTAAATTCAGTTTCGGCTCACGGACACTCGACCGCCCGCGACATCACTTCTTCCGCCGCCGTCGCCCGCGCCCAGGCGTCGGCCTGAATAATATGGTCCAGCGTCGGATGCTCCACGTTCGTATGCCGGGTCATCACCGCCTCGACCGTTTCCCAGATCGCGGGAAAGAGAATCGTGCCGTCGAGAAATGCCGGAACCGCGATCTCGTTGGCCGCGTTCATCACCGCGGGCAGCGTGCCGCCCTTCATTCCCGCCTCGCGCGCCAGCCGCAGGGCGGGGAACCGCACCGGGTCCGGCGCCTCAAAATGGAGCGAGCCCACCTGCGCCAGATCAAGCGGCCGCAGGCAATTCGGCAGACGGTCGGGATAAGTCACCGCGTACTGGATCGGAAAGCACATGTCGGAATGACTCAGCTGCGCCAGCTGCGAGCCGTCAACGAATTCCACCAGAGAATGAACGATGCTCTGCGGGTGCACGACCACGTCCACCTGCTCCATCGGCACGCCGAAAAGCCAGCGCGCCTCGATCATCTCCAGACCCTTGTTGAAGAGCGTGGCCGAATCGATCGTGATCTTGCGGCCCATGTTCCAGGTCGGATGCTTCAGCGCCTGCGCCGGCGTCACCTTGGCCAGATCGGCCGCGGCCGTCTGTCGAAAGGGCCCGCCCGAGGCCGTAAGGATCAGCCGCCGCACGTGGCGCGAAGGCTCGCCCACCAGGCACTGGAAAATTGCGTTGTGCTCGCTGTCCACCGGCAGGATGGGAACGTTGTGCGCGGCCGCTTCCCGCGTCACTTCCTCACCCGCCATGACCAGAATCTCCTTGCTCGCCACCGCCAGTTCCTTGTTCGCCCGAATCGCCGCCAACGCCGGCGCCAAGCCCGCTGTGCCCACGATCGAGACCAGGACCATGTCCGCCTCCGCCAGCGTGGCGAGCTCGATCAGCCCCTCGGCTCCGCCGTAACAAGCCGTCCCGACCGGCAACTGCGCGCGCACCGCATCAAGCTCCGTCGTGTCGTAGAGCGCCACCGCGCGCGGCTTGAACTCGTGCGCCTGCTTCAGCAGCGCCGCCGCCGACCGGCCTGCGGCCAGGCCCACCACCTCCATCCGGTCGCTCAGATCGCGCGCGACCTTCAGCGCGCTTTCCCCAATCGAACCGGTGGAACCTAGAATGACGACGCGCTTGCGGGAGCTCATGAAATGATTACTTGGCCGACTCAAAAACGATTTGCGGCGTGTCGTCCCGCTGGGCCGGATCGGCGTCCGGGCGCATCGGCAACGTGAAGCTTTGCGTGGCGCTCTGGCCAGGATTGAGATCGGGGAAGCCCAAGTTCTGCACCACGTTCTTCATCGAATCGCCGCCCATGTGGTTCGGGATTTCGTCCGGGCCGTACTGGGTCTTGTCGGCGTCCATGCTGCCCACGTAGGGATGCACGGTCACCTGAACCCCGGCCGCCTTTTTCCCGCCAACGTTTTGCACCGTCACATCGACGCTGAACTCCGCGCTTCCCGGCGTGATGTGCGCCACGTAATGAGTCAGCTTTACCTGCGCCTCGGGGGACGGAGCCGCGGCCGTCCCTCCCGGCAGCGCTGGCGGAAAGAAGTGCTGTTCCGGCGGGGGCGGCGGCGCCGGCAGCAGCGCGTAATAGATCGCGTAGTAGGCGCCCACCACAATCAGGATGGTCCAAAAGGCCGCAATGGCCCACCGCGTCGGCGTCATCCCGGTTTCTAGCGCACCGCGCAAAAGCGGGCAAGCCTTGCGCCTGCCCGCCGCGTTCGGCAAGTTGAAGGACGGCCCATGTCCAGTCCTGAAAAATCGTTTGCCCGCTGGATGGGCCGGCCGGAACTGCAGGCGCTGGCCCGCGCGGAAGGCCCTCTCGCGCTCGGCCACGTCCCCGCTTCCGCCCAGGCCTTCATCCTCGCCGCGCTCGCGCGCGAAGCTCCCGCGAGCGCCTGGCTGGCGCTGGCCGGCGGCGTCAAGGCGCAGGAGGAACTCGCCAACGACCTCGAGGCCTGGGCCGCTCCCCACGTCTTTGTCCCGCAAGGCGCCCGGATGATCGAGGACGCCCTGCCCGATCCCGAGGCCTCCGCCGAGCGCCTCGCCGCGCTGCACCAGGTTGGCGGTTTTCGCGGCGTGGTTCTCGCCACCGCGCGCGTGATGGAGCAGGCGCTCCCCTCGCCCAAGACGCTGGCCGGGCACCGTCTCGCCTTCGTCAAGAACACCCGTACGGATCGCGACGAGCTGCTGGCGCGGCTGGAAAAAGCCGGTTACACCCGCGAGGCCCAAGTGCAAGGCCGCGGCCAGTTCAGCGTCCGCGGCGCGGTCATCGACATCTTCTCCTGGGACGCGCGCCGGCCGCTGCGCACCGAGTGGGAGGACGACGAGCTCGTCTCCCTCCGCGAGTTCGACGTGGATGCACAGCGCTCCGTCCAGACCCTCCCGCGCGCCGAGATCACCCTCGCCGGCCCCGGCGTCGCGGAGGAAGGCAACTCGACCCTGCGCGACTACCTCCCGCGCGGCTCGGTCGAAGTCAACCTCGGCAGCGAAGAGGAGATCGACGAAGAAGAATCCGCCCCGCCCCGCCCCGGCGATGCGCTCGCATTCTTCGCCCACGACTTTCTCCATGCGCCGCGCGGCGACTTCATCCTCCAGGAAAACCGGCGCGATCTCTTTCTCGATCATGTCCGCGACTGGCTCGCGGAAAAATGGGAGGTCGCGATTTTCTGCAACAACGAAGGCGAACAAAAGCGGCTGGAGGAACTCCTGCGCGAAGCCCGCCTGCCCGTGGAGGAAATCACCTTCCACCAGCGCTCGCTCCTGCGCGGCTTCGTCTGGCCGGCTGGCCGGCTGGTCGTGCTCAGCGACGCGGAAATCTTCGGCCGCTACCAGACGCTGCGCTCCCTGCGCCGCCAGGAACGGCTCGTCAACCTCCGCAGCCAGTCCCAGGCGCTCGACTTCGCGGAGATCGCGGACGGCGATTACGTCGTCCATCTCCACCACGGGATCGCGCTTTATAAAGGCATCACCACCCTGCCCTCTTCCACGGAAGGCGCTGCCGCCGCCGAGGTCCTGGTCCTCGAGTTCGCCGAGCAAAGCAAGCTCTACGTCCCGGTCGAGCAATCCTACCTCGTCTCGAAATACGTCGGCGTCGGCAAGCGCCACCCCGCCCTTGACGTCCTCGGCGGCTCCCGCTGGGAACGCGCCAAGATCTCCGCGCAAAAGGCGGTCATGGACTATGCCGCCCAGCTCCTCAGCGTCCAGGCCGAGCGCGATTCCCTGCCCGGCCACGCCTTCCCGCCCGACACACCTTGGCAAAAGGAGTTCGAGGAGGCCTTCGTCTACCAGGAAACCGAGGACCAGCAGCGCTCCATCCTCGAGACCAAGCGCGACATGGAGGGCACCCGCCCCATGGACCGCCTCATCTGCGGCGACGTCGGCTTCGGCAAGACCGAGGTTGCCATCCGCGCCGTCTTCAAGGCCGTGCAGGACGGACGCCAGGCCGCCTTCCTCGTTCCCACCACCATTCTCGCCGAGCAGCACTGGAAAAACCTGCGCGACCGCTTCGCCGCCTATCCCATCCGCGTCGATTGCATGAGCCGCCTGCAAACCGCGAAGATGCAGCGCGACACGATCGCGGGCCTGCTCGACGGCTCCGTGGATGTCGTCATCGGCACGCACCGCATCCTTTCCAAGGACGTCCGGTTCAAGAATCTTGGCCTTGTCGTCGTCGACGAGGAGCAGCGCTTCGGCGTGCGCCAGAAGGAGAAGTTCAAGCAGCTCTTTCGCCTCGTGGACGTACTCACCCTTTCCGCCACGCCCATTCCGCGCACCCTTTATCTCTCGCTCACGGGCGCGCGCGACATGAGCACAATCGAGACCCCGCCCCCCAACCGTCACCCGGTCGAGACCATCGTCGCGCCTTACGACGAGCGCACAATCCGCGACGCCATCACCCGCGAGATCGATCGCAACGGCCAGGTTTACTTCCTGCACAACCGCGTCCAGTCCATCCAGAACGTCGCCGACCGCGTCCGCCAGCTCGTCCCGCACGCCCGCATCGACATCGGCCACGGCCAGATGGAGGCCGACGAACTCGAGGACGTCATGTCCCGCTTCGTCGCCGGCCAGACCGACGTGCTCATTTCCACCACCATCATCGAGAGCGGCCTCGATATCCCCAACGCCAACACGATCATCATCGACCGCGCCGATCGCTTCGGGCTGGCCGATCTCTACCAGCTTCGCGGCCGGGTCGGACGCGGCGGCCACCAGGCCTACGCTTACCTTTTCCTGCCGCGCCACCTCATGACCGTGGGCGACGCCCGCAAGCGCGTCTCGGCCATCCGCCAGTACTCGCAGCTCGGCGCCGGCTTCAAGATCGCCATGCGCGACCTGGAGATTCGCGGCGCGGGCAATCTGCTCGGCACCGCGCAAAGCGGGCACATCACCGCCGTCGGGTTCGATCTTTACTGCCAGCTCCTCAAGACCGCCGTGGCGCGCATGAAAGGCCAGAAGACCACGCGCCTCATCGACACCAGGCTCGACCTCGATTTCATCGCCTGGCAGGAAAACGAAGTCGACGAGAAAGCCGGCCGCTTCGGTGCGTTCCTGCCGCGCTCCTATCTGGCGGAAAGCCGGTGGCGCCTCGATGGCTACCGCCGCATCGCCGAGTCGCACGAGGAAGAGGAACTTAAGAAGCTGCGCGCTGACTGGCGCGACAAGTACGGACCCTGGCCCGCACCGGTCGAGCGGCTGCTTCTCGCCACGCAACTCAAGATTGCGGCCGCGCGGGCCCGCATCTCGCTCGTCGAGACGCAAGGCGCCAAGCTCATGTTGCGCCAAGGACAGGATTACATCATGGTCAGCGGCAAGTTTCCCCGCTTGACCACCTCCGACCCCATTTCTAAGCTCAACGAGATCATTTCATGGGTTGCCTCTTTGCAAAAGTCGCCCGCGTCGGGCGGCTCAGCCCCTTCCGCGTAACCGCTCTCGCCCTTCTTGCGGCGGGCGCGTTCGCTATTTTCTCCTCCGGCCCCGCGCGCGGCCAGCTTTTGGCCGACGGCATCGCCGCCGTCGTCAACGACAAGGTCATCACCTACCTCCAGATCAACGAGCAGGTCGCGGAGACGGAAAAGCTCCTGCGCCAGAACCTGCAGGGTCAGGAACTCTTCGACCGCCTCAAGGAGGCAAAGCTCAACGTGCTCAAGGCCCTCATCGACCGCGAGCTCATCATCCAGGATTTCAAGAAACTCGGCGGCACCATCCCCGACACCTTCGTCAACGCGCGGGTGGATGACGAAATCCGCGAGCGTTACGGTGGTGACCGCGTGGTCTTCATCAAGACCCTTTACGAGCGCGGCGAGACCATGGCCAAGTTCCGCGACGAGATCCAGGACAACGCCATCGTCCAGTACATGCGCGCCAAGAACGTCTCGCAGACCGTGCTCGTTTCGCCCTACCAGATCGAGCAGTACTACGAGAACAATCTCCGCCTCTTCCAGCAGGACGAGCAGATCAAGATCAGCACCATCGTCCTGCGCAAGGCGCAGTATCCCTCCACCCGCGCCGGCCCCGACGGCAAGGTGACCACCTACGATCCACAGGAGGAAATCGCCAAGGAGATCCTTTACAAGCTCGATACCGGCGCCGACTTCGCCGAGCTGGCCAAGGCCTATTCCGAAGGCAGCAACAAGGACGACGGCGGCGCGCTCGGCTGGGTCACGGCCCGCGGCAAGCTCGCCATCCGCGCCGACCTCTGGCCCTACATCGAGCATCTCCAGCCCGGCCAGCACACCGATATCATCGCCACCAGCGACGGCTTCTACTACATTGTGCAGGTGGAAGACCGAACCAAGGCGAAGATCACCCCGCTCGAGGACGTCCGCAAGCAGATCGAGGACACCATCGTCTCCCAGCAAAGCCAGCTCCGCCAGCAGCAGTGGCTCGACGGCCTCCGCGCCAAGGCCTACATCAAGATGTTCCTGTAGGCGGGGACTTGAATCGTGCCGTCTAGCGGTTAACCTCCACTCATGAGCGTCGATCAATTAGTCGTTGAAATCAAAAAACTTTCCTTTGAACAACGGATTAATTTAGTCGATCAGATTTTGGAAGAATGTGGCGGGGAAATTGACCCCGAAATCGAACGCATTCACCTTCAAATCATTGAAGAACGTCGGCGCAATCCCGGTATTTTGATACCGGCCGAAGAGGTCCTACGCGAAGCGCGCGAACTGCTGAAATGAATGTCCGCTTCCACGCGGAAGCTAAAAAAGAATATCGCGAGGCGATCCAATTTTATCGCTCGATCGACAAGCAACTCGCCGAGCACTTCGTGCGGCAGATCGACCGGGCACTCCAGCAGCTATCGCTGCGACCGCGGACCTTTCCTATCCTGGCTGGACCCTTCCGGCGGTTTCTTTTGAAACATTTTCCATTTGGCGTTCATTATACGCTCGAAACCGAGGAGCAAGTCGTCATCTGGGCAATTGCTCACTTCAGCCGAAAGCCTGGGTACTGGAGGGCAAGGAGGCTGTGAAACCGCCGTCCACCATCGCCCTCACCCTTGGCGATCCCGCCGGCATCGGCCCGGAGATCGTGGCCAGAACACTGCGCGATCCGCGGCTGCCCCGCGGCTTTCGCTTTGACGTCCTCGGCTCCTCCGCGGGCATCAAGCCAGGGCGCTGCACCAAGCGTTCAGCCACTCTTGCCCTGAAAGCACTCCGCGAAGCGTCCGAGGGTTGCCTCGCTGGCCAGTACGCGGCCATGGTTACAGGGCCGGTGAATAAAGAAGCCATCGACGCCATCGCCCCCGGCTTTGTCGGCCAGACCGAGTTCCTCGCGCAGGCCTGCGGCCGTCCGCCGGGCGACGCCGTCATGACCCTCACCGACCCGCGGCTCACCGTCGCGCTCTGCACCGCGCACTGCTCGCTGCGCGACGCCCTCAAGCGCCTCACCTCCGCCCGCATCGTTTACGTCACGCGCGTCGTCCGCGACTTCCTCTGCGCCGGCGTCCGCGCCCAGCCCCGCCTCGCCATCGCCGGGATCAATCCCCACGCCGGCGAGAACGGCCTCTTCGGCGATGAGGAACGCCGTCTCATCGCCCCGGCTGTCGCCGCGCTCGCTCGGGAAAAGATCGACGTCACGGTGGCCCCCGCCGACACGCTCTTCTACCGCGCCGCGCGGGAAAAAGCGTTCGACGCGGTCATCTGCGCCTACCACGATCAGGGTCTCATCCCGTTCAAGCTTCTCGCCTTCCACACCGGCGTGAACCTTACGCTCGGGCTGCCCATCCTCCGCACCTCGCCCGATCATGGCACCGCGCTGGAGCTCGCCGGGCGCGGCGTGGCGCGGCACGACAGCATGCTGGCGGCCGTGCGGCTCGCCTGCCGGCTGGTACGCGCGAAAAACTCCGCTACACCAGAACCATGAAAATTGGCCGCGTCACCCTCATCGATCCCGCCCTCACGCCCGAGGACAAGTGGGGCGAGGAGATTGAGAAGCAGGTCGCCCGCGTCTTCGAGGAGCCCTCCGAATTCATCCGCATTCTCGTGCGCGACCGGGCCGAGCTTCGCCTGGCCCTCCTGCGCCTCTGCGACGAGGAGGGCTGCCCGTTCATCTTCACCGTCGGCGGCATCGGCCCCGGCCCGCGCGACATCGTCCCCGAGATCACGCTGGAAGTCATCGAGCGCGAGTTGCCCGGCTTCGGCGACACCGTGCGCCATTACTCCTTCCAGCGGGGCCCGGTCGCGTTGCTCTCCCGCGCCGTCGCCGGCGTGCGCGGCACCAGCCTCGTCGTCAACCTCCCCTCCCGCCCCAAGCCCGTCTACGGCTGCATGAAACTCCTGCGCGAAGCCATCGTCGAGTGCATCGAGCAGCTGCGCGGGGTCCGCTACGAGCTCCACACCGATCCAATCGTGATACCGGTCGAAAAGTTTCTGCCCTTTCTCAAGCGCTTCCGGGTCAAGCCGGATCCAAGGTGGGAGTAACAGAAAGCTGGCGGAAAGCTTCTCCTACCACCCCACCGCCACCCGCTCCCGCCGCTGCGTTTTCTTGCTATAATAAAAGACGCACCCGTACGCCGCGCCAAACTCGTGCACCAGCCGCGTGGCCTTCACGTCGTAGCAGCAATATTCCGCGATCCGCGCCAGCTGCCCTTCCTTCCACCACTTCAGCGCCTCCATGCCGTCCGCCGTCTTGCCCGCGCCGATCGTCTGTTCCGTGATCGCGTCCAAGCCGATGCGCGAGCCGACCACCTTCTCCACGTCCCGCATCAAGTCCAGCACCGGCACCTGGCTCAGGTCGAAGACCGAGTAGGCGCCCAGCACCTCGAAGTCGAAGTCGATCACGTTGTAACCGATCACCCGGTCCGCGCGCTGCAGCTCCTGCAGCAGCTGGTCCACCTCGTTCTCGGGGTAGATTTGGTACGACCCGCGCGCCGTGCTGTAGGTCACGCCCAGCGACATCTTCATCGCCCGCTTGTTGTGCCAGCCGCCGACCTCCGCCGCGCTCTTCTGCGTCTCCAGATCGAAATAAACCAGGTTGGGCATGCGGCAAACGAAGAACCTAGATCGATGCACCCAGATGTGAAGAATGAAGTCAGCGCGTCACGCCCAGGCGTCAAAGATCCCAACTCCCGTCTCGCCGTCCCTCGTTCTTCGTTCTAAGTTCGCGCTTCCTCCTCCCTCCATGAAAGTTTCCGAACTTCGCGGCATTCTCGCCTACATCCCCGGCTTCCGGGAAAAGACCTTCGTCATCGCGCTCGATGGCGCCATCATCGCCGACGATAATTTCCCCAACCTGCTCATCGACCTCGCCGTCCTGCGTTCGCTCAACATCCGGCTCGTCCTCGTACACGGCGCCGCGCACCAGTTGCGCGAACTCTCTCAGCAGGCCGGCGTCCCCGTGAGCAACGCCGATGGCACCGGCATCACCGACGAGGAAACGCTCAAGATCGCGCTCACCGCCGCGAACCGCATCACGCACGAGGTGCTCGAGGGCCTTGCCTCCAACGACCTGCGCGCCTGCTACACCAACGCCATCATCGCCCACCCCTTCGGCATCGTCGGCGGCGTCGACCGGCTCTACACCGGCCGGGTCGAGCGCGTTGATATCGAGTTCCTCAACCAGTTGCTGGAGAAGGGCGTCATCCCCGTCATCGCGCCGCTCGGCTTTGACGGCGAGGGCCACACCTTCCGCGTCAACTCCGACGGCGTCGCCATGGAAGTGGCCGAGGCGCTCAAGGCCACCAAGCTCATCTACGTCACCGAGCACGCCGCCTTCACCCACGACAACCAGCCGCTCTCGCAGATCTCTGTCAGCGAGGCCGAGGAATTCTTCAAAAAGCACAAGGCTGACATTCCCGGCCACCTCGTCTCCAAGCTTGAGCACAGCATCCGCGCCTGCCGCAACGGCGTCAGCCGCGTCCACGTCATCGACGGCCGGGTGGACGAGGCGCTGCTCACCGAAATCTTCTCCAGCGAAGGCATCGGCACGATGATCTATGCCAACGAATACCAGGCCGTCCGGCGCGCGATGAAGAAGGACGTCCAGGCCATCCGCAACCTCATCAAGGAATCGGTCGAGCAGGAGGAAATCGTCAAGCGCACGCGGATGGATATCGTGCAGCACCTCGCCGACTACTACGTCTTCCAGATCGACGGCAAGGTGGTTGGCTGCGTGGCCTTGCACGTGCAACCCGGCGGCGAACTTGCGGAAGTCGCCTGCCTTTCCGTCAGCAGCGCCAACGAAAATACCGGCATTGGGCAAAAGTTGATGCTATTCGCCGAGGACGCCGCGCGGCACAAGGGGGTCAAGCGAATCTTCTTGTTGTCCACCCGGGCCTTCAACTATTTCCAGCAGAAGGGGAATTATAAAGAAGGCTCAGTCAATGACTTACCGGCCTCACGTCGCGAACGCTACGAAGCCAGCGGAAGAAACTCCAAGATTCTCATCAAAACTCTCGGCGCGCACGATGCGCATCCAACGAAGACCGGCAGCCTTTAATTCACCTTTTCCTCTTGCAAAATTCGGCCCATCTGGCGCAATAGCACCGCCTTATGGCTAATTTAACGAAGCGCGACTTGGTGGTGCGAATCAGCAACGAGACCGGAATGGTTCAGCAGGACGTGCTGAATGTCATCCAGCGCACCCTCGATCACCTCACCGAAAGTCTTGCCGCCGGCCAGGCCGTGGAGCTGCGCAACTTCGGCGTCTTCGAGGTCAAGCTGCGCAAGGCCCGCGTGGGCCGCAACCCGAACCGCCCCGAGCACGACGTGCCCATTCCCCCGCGCGCCGTGGTCAAGTTCAAGGCCGGCAAGGAAATGAAGGCGCAGGTTATGAAGCTCTCCCAGACCATCGCGGGCGCCGACAAGCCCGCCGCCCCTTCCGATAGCAAGCCTGCGGCCTGAGTCGGCGTCCCTCCAGGCTGCCCGCCGGTCTCCCGACTTCCTGCGGCGCTGCATTGCGTCGCACCCGTCAGCCGCTCTAAGTTCTTCGTTCCACCTCCACGTACCAGCCATGGCCCTCTCCGGTTTCCGCGACTTCTATCCCGCCGACTGCGCCGCGCGCAACGCCATCTTCGCCACGTGGCGCAACGTCGCGCACCGCTACGGCTTCGTCGAGTACGACGGCCCACCCCTCGAACCGCTCGATCTTTTCACGAAAAAGTCCGGCCCGGAAATCGTTGGCCAGCTCTACAACTTCAAGGACAAGGGCGATCGCGACGTCGCGCTGCGCCCCGAAATGACGCCCACCCTCGCCCGCATGGTCACCGCGCGGCACAAGGACTTCAAGAAGCCGCTCAAGTGGTTTTCCATCCCCCAAGTCTACCGCTACGAGCGCCCGCAAAAAGGCCGCGGCCGTGAGCACTACCAGTTCAACTGCGACATCATCGGCGAGGCCGGGCTGGAAGCGGACGTGGAACTCATCGCGCTCCTCATCGACACCCTCCGCGCCTTCGGCCTCACGGAAAACGATTTCGTCATCCGCCTGAGCGACCGCCAGTTCTGGACCGATTTCATGGATGCCAGGCACATTCCTGAAGATCAGCGCTACGCCTTCATCCAGGCCATTGACAAGAGCGAGCGCGAGCCGCGCGAGAAAACCGCCGAGAAGCTCGGCCCCCTCGCAGACGAAGTCTTCGCCGTCCTCGCCGACGCCGGCAGCGCGAATAGCGACCGCCTCGACACCGTCGAAACCGGCCTGCGCCATCGCGGCCTGCAGGACTACGTGAAGCGCGACTACACCGTCGTCCGCGGCCTCGCCTATTACACCGGCGTCGTCTTCGAAGCCTTCGACCGCACCGGCCAGTTCCGCGCTATCGCCGGTGGCGGCCGCTACGACACCCTCCTCAAAAACCTCGGCGACGTCGACCTCCCCGCCCTCGGCTTCGGCCTCGGCGACATGGTCCTGGCCGATCTGCTCAAGGAAAAGGGACTCGCACTCCATGCCAAAACCGGAAACGGGATCTATCTAGTCATCGCTGATGACGCCTACCGCCCGCAGGCCATGCGCGTGCTCACCCAGCTCCGTGAGCTCGGCCCGGTGCACTATTCCTTCACGCCCGCCAAAGTCGGCAAGCAGTTCCAGGCCGCCGATGAACTGGGCTGCTGCTACGCCGTCCTCGTCGATGCCAAGATCGCTGGCAACCTCGTGCAGGTAAAAAACCTCAAGACCCGCGAGCAACTCGACACGCCACTGGCCGATATCATCTCCGCCTTCACCAAGCTGGCTCAGCCCGACGCAACAGATCCCGCCTAGCCCCTCGTTCCCAAGTTGTACTTGGGAACACACATGCCTTCCCCCTCATTCCCAAGTTGCACTTGGGAACGCAAGTGTCTTTCGACAATTCCATTGTCGGTCCCCGCGATACCACGGACTCGCGCTTTCCCGCACCGCCCGGCCGTCCGAACGCAAAAAAATAGGCCATCCAAGCCAAATAGGTCCTCCAGTGCTACCGCCCTTCCCCGCCATGCCGTACAATGGCGCCCACTCAATGCCCAATCTGCCAATCAATCCCCCGGTTTCCGCCTCGCCAAGAACCTCCGAAGATAGCCGGCATCGGCCCGATGCCGGAGCCGCGGCAGCGGCGGAATCAGCCCGGAACAGAGAAGAGCCCATCCCGCTCACCCCGCCCCTACGAGATCAAACAATCTCAACCCCAGCTCGGCCCCACTCCAATCTCCCTCCCATACCACTTCATACCACTCCATAACACCTCATAACGGAATATCCCAGCGAAAATCCGTCGCCGCCTCCGCCGCCAAAAATCCTGTCAATCCCGCCAATCCCGTCTAAAAATTCCCCTCCCCATGGCCGCCAATCCGTACCGCACCCACACCTGCAACGACCTCCGCCCCGCGCACGCCGGCCAGACGGTCAAGCTCGCCGGCTGGATTCATAACAAGCGCGACCTCGGCGGCGTACTCTTCATCGACCTGCGCGACCATTACGGCATCACCCAGATCGTCGTCCCGCCCACCGCCCCCTTCCAGGACGAGATCGCCCACCTGCCCAAGGAAACCGTCATCGGCGTCGAGGGCCCCGTGCGTCCCCGCCCCGAAGGCACCGTCAATCCCTCCATCGCCACCGGCGAAGTCGAACTCGACGTGACCGCTTACCAAAAGCTCGGCGCCTGCGCTCCGCTGCCGATGAACGTCTTCCCCGAGGACCACACGCCGGAGGAAACGCGCCTCAAGTACCGCTTCCTCGACCTGCGCCGCAGCCAGCTGCACCAAACCGTCATGCTCCGCTCGCGCATCATCTCCAGCATCCGCCGCAAGATGATCGAGCTCGGCTTCCAGGAATTCCAGACGCCCATCCTCACCTCCTCCTCGCCCGAAGGCGCGCGCGATTTCCTCGTCCCCTCGCGCCTTTACCCCGGTGAATTTTACGCACTGCCCCAGGCGCCGCAGCAGTTCAAGCAGCTGCTCATGGTCAGCGGCTTCGACCGCTATTTCCAGATCGCCCCCTGCTTCCGCGACGAGGACGGCCGCGCCGACCGCACTCCCGGCGAATTCTACCAGCTCGACGTGGAAATGAGCTTTGTCACCCAGGACGACGTCTTCGCCGCCATGGAAGCGCTCTTCGTCCCGCTTTTCCGCGAGTTCAAGTCCGCGTGGCCGATGAACGAAACCGGCGGCGCCTTCCCGCGCCTCACCTACCGCGACTCCATGCTCCGCTACGGCACCGACAAGCCCGACCTGCGCATCCCTTTCGAGATTTCCGACCTCACGCCGCTTTTCGCTCAGAGCGAGTTCAAGGCCTTCGCCGGAAAAACCGTGCGCGCCTTCGCCGTGCCGCAAGCCTTTGACCAACCCCGTTCGTGGTTCGATCAACTGCAGGAGGAAGCAAAGAAGCTGGGCGCGCCGGGCTTGGCGTATGTGAAGGTCGAAACGGGCGGCGCG
>CAZZYY010000026.1:0-23272 GCA_964658475.1 uncultured Candidatus Methylacidiphilales bacterium | reverse complement strand
ACGGCGAAGCAGGATTTCACGGGCAAGGCAGGCATCTACGGGCTCACCATCAAGTACACCGTCACGCCCGACTTCTCACTCTCTAGGCGGGCCGAGGATTACGCCAATGTGCCCAGCCAGTTGGGCCTGACCCTCCTGGCCCCATTCAATGCGGCTCCCGGCAAGTGGCTTGTCATCATCAACGACCTGAGCGTGCGTAAATTCATGTACTGGCAGATTCAACCCTCGACCAGCGCCACTGGCGAGCAGACCGTCCATCTCAGGGTGCGGTTAAGCGACAACGGTGATGCGGAAAAGGGTTTCTTCCTCTGCTTCCCCCCCGGGAAAGGCACGATCAATCTTCTGAGCATCAGCCTGGACCCCCTGGCCGGCGCGCAATAGGCGACGGGAGGCCTCACTCGGAAGATCGGCGGCTCGGCGAATCAAAAAATCTCGCGCTGGCCGCTTCCCGTCCGCAGGTTGGTCGTTTGTGAATCGACTTCTTACCGCGCTCGCATCCATCGGCCTTCTTGCCCTGGCGGCTCACCCTTCCGCTGCGCAGGATGTTTCCTCGGCGCAGGACGACGCAGCTTTTTCTGACGTGGCGGACATCGACGGCGCGATTGCGCAGGCCACGCAGATGATCGACCAGAATCCGGATGATTCCGGCAACCTCTTTCGCCGCGGCCGGCTTTACTTCGCCAAGGGCGATTACAGCCATGCCCTCCTCGACCTGAGCAACGTGCTGCGGATCGATCCCGCCAACGCGCCCGCGCTTTTCCAGCGGGGCCGCGCCTATTATCGCAACAACGATCTCGATGCCGCGATTGCCGATTTCACGTCGTTCCTCAAATTGCGTCCAAGCTCCGCCCCCGCCTATATCGACCTCGGAGCAGCTTACATAGGCAAGGGCGAGTACGATGAGGCGATCGCCAGTGAGACTCAGGCGCTTCGGCTCGACCCCACCGCGCTCTTCGCCCTGGTTAACCGCGCTCGTGCCTACGCCTTGAAGGGCGACAACGCTAATGCCGTCGACGACCTGACCCACGCGCTTCAGCTCGATCCCAGCCGGGCCGCCTCGTGGCTGGCGCGCGCCAATGCCCGCGAGGAAAAGGGCGACTACGCCAACGCCCGCGCCGACTACAAGCAGACGATCAAGCTCGATCCCGCCGCCACGGCTGCCTACGACGGGTTGGCCTGGCAACTCGCCACCTGTCCCGATCCCAAGTTCCGCGACGGGAAAATCGCCTTGGTCGCCGCCGAGCGGGCCTGCGAGCTTTCCGGCTGGAACATGGCTGGCTACGTCGACACCCTCGCCGCGGCCGACGCCGAGTCCGGCGACTTCAACAGCGCCGTGAAGTGGGAAACCAAATACCTCACCTACCACATCCCCGAGCAGGCGGCGAACGACGGCCAGGCCCGCCTCCAGCTTTACCAGAATCACCAGCCTTACCATCGCGGCGGAAAGCCGGAGTCGATCGTCTCCGGGGGCGGATAACCCCCCAGCGCGCCGGAAAACGTCACTTTCAGTTGCCAAGGTGGGCCGCTTCGGTATGCTCAGCCTCCCTTCCCGTTGCGGGAAGCGAACCCGCCTCGGTAGCTCAGCGGTAGAGCAGGTGACTCTTAATCACTTGGTCCAAGGTTCAAATCCTTGCCGGGGCACTCTATCTTACCTCTGGTGGAGCCTGTTGGCACCCCGCCAGAACCACGAAAAGTGTACAGCGTTTTTGGAATTTGTGTACAGTCGAGCATGCGAGCTAACAGCACCCTGACAGAGAGGCCAAGGGCCTCAGCCTGCGGGGAAAAGTATATTGGCTTCGGTTTCGTCAGGCCGGGGAGTTGAAACAGATTTCCCTCCAAACGAGCGATTACGGCGAAGCGGTCGTCCGGGCGATGAAATCACGAGGGGCACCCGAGCTGGCGTCCAAGCCCCGCACGGGGCTGGCAGGCGAAATCGAAGACTACATCGCTCACAAGAAGCTCGTCCGGACCGCCCGCAAGGGCTTCAAGTCCATTGCTACCGAGAAGCATGCTCGCCGGTCCCTTGCTGGCCTCCTGAATGCGTTTCCTCACAAGACTGGCCGGAGCATCACGACCAAGGACATCGCCGCGTATATCGAGACCTTGAGCAAATCGCGCCGGGAATGGAAGCAGCACAGCAGAAGAATATCGAGGCGACATACGGTGAATTTGGCGCCTCACGATAGCTTCGACGAACGCTGCTTGGGACAGCCTTCATTTTATCTTGGCGTCGTCGATCAACTTGGCGGCCACTGCAAATTGTTGGCCACCATGACTAGTGACGTAGGTCCCATCTGACTGTCTGCTATCGACTTTGACCTCATCGCCGGTGTCTAAGCCAAAACCGCCCGAGGGTGTAGTCACGTCAATGTGAGTCGCCATGACAACAGTGGTCGGAAAGTGTGAGTTGTCTTTCAGCGCCACAGCAGGACCCGAGTCAGGCGGTAGCGTCGCTTTCGGTGCTGTCGGTACGGGTGTCGGTATATTCGGTGTCAGTGCCATCGGCGTTGACGGTGTCATGCCGGTGTTGGTGTTTGATCGAACATGAGAATAGGTGTTGCAACCACCGGGGCGACTGTTGCCAGTGTTGGTGTAGCAGGCGCACTCGGGGTAGGCGCATTGATCAGTGCCGAGATGGCCGAAATGACGACGACGACCAGCACCGTCCCGCCAATGAGAGTACCGCAACTAGACTGGAAAGACTTCTTTTCGATGATCGGCGGAAAAACAAAGGGTTTTGAGGGGTTGAAAGCCTCCCGGCTCTTCATGGTCTCAAGGCGGGTGTTGCATTTTGGGCAAATATAAACCGTGCGACCGTTAGTCGTCCAAACGAAGGTCGAGCGCCTCAATGGCGTCGTGCAAATCTGGCAGCGGCTCGGTTTGAAGAACGGCATCGCACATGCCTATTCCAGCAACAGGAGACTGACAAGGCGGTTTTCCTCGAACTCTCAGCCGTCAACGATCTCGTCACTGGGGAGTGGCTTGATAAAGTCATGAAACTCAAGAGTGAAGCCCGACGGATTTTTCCGGCACTGCCTGATGCACGTGTCGGATGGGTATTTAAGTGTGCGCGCATCCGAAGTTGCGGCGCTGTGACCAATAATACGATAAATGTCCGCCATACTCATCGGGCAACGAGCGCCGAGAACAACTTCCCGCAATAGGTGCTGCGGAAAATTGCGGAAGTAATTTCTGCCGACAAGGGTGCAGTCTTGGAAGTCAATCATAACGCGGCACTCTTGCTCGTAGGACCAGCTTGGTGCCTTTGTCGCGAATGAGCTAATAAGCGTCCTCCCTTGCGGGGTGGAGACTAAGTCTGAGCGATCACGTAGCGCGACCAACTCATCGAACATGATGCGAGGCCGGTCCTTGTCGTACTTCACCTCCATCACGTTCTCCTCTTGTGAGAAGTCGAAACCCAGGGCCAATCCCATGTGAGACTCGGAATAATGGCTCCACAGGACCGGATCGGTGACTGTTTTACTGAAACAAAGTAGCCCGGAATCCTGTGCCAAGCTCTCGACCATCGCGTCGGCAATTCGAGCCCATTCGGCTTCCGGCACTAGTTTACTTTGGATCAAAGGATAGCAATCGAAGGGATCATTTAGTTCCGTAAGTTTCCCGATCTTCCACCTACCTGTTTGCAAGGCTTCAAGGCCGTGCGTCAGCGTGAAGTACCGATAGAGGAGCTGTTCCATCTATCCGTGATTAGCAGCGTACTAAGAGAGCGGCGAGCCAGACCTAACTGCTTCCGGTACGCTGAGCCCGAGCAACGGCCTGCGCCTCCAACTCGACGCTGCGAAGGACGTGGGCATGGAGCAAAAGCCTGAGACGGTCAACCTCCCCATAGCCATCACGCAGGGCGATGGTGTCAAGCCTTCCCCAAACATCCGAAGGTTAAAACGACTCATGCCCTAAGTACGCAGGAACAAGTTCCTGCTGACTGGTTCGCATTGGCTACATGTCGTAGGCGGGCGAACGCGATTGTAGGAGGCCAGCGGTCCGATGGCATCGCCTCTCATGGAAGGTTTTGTGAACGCCCGGAAAACCTTTCACCCTAAAAATTCTATCTCGGACGCCCGATTCATTAGGTTCTTAAGCTAGGAGCGGGAGCAGGGTGCTCCCGCGACTGGTCTGCATTTTTTTGTTTGCGCCAGCGGTGAACGCTAGGCAGAGATACGACTCAGAGGTAAAAAGGTATCAAAACGTCCTCTTAGAGTCCTTCTCTCCGTGTGCCAGAAAAAGTGACTTTGTCACCGTTTGACCCGTCAATGAAGAGACTGGGAAGTGGACGGCGGCCACAAGGTTGCACTCTTATGAATTATCCCCCTATTGCCCAAGATGCAAAGTGCCTTTAGGTCAATTTTCGCCCGGCGCAGACCTTCACTGGTGTCACACGGACAAGTGCGGCCTCGTTGTCGATTGGGTCGCCGCCCCACTGCGCAAAGCTAGGCCTTCACGGGTGTGTACAGCAACCAGTGTACATCTCCTCTGTAAAATCCCTGACTCTTAATCACTTGGTCCAAGGTTCAAATCCTTGCCGGGGCACTTCGACTTATGCGGCGGCTCCACATCCCGGTCGCCCTTGTCTCCTTTTAGGAACGGTCTTAACCTTTTGGCGTGGCCGCTCAACCTCTTGTCTTTCCCGATTCGGACGCCCTGGCTCGCGCGGCGGCGGTGCAACTGATGGAATTGTCCGCGGCGGCGATTGCCGAGCGCGGTGTCTTCACCCTGGCGCTTTCCGGCGGCTCGACGCCGAAGAAGCTCTATGCGCTGCTGGCGCACGACCCCGCCTTTGCGACCTTTCCCTGGGCCAAGACGCAGCTCTTCTTTGGCGACGAACGGCACGTGCCGCCCGATCACGCGGAGAGCAACTATCGCATGGTGAAGGAAACGCTACTGAGCACCGGGCTGGTGCCGGACGGCAACGTCCATCGCGTTTTCGCCGAACTGGGCGACGCGGCGCAGGCGGCCGCGGAATACGAGGCGGAAATCCGCCGTCACTTCGTCGGCGACGCGCGGCTGGACGACGTGCCGCGGTTCGATGCCATCCTGCTCGGCATGGGACCGGACGGTCATACGGCGTCGCTTTTCCCGGAGAGTGCCGCGCTTGAGGAGAAGACCAAATGGGTGGTGTCGAATTGGGTGGAGAAGTTCAAGACCGACCGCATCACCTTTACCTTTCCAGTGCTCAACGCGGCGCGGGTCGTGTTGCTGCTCATCGCCGGAGCGGACAAGGCGCCGATGCTCAAGCAGGTGCTGGGCGACACGCAGGGCACTTACCCGGTCGAGCGCGTGCAGCCGCGTGACGGCGTCGCAGTCTGGATGCTGGATCAGGCGGCCGCGGCGGAGCTACCCTTGGCCTCGGCATGAACACGGTTCGCATCGCCCCGTCGGTCATCTCAGCCGATTTTGGCAATTTGAAGGAAGACCTGCGCCGCCTGGAAGAGGCCGGCGCGGACCTGCTGCACGTCGACATCATGGATGGCCATTTCGTGCCCAACATCACCTTTGGGCCGGACATCGTGAAGAAGATCAAGTCGCTCACGCGGCTGCCGCTGGACGTGCATCTCATGATCTCCCATCCGCGTCAGTACGTGGTGAAGTTTGTCGAGGCGGGCGCGGACAACCTGACCTTCCACATCGAGAGCGAGGATACCCCTTCCACCACCATCTCGGAGATTGCCAGTTTCGATTGCCGCGTCGGCCTTTCGGTCAAGCCGAAGACGCCGCTTTCTGCCGTGCGCGATCATCTTAGTCAGATTGACCGGCTGCTGATCATGACGGTCGAGCCGGGCTTCGGCGGGCAAAAGTTCATGCCCGACATGATGCCGAAGGTGGAGCAGGCCGTGCAGTGGCGCGCCGAGGGCAAATACGATTACGACATCGAGGTCGACGGCGGCCTCGATCCCTACACCATCGTTCCCTCCGTTCAGGCCGGGGCTGAGGTGATCGTGGCCGGCACGTCCGTGTTCAAAAACCCGGACCTGAAGGAATCAATTCAGGCGCTGCGCGATGCCGCGGCTTACGCGATCCATCAGAAGGCGCATCCAGAAGCCTATGAGACGAAGGAAGAGCCCCGGGTGGAGCGGATTTAGGCCCCTGCCCTGACCGGCTACATCAATTCGCTGGGCGGTACGGAGGTCGGCAGGCGCTTGCCGAGGATGTCGGCCTGCTCGCGAACGCGCGCGGTGCTGACGTCGAAGCGGTAGCCGTGGCAATTCGGACAGGTGGCGGCCTCGGCCACGACGATCGATTCGCAGCCCTCGCAGACCTTGTAGAGCTCCGGCTTGCGCTTGATTTGCTCCGCCCGCTCTCCACGCGCGGCCAGCGATTCGTTGTCGGCCATGAAGCCCCGATTTAGCCCATTCGCGGCGCCGCTTGTCGAGGCAAACTGAGCGCATCCGCCCACGTCGCCCGGACGTATGATCAGCGAGCCGATTGTCCGCGACCGCCGCAGGAGCCGCGTCTTTTGGCGTGACCGGCGCGGCCCTCTTCCCCCACCCTCCCCGCTTGGACAAACCCATCTATAGCCGTCGCGACCTGGCTGCGGTTTACCTGCCCGTCGGGCAAATGCTGCAGATCGACCGGGTGTCGGAGATCTCCACCACCTCCATTTGCTGCCAGGTCGACCTGAAAGACCACTGGGTTTTTCCACTCCATTTCCCGGGCGATCCTATCTTTCCGGCATGCCTGATGATCGAGGCGGCGGGGCAGGCCATCGCGATCTGGGCATTTCATCACCAGGTGGCAGGCCAGCCGCGCCTCGCGCGGGTGAAGTCCTCGTTCTTCCATGCCGTGCGCCCATGCGCCGAGTCGCTCGTGATCCAGGCCAGGTTGCGCCGGCGCGGAAACATTTGCATCGGCGCGGTGGAGCTTTTTCTCGGCCAGCAGCGTGTCGCCGAGGTGGAGGAAACGCTCGCCTGGGTGCAGGAAACGAAGATCTAGCGGTCTTCTGTAGCGGCGGTCTATGACCGCCGAAGCAGGCGCGTCCGATTTCCGTCAGCGGTCATAGACCGCCGCTACAGAAGAACGGCGCTCAGTTCCCGTAAATGCTGAAGCGGAGATCGTCGGCGGAATCAGTCCGTAGAAAAACAGGAAGGCATTCCGCTCGCGTTGCTCGCTCCGGGATCGGGCCGATCCCGGCTACCCGCCGAGCCGACCGGCGCCCATCTCGCCGATTTTCGCCGGCGGTCATAGACCGCCGCTACAGAAATCCTCAATTCCCGTAGATGCTGAAGCTGAAATCGTCGGTGTAACTGTCGCCTACTTCGCGGATCATCGCGTCGCTGAAGTGGTCGAAGGGTGCGGCTTCGGTCATCGAGTTGATGCTAAGCGAGTGGAGCAGCATCATCGACGGGTTGCCGCCGTCCGGGTCGGCCACAATGCGCAGCGTGCCGTCCTTGTAGATGGTGTAGGTGATGTGCACGGTGCCGACGCCCAGCACCTGGATTTGGCTATTCACCTTATTGTACCAAAGCGCTCCGACCGCCCGGTAAACCTTCGCCTTGTAGCGGCCCAAGTCGGTCGCCCGTGCGGCCGGTGAGTTGTCGCCCGGGGCGCCCGCCTGTCCGCTGACATCGGACTGGTAGACGGCGAAGCTTGGCACGCTGTGCGGCGGGGATGCCTGCCGGGTCTGCGGGATCAGCTCGGTCTGCGGCGTTTGCGGTTGGAGTGGAGGAGCCGAAAGCGCCGGCAGCACGGGCAGGCCGTTCGGGTCGTACTGCTGGTCGGACGGCTTTTCCTTGATGACCTGCGTGCCTTTCTCCGGGTTGTCGGTGGGATGGACCGCCTGGGGATTGGGCGGCGCAGGCTTGGTCTCCTGGTTCGGCTTGGGAGATGGCTTCTGTTTTTGCGGCTTCTGCGGTTCCCGGGGCGCAGGCGGTGACGGGTTGCTCTTCACCAAGGGCGACGGTGGGCGGCTGTGGAGATCGAGCGAGTGGTCCTTGTGCCCGGTCACGTCGGGCAGCGGCGTCTCCGGACTGCGCGAGGTGCGGTTCTGCGTCTGCAGGCGGGTGTCGTTGTCGGAGATGAACGGTGACGGCTGGGGATGCGCGTTCTGCTGCGGCTCGGTCGGGATGAACTCCGGTTTTCGCCCGACCGGGGACGGCGGAGGCGGCGCAAGCACGAGGTTCACCTCGGGCGCCTTTTCCTGCGGCAGGGGCTGCTCCCACTTGGGCGTGTGGCGGCTGATGAAGACGATGGCCACCACGACCAGCGCGTGCATCAGCAGCGAGAACAGGATGAGCGCGATCAGCCAGCGTTTGCCCGTGGCTGGCTCCTCACGAGCCAAGGTCACAGCATGCCGAGGCCGGCGGTGCTTGCGCGGCGCGCCGAGCGCTTCCAGGCGCCGCGCGGTCCGGTCGGACAGGAGACGACGACGCGGCAGCCGTGGACTCGGCGGGCGATTGCTGGTGGGTAGGGTCAGGCCGGAGCGCGCCATGTCACTCTCGATTCAAGCAGCTAGTCTGCCCGCCCGGACAGTCCCGCGCAAGCGCACCGCCCGTTACACGGTGATTAGGCGCGCCGGATCGTCTCCCCTTTACGGCTGCGCGCGGCCTCCATATAACGCGGGATGGGTTACCTGCTCGATGGCGTCGTCATCCTGGCCTACTTCGGCCTGGTCATCGGCGTCGGACTGGCCTCTTCGCGGCATCGGGGGCAAAATATGCGCGAATTCGCGGTGGGCAGCCGGCAGATGCCGTGGTGGGCCGTGCTCGGTTCCCTGATCGCCGCGGAACTGAGCGCGGCCACGTTTCTCGGCACTCCCGGAGAAGGTTACCACCTGCGCAATTTCACCTACGCGCAGCTGGCCATCGGCGTGATCCTCGCACGCATTGTCGTGGCCTGCCTGTTTATTCGCCCGTTCTACGACAACAACGTCGTTTCGATTTACGAATACCTGCAGCTGCGCTTCGGGCGGGCGACCCGCAACGCCGCCTCCGCCGTCTTCCTGCTCACGCGCCTGCTGGCCAGCGGCACGCGCCTCTACGTCGCCGCAGTCGTCGTCGTGCTTGGCTATGAGATGGTGCATGGCGCCGCCGCCACGGACGTGGAAACCATCTGGATTTACGGCGGCGCGGTCGTGCTGGTGACCGCGCTCACCACCGTTTACACCGCCGCGGGCGGCATCCGGGCGGTTGTCTGGACCGATGTCATCCAAGCCACGGTGATGGGCGGGGCGGTCCTCTATGCGCTCGCCTCGCTCTGGCATGGCGTGGGTGGGTGGGCCGGCGCCCATGGCGTCCTCACGCAGCCGGACGACCTCCGCATCTTCGACACGGGCGCGCACTTCATCGGCAGCACCGACGCCAGCGCGCGGATGGAGGCGCGCGGTCACACGTTTCTCGCGCAGGTCTACGGCGTCCTTGGCAACGAATATACGATCTGGGCCGCCATCCTCGGCTCGACCTTCACCACCATGGCCACGCACGGCACCGACCAGGACATGGTGCAACGCATGTTGACGGCAAAGGACAAGGCCCGCAGCCGGCTGGCCTTGATCTCCTCCGGCCTGGCCGATGTGCCGATTGCGTTCGGCTTCCTTTTCATCGGCGTGTTGCTCGCGGTGTTTTATCAACTTCATCCCGATCCGCACCTGCCAGCGAAGAATCCCGAGATTTTCGCCTACTACATCCTGCACCAACTGCCGGCCGGCGCGCGCGGGCTGCTCATTGCCGGCGTCCTCGCGACGGCGATGGGCTCCCTCAGCACCGCGCTCAATGCGCTGGCGACCAGCTTCACAGAGGATTTCTGGGTGCCCTACTTCGCCCGCGCGCGCGACCAGAAACACATCGTTCGCGCGGTGCGGGGCAGCACGATTGTCTTCGCCCTGCTTCTCGCCGCGGTCGGAACGGCCACCGCGGCCATTGTCGTTTACTCACCGCACGCGCGCATCATCCCGGTCGTGCTGGGCGTCTTCGGCTACACCTACGGTTCGCTGCTGGGTGTCTTCCTGCTGGGACTGACCACGAAAAATCGCGGCAGCGACTTCGGCAATCTGGTCGGGATGCTGGCCGGCTTCATCGGCGTGGCGATCCTGAGCGGGCTGCCGTGGGACCTCATTAACGCCGTGCGCGGGCAGAGCGCGGACATCGGTCCGAGCATCATCCAGCTGGCCCACGCGGGCCTGCTGGTCTTCAAGGGTGGTTACGTCCAAGCGCCCGATTGGCTGGTGCAGATTGAATTTCCCTGGCGCGTGATGTTCGGGACGATCGTCACCTACGCCGTGGCGTTTTGCTTCCGCAGCGTCAAGGGGCCGAGCCGCTAAACACTCTTTCTGCCGGCTTATGCAGCGGGCGCCGCGCTCAGGCGGTCCACGACCTTCAGCACGTCGGTCGCGTGTGTCCGGGTCGAGGGCGCCAGGTCGCGCCAGACTACCTTGCCGTGCCGGACAAGGAACGACTGCCGCTTGGTCATCCCGACCAGAAGCGGGACACCGAAAGCCTGCGCGGCGTGGTATTCCGGGTCGGCGAGCAGGACGAAGGGGAGCTTGTGCTTTTCCTGGAACCGCTTCACCCCGCCGGGCGGGTCGGCGCTGATTCCGATGACGTCGACGTCGCGCGACTTCAGCTCCTCGAACTTGTCGCCCAAGCCGCATGCCTGCTTGGTGCAACCGGGCGTGCCGGCCTTCGGATAAAAATAGATGAGCGTGAAGCCGTCCCAGTAAAAGCGGGCAAGATGAAGCTCAGATCCATGGACATCGAAGACCAGCGCGTCGGGCGCAAGATCGCCCACCTCCAGCGGCTTGTTGTCCGCGGTGAATCCAATCCAGGAGAGAAGGCTCACGCGGAAAGCTTGGCCTGTCGCGGCGAATAGACAAGGGCCGGTGTTTCCCCGCCTACTTGCGCAAGGACGGGCGCATCATTCGCTTGACCGCCCGGTCGTACTGCCGGCGCGCGTCATCGGCGAAAGTGAAGTCGGACAAGGGGGAGCCCTCCAGCGCGCCGACCGAAACAATTCCGCGCAGACTGTTGGTGAGGAAGATTTCCTCGGCACCCACCAACTCGTCCAAGGTGAACGCCCCGACTTCGACCGGCCCCAGCCCAAGCACGAACGACCTCACCACGCCGCACCGGCAGCCGACCTCGTGCTGCGGGGTATAGAGCCGCGCGCCCTTCCGCCAGAAAATGTTCGCCCGGGCGGCGGTGGCCACCTGCCCGTGCTCGTTGAGCAACACCGCCTCCTCCGTCGCGCCCGCTGCCCGCGCTTGCGCATGGGTCAGGTAGCTGAAGGTCTTGAAGCGGGCGTCCCAGTTCTGCGAACCCACGCGCAAGGCGGAGATCGAAAGCGCAGCCGACCGCTCACGCGCCGGTTCTTCGATGGTGAACATTGTTCGGGTTTCGGTCGGGTTCACGATCCAGCGCCAGCGCCCGGTTTGGCCGCCGAGGTCCCGCTTCACGTGAGAGAGATCGAGCGCCACGTTGAGCCCGAGCGCCGTCGCCGCGCGCTGCAGTTCCGCGCGATGCTCCTCGAGGAAAAGTGGCACGCCCTCGATCACACGCAACGTCTCGAAGACACCCAGCCAGGGAGCGAAATCCAGCATGCCCGACATTGCCCTTGCCGCTTCGCGGCACCAACCTAAACTTGCGTTATGGCCTTCCTCAACACGGAGCTCGCCTCGGACTCCCTGCCTGCGAACGGCAGCTATTGCGTGAAGATCGGCGTTGCCCAGATTGGGCTTTTCCGCACCGCCGACGGGCTCTTTGCCATCGACAACGTCTGCCCGCATCGCGGCGCTCCGTTGCACGATGGCTTCGTCCACGACGGAGCGGTCACCTGCCCGTGGCATCAATGGGATTTTCGGCTCAGCGACGGCGTCTGCATCAACGTCCCGAAGGTGCGCATCACGACCTACCCGGTGGAGGAGCGCGAGGGGACGATCTGGGTCAACCTCGAGAAACAACCAGCATGAAATCGGCCTACGAACTCGCGATGGAACGGCTCGAAAAAGCCGCGCCCACGCAAAAACTCAATGAGGACCAGAAGGCTCGCATTGCGGAAATTAACTCCCTCTACGGCTCGAAGATCGCGGAGAAGGAGACGTTCCTTCAGGGCGAGATCGTGAAGGAAAAAGCCAAGGGCGACATGGCGGCCGTCGCGCAGTTGCAGGACCAACTCGGCCGTGAGGTGCGCCGCCTTCACACGGAGTGGGAGGAAAAGAAGGCCGCCGTGCACGCGGAGAAATCGTGACCGGTACGGAGGAGAAACTCGCGCGCCTAACCCAGACGCTCGACGAGTACCTGGCCGCTGTCCCTCGCCAACGCGAGCCGAACCCGCCCGATCTGCTCGCGATCTTTGCCCGCCTCGACGCGCTTGAGCAGGAAATGGACGCCGACGTTCATCCGCAGTTGCGCCACTACCTGCACCAGAAAAGTTATCGCAAGGCGCACCTTTTCCTGCAGGACCGCGACGCGGAAAACGTGCGCGGCAATTGCGGACGTTAGGGCCTGTTCACGCGTTTCTCGAAATCAACCGTTGGGTTGGCTTTCCCGCCCCAACGGGGCGTTCCAAGCTAGCCCAAGGCAACGCCCTAGGTCGGGCCGACCATCGAGAAGAGCCCTAAAAGGGCGGCCTGCTCCGTCGGTAAGTAGATGCCGCCCCTTTCAGGGCTCTTTCCAGGCTCTGAAATACCCAGGGCGGCGCTTGGGCTACCTTTGGGCGCCCCTTTGGGGGGCCGAGAGCCCATCTATTTTCCCTCTAGCATTAACGAGTCGCTAGGGCCGCAGCTTCGCGGCAAGCCGCTCGCCCGCGCTGTGCAGCGTGTCGTCCTTCTTGGCGAAGTGGAACCGGATGTAGCGATGCACCGGCTCGCGAAAGAAGCTGGAGCCCGGCACGCCGGTCACGCCGGCGGTCTTGGTGATCTCCTCCGCCGCGACCCGGTCATTGGCGAATCCCAAGGGTGAGATGTCGACCAGCGTATAATAAGCGCCCTGCGGCGTGGTGTAGTCGAGCGCGGTCCGCGCCAGATAGCCGAGGAAGATGTCGCGCTTGCGCGTGTATTCAGCGAGGAGTTCTTCATAGTACCGGTCGGGAAACTCCAGTGCGGTGACGGCTGCTTCCTGCAGCGGCGCGGCCGCACCCACCGTGAGGAAGTCGTGCACCTTCCGGGCCTGCGCGATGATCTTTTCCGAGGCGGCCACGTAACCGAGGCGCCAACCGGTGATCGAATACGTCTTCGACAATGAGCCGCAGGTCAGCGTCCGCTCCTCCGCACCCGGCAGAGTGGCGAACGGAATATGCCGGTGCGGCGCGTAGACGATGTGCTCGTAGACCTCGTCGGTGAGCACGAAGGCGTCGTGTTCGCGCGCCAGGTCGAGGATGAAGAGCAGTTCCTCGCGCGTGAAAACCTTGCCGCACGGGTTCGATGGATTGCAGAGCACCAGCGCCTTGGGCTTGTGCGCAAAGGCGCGCCGCAGTTCCTCCGGATCAAAATCAAAATGCGGCGGACGCAGCGCCACATAAATCGGCTCCGCGCCGCTCAGGATCGCGTCGGCCGCATAGTTCTCATAGAAGGGCGAGAAGACGACGACCTTATCGCCGGGTTCGCACGCGGTCATCATGGCCACCATCATCGCCTCGGTGCTGCCGCAGGTGACGACCAGATTCCGGTCGGGGTCGAGCTGCGGCCCGCCAAAGCGGGCGATCTTGGCCGCCAGCGCCTGCCGAAAACGGGGCGAGCCCCAGGTGATGGCGTACTGGTGAAATGGGCCGCGCGCGCTCCGTTCCAACGCCTCGATCAGCTCCACCGGAGGATCGAAATCGGGAAACCCCTGCGCGAGGTTGATCGAGCCATGCTGATTGGCCAGCCGCGTCATTTCGCGGATGACCGATTCCTGAAAAATGGCGAGGCGTCGCGCGGTGGCTGGCATGGAGAAGACCCAATTACGGAATTACTAAATTTCCAAATTGGAAATAACGAAAGAGGCAGATGAGGTGTCCCGTCTTAATTCGGAAATTAAAAATTGTTCAGATCAGAAACTCTCCACCGGCGAACGCTTGCCATCGTCGGCGGAACGTTGCGCGGCGGCTTCGGCGCCCAGCGTGTCGATACGCAGCTGCATGATCTCCGCGTCGACCGCGGCATGCGTCGAAAGCGAGAATTCATGCGGCGGCTGGAGTTGCCCAAGGAAAGAGTCCACCTGCTTTTCCGCCTCTGATGCACGCTCGGACGGGATGTTTTCCAGTGCCCGCGCCGCCTCGGGAATCAGCTCCGGCCGATGGCAGAGCAGGAGCAGATCGTTTCCTGCCTCCACCGCGCGGGTGACCGACTCCGCCAATCCGTAATGCCCGACGATCGCGCCCATGTCCAAGTCATCGCTGATCACCGTGCCCTGATAACCCCACTCCTGGCGCAGGATGCCGTGGATGATCGTGCGCGAAAGCGAGGAAGGAAATCCGCTTTCGTCCAGCGCGGGATAATTGGCGTGCCCGACCATCATCGAGTCCATTTCCCCGAGCAGCGCGCGAAACGGCCGCCACTCGTCGCTCTCCAGCTCCGCCCGCGTGCGCGCGATGACCGGCAGCTCATGATGCGGATCGATCGCCGCCCGCGAGTAGCCGGGAAAGTGCTTGCCGCAACTCAGGATCCCCCGGCCTCGCATGGCGCGGGTGAAGGCGCCGGCATTCCGCACCACTTCGTCCGGATCAACGCCCCAGGTTCGGTTCTTGAGCGAGTTGTCCGCATCGCCCGCAAACGACACGTCAAGCACGGGGCACAGGTCCAGGTTGAAACCGAACAGACGCAGGATTTCCCCCGTCAGCCTTCCATGACGCTCGATGAGCGCCAAGTCGCCGCGCTCGCGCAGTTGCTTCGCACTGGGCGGCTCAGTGCCGCATTCCTTCAGGCGCGAAACGCGGCCGCCTTCCTGGTCGATCGTCAGCACCGGACGATGCCCCACCTCGCCGCAAAGGTCGTCGAGCAGGCGCCGCAGTTGCGCGGGCTCCCGGATGTTCCGCCCAAACAGGATGAACCCGGCCGGCTGCACCTGCCGGACGATCGCGGCCGTGGCCGCATCCAGTTCGATGCCCGGCACGCCCATGATGATGTGTTTCCCGCCGCGCATCCCGCGATCAGCGCAAAACTCCACGTTGGATTCAAGCGCCGATTTGCTACCATGCCTGCTTATGCCGACCTACGAGTACGAGTGCGCCAAGTGCAAAAAGGATTTCGAGCTTTTCCAGTCGATGAAGGATGACGCCCTCAAGGTCTGTCCCAAGGACAAATGCCGCATGAAGACGTGGGGCAAAGGCCCGGTAAAGCGCAAGCTCGGGGTGGGTGCCGGGTTCATCTTCAAGGGCTCCGGTTTCTACATCACCGATTATCGCAGCGAGGGCTACAAGAAATCGAAGAGCGATGCCGCCAGCGCGGGCAAGACGGAGACACCCAAGGCCGACGCGCCGAAGGCCGAGAGCAAGCCTGCAAAGCCCGCCGCCGCGGCCGATTGATTCCGATGAGCCCGCGTCTTCACCTTGCTCTGGGCGCGTGCACCGCGCTGGCGGCCATCTGTTCCGCACACGCGCAGGATGAGGATATGACTTCGTCGGCAGCGGAAACACCCTCGACACTCAACTCGGGCGCTTATCCAGAGGTCAGTTGCACCGGGACCAACGCGCAGGTGGTGGCCGACGTGATCCAGCTGGCCGACGACACGCGCGAGGCGCTGGCGCCGCTCCTGCATCTCGGGTCGACCTGGCGGTACCCGGTGCACGTCACGCTGATCGATGCCGTCCCCGGCCAGAAGCCGCCGCGCGAGTCGGTCAGCGCCCTCACCGACGGGAAGACGCTGCGGGTAGAAGCCTTCCTGCCCTCGAACGATCCGCGCGCGCGCGCGTTCATCCAAAGGCAGTTCGTCAACGCCATCCTCTGGGAAAAATTTTTCAAGCCGGATGCCACCTTCACCGCGCAAACGCGTCTCGATGCGGTGCCGCTGTGGCTGGTGGAGGGTCTGCGCGAATCACTGGAAGACGATCCCGACCATGATCGCGAAGAGATCGTCAAGCGGGCCGCCATGGGCAATCGCGCACCCACCCTGGCTGAAGTGACGGGCTGGCAGGATCTCAGCACCGACCGGTTGCTCGGCACGTGGCAGGGCGCCTTTTGCTATTATCTGGTCAACTCGCTCACGCACCCCCAGCAGAGGCGGCTCGATTTCCAGGAGTGGCTGGCGTCCATCACCGGCCCGAATCCAGGGTCGGCCATCCGGCTGTTTCCCACGGAAATGGGCTGGCAGCGCGAACTGCGCGAGGCGGGCGATCGCAGTCTCAATCTCGTTTACAGTTGGGACGAGTCGGCTGCGGCCCTGACCGCCGCGGAGACGATGGCCTTGCCGAAGGAGAAAGGTCACGACGACACGCGGCTTTGCACCATCGAGACGATCGCGACCGTCCCGCGGACACCCGCCGTGGAGGCTGCGATCAACCAAAAGATTCGCGAACTCACCGCCCTTCAGCTGCGCGTCCATCCGAGCTGGCAACCCGTGATCGAACTCTACCGGTTCGGCCTGACCGCGCTGGCCCGGGACAACGACCCGAAACGTGCCACCGCCTACATTCACCAGGCGCACGTCCAGCGCGCAACCGAGATGGATCTGCGCGGAAAGCTCCTCGATTATGCCAACTGGTTTGAAGTGACCCAAAACCTGCCGCCCACCGTCTCGCCCTTCCAGTCCTACTTCCAGGTCGCGCGGGAACTCGACCGGGCGCAAGGCGATCCGCAGCGGCCCAATCCGGTCCGCGCCGATTTGCTGAAAGTCGAATCCGAATTCTGACCGCTTCGCCGCTGCGGAAGAACTTGGCGCCAGCGCACCCCGTGAAAGACTGGTCCGCATGACCGTCGCGGGCCGTTACGAACTGGAGGAACTCGTGGGCGCCGGTGGCGAGGCCCGGATCTTTCGCGCTCGCGATCGTGCCACCGGAAGCGACGTGGCGCTGCGGTTGGCCGCGATTGTGGAGCGCGAAAGCCCGGCCGGCCAGATGCCCACCTCGCTTCATCCCGCCTGGGTTCGGCTTTTTTATCGTGGCCTCGATCCGGAGCATGGATCGTTTGCCGTCTTCGAGCTTCTGCATGGGCAGACGCTTGGCGCGCAAGTCGCGCGTCAACCGCTCGACCTCGGCCAGGTCAAACATTTTGCCCGTCAGGCGCTCCATGCCGTCGGCGCGCTGCACGAGGCTGGCTGGGTTCATGGCGATCTGAACGAGGACAATTTCTTGTTGGATTCCGGCACGACCTGGAAGTTGCTGGAGCTCCCCTTTCACCGCCCGCCGCCCCCCGCGGACCGGTCCTCGCTTTTCGGCAGACTCGACACCCTGGCCCCCGAACAAATCGCCGGCCAGGCGGCCAACGCGCAATCCGATCTCTTCGCGCTCGGCTGTCTCTTTTACTACGCCGCGTCGGGCCGTTATCCGCACGGCGAAGGCACCGCCGCGGAAACCGCGGTCGGGCGACTGCGCTTTGCGCCCAAGCCGCTGTCTGATTTGGCGCCCGGATTGCCGCCGCAACTCAGCGCGGGTATCATGCGCCTGCTGGCGCGCGATCCGGTCGAACGCCCCGAAACCGCCGGGGTGGCACGTCCGTTGCTCGGATTGTGAGCGAATCACGCCGGCCTCGCTCTGCCTGCTCCATTTCTTCACCCGCGGCAAAACACTTCCAGCCCGCTTGAGTTCCTGATTTACTGCCGCCTTCATGACGCCCGAATTTCGCCGCGATCCGTTGCATCATACCTGGGTCGTGTTTGCGCCCAAGCGCCAGCGTCGCCCGCAGGAATTCGGCGCTCCGGCCATGCCAGGCGCAGGGCCCATTGACCCTTTCGCCGCCGGCAACGAGCGTCTCACGCCCTACGAGGTCTTCGCCCTGCGGGAGGAAAACTCGCGTCCCAACGAAGCGGGCTGGCGCGTGCGGGTCGTCCCAAACCGCTACCCCGCCATGGAAATTGAGGGCCCGCTCGCCGGCAAACCCATTGGCCCGTACGATCACCTTGCCGGCATCGGCGCGCATGAGGTCGTGATCGAGACACCGGACGGCGAACTCGCCCTGGAGGAACTGCCCGTGCCTGCGATCGCCGACGTGCTGGTCGCCTGGCGCGAACGCATCAACGACCTGGACCGCGACCAGCGCTTCCAGCACATCTATATTTTCAAGAACGTGGGGCCCACCGCCGGCGCATCCATCGCGCACGCGCACTCGCAGATCGTCGCGCTGCCGATCATCCCGCCGTTGGTGGAAGGCAAGCTCCTGCGTGCCCGCGCGCACTATCAGGCCAGGCAGCGCAGCCTTTTTGCCGACATCCTGCACACCGAGCGCGAGGAGGGCTCGCGTCTGGTGGCGGAGAACGACAGCTTCCTGCTTTTCTGCCCCTACGCCAGCCGGTTCCCGTTCGAGCTGGCGATCTTTCCCAAGCGCCACCATCCCGATTATGCCTCGTGCGCCGCGCCCGAGTTGCAGGATCTGGCGGAGGTCCTGCGCTTCGCCCTGCAGCGCCTCTCCACCGTGCTGCAGAAGCCCGGCTACAACCTGCTCCTCCACACCGCGCCGTTGCGCCGGCGCGCCACGGAGAACTTCGCCAGCACGCGTGACGACTATTGCTGGCACCTGGAAATCACGCCGCGCTTCAATCCCATCGCCGGGTTCGAGGTCGGCCTTGGCTCGTTCATCAACACCGTTTTCCCGGAGGAAGCGGCGCGCTACCTGCGTGGGGAGGCCAAGGAATGAACGTCGTCATCCTCTGGCACATGCACCAGCCCTACTACGTCAATCCGTTGACGAAGAAGGCGAAGATGCCCTGGGTGCGCCTGCATGCGGCCAAGGGTTACCTCGACATGATCGATCTCGTCACCGCCAACCCCGAGGTGCGCGTGACCTTCAACTTCACGCCGGTGCTCATCCGCCAGATTCAGGAGCTGGTCAGCGGCGAGGTCGAGGACGAATGGGAAACGCTCAGCCGCAAGCCCGCCGCCCATCTTGATGACCTGGACAAGCGCCACCTCGTGGAGAATTTCTTCAAGATCAACTGGGACACGCTCGTGCGGCCCATGCCGCGTTACGCCGAATTGCTGGCCAAGCGGGGCGCCAGCTACAGCACTGCAGGGGTGGACGCGATCGCCCAGTCGTTTTCCGAGGCCGACTTCCGCGACCTGCAGCTGCTCTACAACCTGCAGTGGTGCGGCTTTTCCGCCTTCCGGCGCTATCCGGCCCTGCACGAGATCAAGGCGCGCGGCCGCGACTTCACCGAGCAGGACAAGCTCACCGTGCTCCACATCCATCGCGAGATTCTCGCCATGGTCCTGGGCGAGTACCGCGCGGCGCAGGAGCGCGGGCAGATCGAGCTCACGACCACGCCCTATTTCCATCCCATCATGCCGCTGGTCTACGACACGAACATCGCGCGGCGCTGCCAGCCCAACTCGCCCCTGCCCTCGCAATTCACCGCGCCGGACGACGTGCGCGCCCATTTGCGGCTGGCGCAGGAGCTGCATGAGAAAACCTTCGGCCGGCGCGCGCGCGGCCTTTGGCCCTCGGAAGGTTCCATCGCGCCCGAGATCATCCCGCTCATGGCCGAGGCGGGCATCGAGTATTTCGGCTCGGACGAAGGTAATCTCTTCAAGAGCCTTAAGCACGACCTTGCCTGGGTGAATAAATCGGTCGACCACATCGAGCTCTTCCAAGGCTGGCGCGTAAACGTCGGCGGCGCCAGCGTGCAGGCGCTTTTCCGCGACCGGCCGCTCTCCGACTTCATCGGCTTCGACGCCGCCCGCAACGAAACGTCGCGCGCCGTCGATCACCTGCTTGAGCATCTCAAGAACATCGCCACCGCCGCGCCCACGGGCCGGGGCGTCACGCCGCTCATCCTCGATGGCGAAAATGCGTGGGAAGCCTTTCCCGACGGCGGCGAGACGTTCCTTACTTCCTTCTACCGCGCGCTCACCTCCACGCCCGAGCTGCGCATGCGGCGCATGGGCGATTACTTCGACGAGTTCCCTGCGCAGGCGGAGACGTCCTATCTCCATTCCGGTTCGTGGATTCGCAGCGATTTCGACATCTGGATCGGCGACCCGGAAGAGAACAAGGGCTGGGAATGGCTCAAGGAAACGCGGCACTTCCTGGTCGAGCGCGCGAAGCAGGGTGGCCTGGCGCCCGAGACGCTGGAGCAGGCGTGGTGGGAAATCTACGCCGCGGAAGGCAGCGACTGGTTCTGGTGGTACGGCCCGGACTTCACCATCGACACCGACCTGCTCTTCGACGAGCTCTTCCGCACGCACCTGCAGAACGTCTATCGCCTGCTCGGCGTCGAGCCGCCGGCGCATTTGGAGGTGCCCATTTGCCTGCCGAGCGCGGAACTGGCCTACAGCAAGCCGCTCAATCTCATCACGCCCGAATTGGCGGGTGACAATGAGCATTTCTTCGACTGGCTCGGCGCGGGCGAGCTCGACCTGACCCGCCAGGCCACCGCGATGTTCCAGGGCGATCGCATCGGTCAAAAGCTTATCTTTGGCTTCGGCCCGAACGCGTTTTACCTGCGGCTGGACCTGAGCCGCCCGCCGGAGGCCATCATCATCCGCATCCTGCTGCCGCATCCGGCGCGCGTCACCCTTCGCCATGGCGCCAACGGCGCGGCGCCTCACGCCCTTTTCGAGACCAGCATCGACGGCGTAAACTTTGCGCCCGTTGACGTGAGCGACCTGCAGGTCCACTGGGGCCGGTCGCTGCGGGTGGCGCTGCCGCGGACGGTGCTCGGCATCGAGCCGTCGCACGAGTTCGCGTTCTTCCTCCAGCTTCTGGAAGGCGGGCTGCAAAGCGAGCGTTTTCCAGAGCGGGGGGCGATCGAATTGGCCGCGCCGGGAGCCGATTTTGAATCGGAACAATGGTTCGTTTAATCAGGGTGTTCACTGAAAACAAAGCCATTGTCGACCCCCGCTTTTTGTGAGATGAAAGTACGCATATGAAGAAACTTTTGGGAGTGATGGCCCTGTTGGGCGGCGTGGCGCTCACCGGTTGCAGCCATGACCAGGAAGAATCGACTGCCCCCGCGCCGCTGCCGCAGCAGGCGCCTGCGCCCATGGCGCCCGTTTCGCCCACCGGCACGCCGGACACCACCACCCAAACGACGACGACTTCGACCACGACCACGCCCGAGACGCCGGCGACCACGCCGCCCGCCTCGTCCGACCAGGGCAGCGGCGGCACGCCTTCCACCTCGCCGATGGCCGGCCAGCAGTCCGCGCCACCGCCGCCGGTCAAGCCCGCCACCAACTATCCGATGGGTATCGTCATTCCCGGCAAAAAGGGGTTTGTGAAGAGCCCCTATGCGGAGTATGCCGAACCGGTCGACGTCCGGGGCTATCCTCCCGGCACGGCCGTTCGTTGCCCGTATACGAACAAGATCTTCATCGTTCCGCAAACCTAAAGCGCGACCTTGTTGATTCGCAAAACCGCCGCGCGGCAGCGCTCGGCGGTTTTCTTTTTTCCAGCCTGTAACGGCGGTCGATGATCGTCGCATTCCTCGGCGCAACGCGCCGCCACCTCCTCTCGCGGCGAGTTGGTCGTGCGAGGACCCAGCGCGCCCCTGCCTTGGCGCGGCGCCTGCGACGGTCATAGACCGCCGCTACATTAGGAGTTAGAATCGCGGTGCCGATGAAAGCCTATCTCGACCTGCTTACCCTGGTGCTGGAGCAAGGCCGACCGAAGAGCGACCGCACGGGCACGGGCACACGCTCGGTCTTCGGCGCGCAGGCGCGCTTTTCCCTTCGCGACAGCTTCCCTCTGCTCACCACCAAGAAGGTCCATTGGAAATCGGTGGTCTACGAGCTCCTTTGGTTTCTGCGCGGCGAGACCAACGTGAGGTGGCTCCAGGAACGGGGCGTCACGATCTGGAACGAGTGGGCCGATGCCGAGGGCAACCTCGGGCCGGTCTATGGCTCGCAGTGGCGCAAGTGGCGCACGCCCGAGGGCGGCGCAATCGACCAGATCGCGCGGGTGGTCGCGCAGATTCGCAAGAATCCCGACAGCCGTCGCCACATCGTCACCGCCTGGAATCCCGCCGAGGTCGAGTCGATGGCGCTGCCGCCCTGCCACGCGCTCTTCCAGTTTTTCGTGCTCGAGGGCGAGCTGAGCTGCCAGCTTTACCAGCGCAGTGCCGATCTTTTTCTCGGCGTGCCGTTCAACATCGCCTCATACTCGCTGCTCACCTGCATGGTCGCCCAAGTCTGCGGCCTCAAGCCAGGCGACTTCGTGCTCACCTTCGGCGACCTGCATCTCTACGACAATCACCTCGACCAGGCGCGAACGCAGCTGGCTCGCGAGCCGCGCCCCTTGCCCCGGCTTGTGCTCAATCCTAAGATCCGCGAGCTCGATGATTTCACCTTCGAGGACATCGCGCTCGAGGGCTATGATCCGCATCCCGCGATCAAGGCGCCGATTGCGGTCTGAGTTTGACGGAATGACGACCAACCACGGGATTAGCGGAATTTTGGCTGGGAGCCCGACATTTTTCGTTCGTTCAAGCTAGAATAAGTCCGTTAAACCGCCGGCTGCCGTAATTCCGTCATGCGCCCTGTCCTCCACGCGATCGTCGCCATGTCGGAGAACCGCGCGATCGCGCACGAGGGCAAGCTGCCCTGGCACCTGCCCCTGGAGTACCGCTGGTTCAAGTACAAGACCATGGGCAGCGCGATGATCATGGGTCGGAAAACGTTTGAGGCGATCGGCAAGCCGCTCCCCGGCCGTTCCAGCTACGTGCTCTCACGGCAGGCGTCCCAACTTCCAGGCGCCCAGTTGCACTCCGAGATCGACCCGCTCCTCGCCGCCTTGCCGCCGGACAGGCCGGCCTGGGTGGTCGGAGGGGCGGAGATTTATCGCCAATTTTTCCCGCTCTGCACGTTCCTCTATCTTTCGCGCATCAAGCGGAACACGCCCGGCGATGTTTTCCTGCCGGCGTTCGAGGACGCCTATACGCTCGATCAGGCGATTTACGAAAGCGACGATTTCCGCGTCGAACGGTGGCTGCGCGACGGCGCGGCGGGCGGGGTGCCGGAGAAGTGGCCGTTCGCCTGATGAGCTTCAACCCCCCGGGGGGGTAGCCGTGATATACCGTTACCATGTGGTATGAAGTGGTATAGAGAGCGTGTGGGGCACTGGCTGGCGGACGTTTGCCATCTAACGTGGTCGGCTGTCCTTGTTGATGTCAAAGAGCTTGGACTTAGGTAGGTCGCTTATGCGCCGGCGGTCATAGACCGCTTGTCCTGTAGAAACCTCCAGTAGCTACCCGTCATCCTGAGC
>CAZZYY010000025.1:14728-23418 GCA_964658475.1 uncultured Candidatus Methylacidiphilales bacterium | reverse complement strand
CCCCATCCCCAAGAAAACACCCCGCCCGTCATTGCACGTGCGTATAATACTGCAATAGTTGAACGTGGACGTCTCCGCCAAGCTCGCCATTCTCGCCGACGCGGCCAAGTACGACGCCTCCTGCGCCAGCAGCGGCACCGACAAGCGAAACTCGCGCGACAAGGGCATCGGCTCCACGACCGGCGCCGGCATCTGTCACAGCTACACCCCCGACGGCCGCTGCGTGTCGCTCCTGAAAATCCTGCTCACCAATTACTGCATCTACGATTGCCTCTACTGCATCAACCGAGTCTCCAGCGACGTGCAGCGCGCACGCTTTACGCCGGAGGAAGTAGTCAACCTCACGCTCGATTTCTACAAGCGCAATTACATCGAGGGCCTCTTCCTCAGTTCCGGCATCATCCGCAATCCCGACTACACCATGGAGCAGGTGGTCAAGGTCGCGCGGACGCTGCGCGAGACGCACCAGTTCCGCGGCTACATCCATCTCAAGACCATCCCCGAAGCCGCGCCCGCGCTCATCGCCGAGGCCGGCCGCTGGGCCGACCGCATCAGCATCAACGTCGAGCTGCCCACGCCGGAGGACCTCGACAAGCTCGCGCCAGAGAAGAACCTGGGCCGCATCCGTACCACCATGGGCGTGATCGGCACCCGCATCCGGGAGGCCAAGGCCGAGCGGCGCGAAAGCGTGAAGGCGCCACCCTTCGCGCCCGCCGGGCAAAGCACGCAAATGATCGTCGGCGCCACGCCCACGCCCGACCGCGCCATCCTCGAGCAGGCGTCCTCCTTATATACGGAGCATCGGCTCCGGCGCGTGTACTATTCCGCCTTCAGTCCGATCCCCAGCGCGTCGAGCACGCTGCCGCTTGTCGCGCCGCCGCTCGTGCGCGAGCACCGGCTGTATCAGGCCGACTGGCTGCTGCGCTTTTACGGCTTCGACGTGCAGGAACTGACCACCGCGGCAGAGCCCGATCTGCCGCTGGGCATCGATCCAAAGCTCGCCTGGGCGCTGCGCCATCCGGAAAAATTTCCCGTCGATCTCCACACCGCGCCGCGCGAAACGCTTCTGCGCGTGCCGGGCCTCGGCGTGCGCAACGTGGACCGGCTCATCGCTGCCCGCCGCTGGCACCGCGTCACGCTGGCCGACCTCACCCGCCTGCGCGTGCCGCTGAAGAAGACGCTGCCCTTCGTCGTCACGGCCGACCACCGCCCAGCCACCATCGGCAGCGCGACGTGGAATGCCGCGGTGAACCAACCGCGCCAGATGGATCTTTTTGCGCCGGAACCGAGCGTTTTTTCCGGACAGTTGTAGATTGCTTCATGCTGCGGCAGGCCACGTTTCTTCCCACGTTCGCAGGCTGGCAGAAAGCCGCCCGCGCCGCGCTGCTGGCGGAGACGCCGCCCGATTCCATCCTTTGGCAGGAGATCGGTGAAAACCAGCCGCTACTCGACTTGGCGGACGAGCCGGAGCCCGCGCAGCCCGCGCGCTCGACAGTCAAAGTGCCGAAGAAATTCGTCGAGGTGGCCAGCCGGGTCGCCTGCCATGCCGACCCGCAGCGCTGGGCGCTGCTCTATCGCGTGCTCTGGCGCATCACCCACGGAGAGCATCAGCTGCTGCAGATCGCGATGGACTCCGACGTCCACGCGCTGGCGCAGATGGACAAAGCCATCCGCCACGACGTGCACAAGATGCGCGCGTTCGTCCGCTTCCGCGCCATCGAGCACGAGGGCGAGACATGGTACGTTGCGTGGTTCGAGCCGGCGCACCACATCGTGGAGCTGAACGCGCCGTTCTTCACCGATCGCTTTGCGCAGATGCGCTGGTCGATTCTCACCCCCGACCGGTGCGCGCATTGGGACGGCGCGCATCTCACCTTCACCGTGGGCGTGCCGAAGTCCGAGGCGCCGCTCGATGATGCGGTCGAACCGCTCTGGCAAAAATATTACGCGAACATTTTCAACCCCGCGCGCGTCAAGGTGCACGCGATGACGAAGGAAATGCCGAAGCGCTATTGGAAAAACCTGCCCGAGGCGCAGCTCATCCCGGACCTTTTGCGCAAGGCGCCCACCCGCGTAGATTCCATGATGGCCAAAAGCCGCGCCACCGCCGCCGCCGACTTCCATCCCGCGCCGGTGCCCGAAAGCGACGATTGGGAGGTCGTCAAAAAAGCCGCCGCCGGCTGCACTGCCTGTCCGTTGTATAAGTCCGGGACACAGACCGTCTTCGGCGAGGGCTCCTGGAAATCGGACCTCGTTTTCATCGGCGAGCAACCGGGCGACAGTGAAGATCTCGCCGGCAAGCCGTTCGTCGGCCCGGCAGGGCAGCTTCTCGACCGCGCGCTGGAGGACGCGGGCATCGACCGCCAGCTCGCCTACGTCACCAACGCGGTGAAGCATTTCAAGTGGGTGCCCTCGGGCAAGCGCCGTTTGCACAAGACGCCGTCGCCGCGCGAGGTCGCCGCCTGCCGACCCTGGCTGGAGGCCGAAATGCGCATCGTGAAACCGAAGGTGGTGGTCTGCCTCGGCAGCACCGCGGCGCAGTCGGTGCTCGGACCGGAGGTGCGGGTGCTGCGCGATCGCGGCACGTTCCGCGAATCGCCCTTCTGCGCGCAGACGTTCGTCACCGTCCATCCCTCCTCGCTCCTGCGCGCGCCGGACGAGGCCGCGCGGGAGGAAGCCTACCGTCTTTTCGTCGCCGACCTGAAAAAGGTCGCGCGCAAGATGGCCGCGGTCTGAGTTGGCTGCGTCGCGCGCGTGCTCTAGCCTCGCGCGATGACGTGGCTTCCGGCTCTTGCGCTGACCGCCGCGCTGCTAAGTGCGGATGACGCTGGCCCGGTCACGCCCGGGCAGGCAGCGGCGATCACGCCGGAGGCAAGAGTGAGCCTAAACGCCCTGCTGCGTGACCGGCCCGAACTGCTCACGCTCCTGCAGCCGCACGATGATGTCTGGATGTGGCTGGCGGTTCATTTTTCCAACGGCGGTTGGGCGATCCGCTGGTCGAACGACCAGTCGCGGCTGGAGCATTATCTCGCCCGTCACACCTACGCGGCGGATGGTCATCCCGTCATCTTCATCGCGCGCCAGATGAAGAAGAGCGGCCAGCCGATTTCTGCGGAAGCGCAGCTTTCCGGATTGGTCTTCGAGTTGCTGAACGCCGAGCACGAAGGCGAGTTCGAGGATTTGGCGGGGCACGCAACTCGGGGCGAGATCGGCCGCCCCGACTTCATCCTCGCCAACGCGCGGATCGAGTTCGCCGTCTGCCGCGAGACGCAGCAGTTTTACCGGGAAATCTGGCGGCCGCACGTGCAGAGAAATCATCTCCGCGACGCGGGCGGGAACTGGCATCTCACGATCGGCACCGATTTTGCGAAGTGGATCGCGTATCATCAGCAGATCGTTCGGGACGGTTATCCCGATGACGTCTACGGCCCGGAGTACGAAGCGATCACGGCGCACCGGCACGTGGAGGAAAAATCTCCAGCAGCTTCTCCCGCCGAAACGCAAAAATAGTCTTCACGTCGCGACGGACGAAGAGCCGGTCGATGAGCGCACCGCCGATCGGCCAGTAACGCACCTCGTCTCGGCACAGCGTGAAGTCGCCACGATCCTCAAAAGTGTGCGTGTGATGCCAGAGGCGATACGGTCCGCGCAGTTGTTGGTCGATGAAGCGGTGTGGCGGTTCCCACGCCGCGATTTCCGTGCGCCAGCGCACCGGCAAGCCGTGGACGTGGATCCTGTAGTCGATCAACGCCCCGGCCCGCATCTCGATCGGGTCGGGCGTGAGCACTTCGAACCTCAGCCACGGCGGCGTGAGTTTTTCGAGATTTCGCGCCTCCGCAAAAAAGGGGAACACCTCCGCGCGCGGCCGAGGCAGCAGCAACTCGTCGCGAAAGAGACGTTCGTTCACCGGGAAAACAGGGTCGAACTGACGCGCAGGCACGGAGTGAATGATTCCACCCCATGCCCAAACATCCGATCTCTACGCGTCGCGTGCCGCGGGCGTGAGCCGATCCACAATGGCGGCCGGTGTGATCTTGCGCGAGTCGTAGGTAATTCGCACCGTACCGCGACCGCCCATGACCGTGTCGATGCCCGGCACCTCCTGCAGCGCCCGGCGGATTTCGGCGACATCGCGCTTTTCCGCGGCGATATCGAGAGACTGCCGCCAGGCTTCCGGACCGCTGTGAGGATCGGAGGGCGAGTCGGCGTCGAGCACCTCGGCCTTCGCATCGAGAGCCCGTGTGATCTCCGGCTCGGACGGCGGCGAGAGAATGTTGTCTGCCAGACGCGCTTCCGGGTGACGCAGGATTTCTTCCGCCCGGCGCCAGTGGATTTCGGCTTGGCCTTCCGGTTGGCCGTCCTCCTCGTAAAGCTGGTAAGCGAGCGCCGAAATCTCGGCAAAGGTGGGTTCTCTCGTAGGTTCGATCATGTTTCACGTTCCGCCCGGCCAGCGCGGGTTGCAACCCGATACGCGCGTCGGGGCGTCCGGCGACGACCTAATCTGCGCGTGGCCCCACTTCGAATCGGATCCCGCTCTCTAGAAAAAGTGCCCGGACCTCGCGCCAGTTCTCCACGCGCCGATAACCGGTCACGTGCGCGTTGTGCGGTGCGCTGAAAAGAATGCCCTCGCCGCGGAAGCCGATGAAATTGCGCGCATGATCGTCCACCAGGTAGTCGGTCGCGATCACGCTCTTGTCGCCGCAGAAAACGATGTGCGTCCACGGGATGAACGGCAGGTGTTTCGCGAGCCAGTCGTATTTCTCGATGAAGGAATTGGGGAACTGCATCGCCGCCGTGGTGATGAAGATGTCGTAGTGCTCCTGCAGCTCGCGGATCACCTCCACGCAATCGGCCATCACCGGCAGGTCGCGGAAGAAGCCGACTTCGCGCACCCATTGCTCCACCTCCTCGCGATGCTCCTCGGGCACAATTTGGTGCAGGTACTTCCCGTGGGTCTGCTCGCGCGTCAGCGCGGTCTGGTACCGCCGATTGTAGAGATCGAGATGACGCGAGAGCGCGTCGGCCACAACCTCGTCCATGTCGATGGCGATACGGCGTCGGGGAGACGAATCGACAGCGTGGCTCATGGCTGATGTGAATCGATGGACGGCATGCTTCTACATCTCACGCCCCGGCGACGGACGCAACCGCGGCGATGCGGATGCCAGTCCGGGAGAAGCGGCAGGGAGGTTTGCCGATTCCAGTCCGCGATCAGTGACTTCTGGCGCGATTTGCGCAAGGAAAACAAGGCGCTGCGAAAAGCGAATCACCTTTCTTTCCATCGTAGCGACGACTCGTCCGAGGCGGGCGCGCCTGGACGATGAAGCCAACATCACACCATTGGCCGACATTAGCGCGACAGGAACGTGACGTGCTTTTGCTAATGGAACCAAGGAGTCCCATGAAACTATCGAGCAAGTTGCATCGCCAGATAGAAATCAAAATCCGCCGGTCCCTCGCGGCCGATACGCAGCGTACGGAAACTGCGTTGCCCGAGCGCGGCCCCATGGCCAAGCCGCGGGAACCGGAAGGTGCGGCGAATCGGTAGGCCGCGGCGCGAGGTGACTGCGCAGCCGCCGACCTCCGAGCCACGGAATGGGGGCGAGGCGTTTCCTGCAAAAGGAAACGTGGAGAGGCCCTCCGAGGAGCAACGCCTGATCCCTGGCCGATGGGGAAAGGCATGGATCGTCCAACGCGAACGGAGCGGCCCGTTGCCGCGAGGAAGGCGACGGTCATGGACCGCCGCTATTGCGGAGGATCAATCGATCGCCATCCGCTTTTGGATGCCGAATTTGTCGACGCGCTTGCGCAGGGTGGCGCGCGTGATGCCGAGGAGCTTGGCGGCCTGCACCTGGTTGCCGCTGGTCTCGGCCAGGGCGCGGACGATCAGCTCGCGCTCGGCGGCGGGAAGCAGCTTGAACTGCTTGTCGCGCCGCGCGAAATCGAACAGGGTCTCGACCGCATGGGCGAGCGCTCCTTTGTCCGGATCGCTCGCGGAGGCGGCCTTGACCGGAGCCGCCGGCGCGCTGGAGCCGGGGCCTGATTCGGTCGCAGGCAGAGCGATGGCGGAAGTCCCGCTGTGCGTGCCGCGCGTGATTTCCTCCGGCAAATTGGAAAGCGTGATCGTGTTCCCGGCCGCCAGCACCATGGCCCGCTGCACGCAATTCTCCAGCTCACGCACGTTGCCCGGCCAGGGATAGCGCTGGATCGCCTCCATCGCGTCGCGCGCCATTTGCGAAGGCCCGGTCGGTTGGCGCTGGCGATATTTGTTGATGAAATAGTCCACCAGCAAGGGGATGTCGGCAGCGCGTTCCCGCAGCGGCGGCAGGTTCAGCCGCACGACGTTCAGGCGATAAAAGAGATCCTCGCGGAATTCCTTCCGCTGCACCGCCTGCCACAGGTCCTTGTTGGTGGCGGTGATGATGCGCACGTCGGTCTTGACCGCCTGGTTGCTGCCCACGCGCGAGATCTCGCCCTCCTGCAGCACGCGCAGGATCTTGGTCTGCGTGGTCAGCGGCATGTCGCCGATTTCGTCGAGGAACAAGGTGCCGCCGTCGCACTGTTCGAACTTGCCGATGCGCTGCGAGAGCGCGCCGGTAAACGCGCCTTTTTCGTGGCCGAAGAGTTCGCTCTCCAGCAGGTTTTCGGGAATGGCCGCGCAGTTGATGGCGATGAACGTCTTGTTCTGCCGCGTGCTGTTTTGGAAAATGGCGCGGGCGACCAGTTCCTTGCCCGTGCCGCTTTCGCCGGTGATGAGGATGGTCGTATGCGTCGGCGCGACCTGGCCGATGAGCTTGTAAACCTGCTGCATCGCGGGGGAGTTGCCCACGATCGACTGCCGCAACTCCTCCGCCGTGGCCTTGGCGGGAAACGGCGCCGACTCCTGGCGGATGGCGCGCGCGACGCCGAGCGCCTCCGCCAGCAGGTTTTTGAGATGCGGGATGTCGAAAGGCTTGAGGACGTAGTCGTAGGCGCCGAGCTTCATCGCCTCGATCGCCGTCTGCGAGGTGCCGTAGGCGGTCATCATGATGACGACCTGGCGCGGATTGATCTGCCGGATTTCCTTGAGCGTATCGAGCCCGCTTTGTTGCCCCATGCGGATGTCCATCACGATCAGGTCGGGATGCGACTTCTTGGCTAGGCGGATGCCCTCGTCGCCGGTCTCGGCGCTCAGGATGTCGAGCGGCTCCTTTTCCAGCAGGCGGCGGAAGGAGTAATGGACGTCCTTCTCGTCGTCGATGATGAGGACGCGGGGACGGTCCTCCGCGGGCACGCCGGCGGAAAGGGGCGTCGCGCGGGGGGAGGAGGGACCGCCGCCAGAACTCATGATGGTCCCGTCAGCTTGGACGACCCACGGCGGAAATAAAAGGCTTAAGCTCGTCGACCAGCTTGGCGTAAAGGTTGAGATCGACCTGCTGCTGGCCGTCGCTCCATGCCTCGGCGGGATTCGGGTGAACCTCGACCAGAAGACCGTCGGCATTCAGCGCGACCGCGGCCTTGCACAGCTCGATCACGAGATCGGCCCGGCCCGCGCCCTGGCTGGGGTCGATGATCACCGGCAGGTGCGACTCGCGCTTGACGATGGCGACGGCGGAAAGGTCCAGCGTGTTGCGCGTGTAGGTCTCGAAGGTGCGAATGCCGCGTTCGCAGAGCAGGACGTTGGGATTGCCGTTGGCCAGCACATACTCGGCCGCCAGCAGCCATTCCTCGATCTTCATCGTCATGCCGCGCTTGAGCAGGATGGTCTTCCCGCTGCGCGCCGCCTCGGTGATGAGGGAGAAATTCTGCGCGTTGCGCGCGCCGATCTGCAGGATGTCCGCGTGTTCCGCGACCAAGTCCACGTCGCGCTCGGAGAGCACCTCGGTCACAATGCCGAGGTCGTATTCCTTCGACGCCTGGGAAAGCAGCTTGAGGCCCTCCTTGGCCAGACCCTGGAACTCGTAGGGCGAGGTGCGGGGCTTGAAGGCGCCGCCGCGCAGGAAGGTCGCGCCCTGCGCCTTCACGGCCTTGGCCGTGGCCATGATCTGCTCCTCGCTCTCCACCGAGCAGGGGCCGGCCATGAAGCAGAGTTTCTCGCCCGTGCCGATCTTCTGGCCGCGCACCTTCACTACGGAATCCTTGCCCTTCTTGGCCTCGCGGCTGACGAGCTTGTAACGCTTTTGCACGCGGTGGACATGCTCCACCTGTGGCCAGGAAGCCAGCGTCTCGAGCGAATGGTGGGTGTTCTCATCGCCGATGGCGGCGATCACGGTCTGCACCTTGCCATGGATGGGCCGCGGCTCGTAGCCGAGCTTGGCCACCTCAGCGATGACTTTCTCGACCTCTTCAAGAGGCAGGTTGGGCTTCAAAACGACAATCATGGGCAAGGCTAAGTCCGGTTTATGGGGAGCGTTAACGTTTAGGGCAGCCCGCGCGGTGAAGCAAGGGGGAAGTGGTCGCCTGCCGCGAGTGGGCCCGTCGCTCGGATTTTGCTTTCGGGCTTTCTGCTCCGGAAAATCGGGCTGTCCGCGCTTGGCGCAATCGCTGATGGATGGCGCGCTGCGGTCATGCTTTCCTTTCCGAGCGGATATTGCCGCTGCGGTGGCTCCGCTTCGAGCCAACGGGAGCTCCCCTTCGGAGGTTGGGTCGCGCGCGGCCAGGTAGCCGGCGCTCTCCGAGCGCCGGTCCGAGTAGAACACGCGTCCGCAACC
>CAZZYY010000025.1:0-14718 GCA_964658475.1 uncultured Candidatus Methylacidiphilales bacterium | reverse complement strand
GCTCGGAGAGCGCCGGCTACCTGTTGTCTCGGCCCATGCCCGGCCCGCTGGCGCGCTGGCGCGCTGGGCGTGGAGTGCTGGCGCCTTGACTGCTCGTGGTCGCTCCCTAAACTCCCGAAATATTGTCATGGCAGGTGCCGAAATAACGAACTAAGGCGAGAACTGTCATGTTGCCGCCTCCCCCGGGAAGTCATCTGATCGAGCATTTTCTGAGTCATGGGTAAAGATATCCGGTTCCCCGAGGTTCGAAGTTTAACCATGGGCGTTGCGACTGACATCCCTCTTCCGCGGGCGCTACGGACACTGTTTTCCGGTCAGACCCAGACCAACAAGGTCTTCCCCGGGCCGAGGATCGCCTGGGAAGATCTTCGCGACCTCTCCCGCCAGCGGGGCGAGCTCAAGCAGCACGGCGAATGATGGAAAATCCCCCGCTCAGGACCGGGCAGAAGAGTCACGGGGAGGGACGGCCGGCGTATTGGGCTGTTGGGGGCGTCTTCTTGCTGCTGTGCGTGGTCATTGTCTTCTGGCACGAGCATTTTGGCTTCATCCAGTTCGGGGGAACGGATGGCGGCGTCCTGATCAATCTCGCTTGGAGTCAATATGAGGGGCTCACCCCCTATGTGGATATTCCGTGCTATCCACCCGCGCTTTTTGCCTTCCCTGCCGGCTGGGCCTTTGACCTGTGGGGCCCCACATGGGCCGCGCTGACGCATCTGGTTTCCGTTTTCTCCATTCTGACCTTCGGCTGGAGTTTTCTCCTGCTGTGGAAGGCGACGCATCGGCCATGGATGGGACTCTCCTTTGCCATGGCGCTACAGGTGATGGTTTTCTTTTCCTTCTCCTGGTGGTGGTACAATCATGTGACCGCCATTGTCCTGGCGCTTTACTTTGGCTCGGTCGCCTTCCTTCTCCTGGAACCGAAAGACAGGTTCGCGCGAATCTCCTTTTGGGCCGCGGTGGCCCTGACCGCCTTGGCCAAGCCGAATACCGCCGGAATCCTTTTGGTGCTCACCCACGTCCTGCTTCTCGTCGACTCCAGGACCCGCATCTTCGTGCTTCTCGCCAGTTCGAGCGCGGCTCTGGCCGACCTCTTATTTCTGCTCCTGCATCACATCACCCCGCTTCTGCTGATGCAGAACTATCTCGGACTGGTCCAGCGTCTCTTCAGCAGCGATTCGTTCCTGAATTGCCTCTCCCTGAGCGCCAATATCGATCTGATCTGGATGGCTGCCTTCTTCGTCGTGACGCTCGGCTGTCTCCTGGTGACGGTTCGGGCCCCGCTGAAGTCGCGGCGGCTATACCTCTCCTTCTGGTTGATGTTCCTGATCGCGATCGTGGTCAGCGTGGTCGGTGCAGGGACAAATTCCGAATCCAAGCCCAACGAGTTGACCTGCCTCGTGATGTTTGCCCCCTTTCTGGGTTCTTTTGTGGCTTGGAGGAATTTCTGGTGGCCCTGCTATGGCTTCGTTTTTTACTTTGTCGTGTCGAGTCTGGTTGTCGGGGTGGACCGACTGCGCGTTTTCAGCATCGGCACCGGCTATTTTGCCGAACACACCGAGCTCAAGCGCATCGAGGAGCCGCCGCTTTTCCGCGGAATGATGGCGGGTCCACACTTGTTTCAGGTGATCTCCGACGCAGAGGCTTTTCTTCGGGGCAAGGATTTCAGTTCCCCCTCCGGGAAAAAGATATTTATCGGGCCGCGGATCGATTTTCTTTATGCGGCTTTCCATTTGCCGGTGGAAAGGGGCCTGCCGCTCTGGTGGGAAAAGGTTCCTTCCCGCCACGATGGGCAACGACCGACGGAACCGGGCCTGCCTGCCGGCGCGGGCACGCCTTCGCGTTCGAACGCGTCCGACGAAGCTCTCGATCCACGGGTCCAGCGATTCATCGATGCAAAGTTTGACTACTGCGTTTTCGTGAAGGACGACCAGGGAGTTCCCGATATGACGTTCATGCCCGCGGACATCCACGACGAAATCAAGGAGCATTATCACGAGGCATCCCAGGGCACTCTCGTCATCTTCACTCGTTTCTGAGGTGGCTGTTCCCTGCCGTTTGCGGGTTTCAACTTGGATGGTGCAGGCCTGAGTTCGCATGCGCCCTAATTTCAGCCGTCGGCGAGGCGGTATCGCAGGGAATCTCGATAAGTGGCGTCGAAGGGCGTCCGGTCAGCCCACGTTCGCTTCAGCAGCTTTCCTGCTTTTTCCTGTAGGCGGCTCTTCCAGCCGTGTGTTAGCTTGGATTTTGGGAGGTATTTGCCATGCCAGTAACATCGCCAGGTCTCAAGGGTATTGTCGCGGCCACCACTCGTCTCAGCGACGTGATGGGCGAGGAAGGCGTGCTGATTTACGGCGGCTACAACATCAACGAGCTGGCCGGGCACGTCAGCTACGAGGAAGTGGTATACCTGCTCTGGAACGACCGGCTGCCGAACAAGGCGGAGCTGGAAAAGCTGAAGAGTGAGCTGCGTGCGGCCCGCGCCCTGCCGGAGCCGGTAGTCGATTTCCTGCGCCAGGCGCCCAAGGACGCGAACCCGATGGACGTGCTGCGCACGGGCGTGTCGATGCTGGGACTGTACGACCTTGCGCCGGTCGGCCCGCAAACGCCGGAGATGCTGTTCCCGCGCGCGATTTCGCTGACGGCCAAGGTGGGCGTGATTGTCGCCTACTTCCATCGCTCGCGCCAGGGCAAGGAGCTGCCGCCGGTCCGCACGGACCTGGATGAGGCGGCCCATTTTCTTTACCTGATGTCCGGCGAAACGCCCGGGCCGGAGACGGTGAAGACGCTCGACCTGGCCTACGTGCTGCATGCCGACCACGGCTTTAACGCTTCCACCTTTTCCGCGCGCGTGACCGCCTCGACGCTCTCGGACATCTACAGCGCGGTAACCACCGCGATCGGCACGCTGAAGGGTCCGCTGCACGGCGGCGCCAACGAGGCGGTGATCCACATGCTGCAGGAGATCGGCTCGCCGGACAAAGTGGATGCCTGGGTGCACGACAAATTTGCGAAGAAGGAAAAAATCATGGGCATGGGCCATGCGGTGTACAAGGTGCTGGATCCGCGCGCGCCGCACCTCAAGGCCATGGCAGTCAAGCTGACTCAGGAACTGGGCGAGACCAAGTGGGTGGAGATGAGCGAGAGGATCGCCGAGATCGTAAAGAAGGAAAAGAACCTGAACGCAAACGTCGATTTCTACTCCGCGACCGTTTATTACTCGCTCGGGATTCCGATCGATCTTTTCACGCCCATTTTTGCCATTGCACGCACTTCGGGGTGGACGGGCCACATCATCGAGCAGTTGCGCGACAACAAGATTTTCCGGCCGAGCAGCGAGTATGTCGGGTATGCGGTTGGGAAGAAGGTCGTGCCGCTCGAGCAGCGTTGAGCTTGGTCGAGGAATTGCATGATGCTCCTGACCGTGGCTGCGCTTGGCGCCACCGCTAAACTGCTCTCCGGCACGAAAGTGGTGATTTTTAGCCTACAAGTGGTGCGTGATGTCGCACCGCGGACGCGTCGGCCGCTGCGCGATTTTGTGCAGGGAATCTTCGGTCTTTTCGGGTGCGAAATTGTTCGACTGAAAAAAAAGAACGATCCGCTTAGTCACATGCGAAGGTTCGTCGCCACGCCCACGCCGATGATCTTCGATGTCGGCGCCAACGTGGGACAAAGCGCGGTGTATTATGAAAACCATTTCCCCGGGGCCACGATTCATTCCTTTGAACCCAGCCCGACGACGTTCGAAAAACTTAAACAGGCCGTTCGAAGCAAAAACACCTCGACGTGGAACGTCGCGCTAGGATCCTCTTCTCGGCGTCAGATTTTCCTGGAAAATAGCTGCTCCGACATGAGTTCGCTGCTCCCCATGGGTGAACGATGCTGGGGACAAATAGAGAAGGAGACCGAGATTACGGTGACCACCCTCGACGAATTCTGCGCGGAACGCGGCATTCAGCACATCGACATTCTCAAAATCGACACGCAGGGCTACGACTTGGAGGTCTTCAAGGGAGCGCGGCGGATGCTCGAACTCGGCCAGATTAACATGATTTTCTTCGAGGTGAATTTTTCGCCGATGTACAAGGGCGCACCGGCATTCGACGAAATCTTCCAGTTTCTTAACCAATACGGGTACCACCTCCAGAATCTGTATGGATTGATCTACTGGCAGGACGCCATTTGGACCGATGCCTTGTTTATGCGCCGGGTGGAGAAATCGCTCGACGCCTGAGCGCGCCCGCTGCCGAACTCAAAGCCTCCGCCAATTCGTCACCGAGATGAGGCTTGTCGCTCCTCCCGCTCCGGCTAGCGTTGGCCCAGCCCCACGTGGGGCTGCTTCGTCCCCCGACATGAGTACAACCACCGCGCAATTCCTCGAGGGAGCGGTCCACCACCATCATCCGCTCAGCCCGCGGGGAATTTCCGAGCGGCTGTTCACGTTCTGGTTCAACAGCTTTGTCTACAACCAGATTTGGGAGGACCCGCGGGTGGACCTCAAGGCCCTGGCGGTGACGCCGCAAAGCCGGATGCTCACCATTTCCTCCGGCGGCTGCAACGTCCTCAACTACCTAATCCACCAGCCGGAGGCGATTCACGCCGTTGACCTGAACCGGAGCCATCTTTGCCTGCTCAAGCTCAAGCTGTGCGCGATCGAGCACCTGCCGAGCTACGACGATTTCTTCCTCTTCTTCGGCTGCGGCGACGACGAGCTCAACCGGTACAACTATTTCAAGTACCTCGCCCAGCACCTCGACGAGTCCACGCGCGAGTTCTGGGAGCGCGGCCACTGGTTGCGCCGCGCGCTGTTCGGCCCGCGCATCAAGTACTTCACGAAGAACTTCTACGACTACGCGAAGATGGGTTACTTCATCCGCTTCCTCCACACCATCGCGCGGGTGGGGAAGTACAACCCCTCACGCATCCTCTCGGCCAAGACCCGGCGCGAGCAGGAGGACATTTTCGAATCCGACGTCGCGCCCTTTTTCGACAATTGGTTTGTGCGCACGACGGGCAAGATGCCGGTGATGCTCTTCTCGCTCGGCATCCCGCCGCACCAGTTCAGCGCGATGGAAAGCGAGACGGAAGGTGGCTTGGTCGCCATGTACCGCGCCCGGGTCAAGCGGCTGGCCTGTGACTTCCCCATCGGCGAAAATTATTTTGGCTGGCAGGCCTTCGGCCGCAGCTACGACCGCGCCCAGCGCCAGGCCATGCCCGAGTACCTGAAGGAAGAGAATTTCCAGACCCTGCGCGACAACCTGCACCGCGTCTCGGTCAACAACAACACGCTGCTCGAGCACATGCGCGCGCAGCCCGACCAGTCGCTGGACCGCTTTGTCTTCCTCGATTCGCAGGACTGGATGAAGCCCGAACAGATCGCGGAAATGTGGACGGAGATCGCGCGTGTGGGCCGCCCCGGTTCCCGCATCGTTTTCCGCACCGCCGCGATGGACTCGCCGGTCGAAACTGCGCTGCCGCCCGCGCTGCGCAAGCGGTTTGACTACAAGCAAACGCTTTCCCGCGCGCTGCTCCAGGAAGACCGCTCCGCCATCTACGGCGGGTTCCATCTTTACGTGATGGAGTAGGGTGCTGCCTTGCATACGCCCGGCTTGAATGCCTGCGCGGATTTGTATACATTTGGCGCGTGACAGTTCGCGTGAAGCAGCTCATGCAGGAGATCGACGCCCTTTCCGCTGAGGAGCGGAAGGAGCTCACTGCTTCTTTGCGGACGCATGAGGACAGTCCAACCTATCTGACACCTGAAGCGGCGCGTCCGATGATCAAGGAAATGCTCGAGGAGCATTCCGAGTTGTTTAAGAAACTGGCTCAGTGAAAGAGCCGGTCTTCCTCGACTTCGCCGTCGTTGAGGAAATTCACCAAGCATCGCTCGCGATGTATGGAGGCATGCCGGGTATTCGCGACCGCAACTTGATAGAGTCGGCACTCGGTGCGGCCCAGCACACATTCTATTACGCGCAGGGTGACCGGTTCGATATCGCTGCGGCCTACGCTTTCCATCTTGCTCAGGCGCAGGCGTTTATTGACGGCAACAAGCGAACCGCCGTGGGTACCGCTTACTTATTTCTGAAGGCAAACGGTGTTCTCAAGCGTCCATCTGACCTGGAGACATACAATGCCATGATCGCTATCGCCGAACGCCGACTCGACAAGCCGGGCCTTGCCGACCTTTTCCGGCGCGACGCGAATTCGGCTTCCTGATTCCCGCGCCGCGTTTAACCTCGGGCCGAATCATGGCCACGACTGCGGAGATGGACCGGATGTACCGCCTCCAGCGATTCATCTACGATGCCTCGCGCAAGTACTACCTGCTCGGCCGCGACCGCCTGCTGCGCGAGCTGAAGTTGCCCGCCGGCGCGCGCGTGCTCGAGATCGGCTGCGGCACGGCGCGGAACCTCATCGTCCTGGCGCGGCAGCGGGCCGATGTGGCCTGCTATGGGCTCGACGCGTCCAACGAGATGCTGACCACGGCCGCAAACAAGGTGCGTCGGCGGGGGCTGGAATCGCGCATCCTCCTGCGCACCTGCTACGCCGAGGAGCTCGACCACGCGCGCACCTTCGGGCTCGACGCACCGTTCGACGCGGCGTTCTTCTCCTATTCACTTTCCATGATCCCGACCTGGCCGCAGGCGATCGCCGCGGCGCTGGCGAACCTCAAACCACACGCCACGCTCTACATCGTCGATTTCTGGGACCAGGGCGCTTGGCCGCGCTGGTTCCGCGCGCTGCTCAAATCGTGGCTCGATCTCTTCCACGTCGTCTACCGGCCTGAGCTCATCGAGCATCTGCGCGAACTCGACGCGCGCGGCGTGGGCCGGCTTACGCTGGAGCCGGTCGCGGGTCGCTACGCCTATCTAGCCAAGTTCCGAAAGCTTTCATGAACCTAACGGTGAATTTGGTCAGTCTGGTCCTGGCCAGCACCACGGGATGGGTGCTGCTTGTTTTCGGCGCGCTGCCGGTCTCCGTTCTGCGCACCCATCCGCGCGAGCCGCTGCTGGCCGCGGCCGCGTGGGCGGTCGTCGCCGCCACCGCGCCGCCGCAAGTTTTCCACTGGTACCTGATCTTCGCGGTTTTCAGCCTGGTCGCCTTCACCAAGCTGCATCGCCCGGCGGGAAAGATGTGGCTGGCCATCGCCGCCGCGCTGGGATTGGGCCTCGGGATTATTTTCCCGCTTAAGGCAACGCCATCGCTTTTCCAGCACGAGAACCCGTTCATGCTGGCTCTGCTCCATGCCGGCGGCGCTGTCACGGCTCTCGCCTATGCGATCGGCGTCACCGGCTCGCGCGACCTGACCAAGGGCTGGCAGCCGCTCGGCCTCGCGCGCGGGCTGCTCATCGCGTCTGCCGGGTGGCTGGCGCTGCTGGTCGCGCGGTATTTTCTCGCTCCATCCGCAACGGTAAGACAGCCGGTCGGAATGCCGCTTTCCGCGCAGATGTTTTCAGCCCTCAACGGGGCGCTGTTCGGATCGGCCATGGTGGAGATGCTGCTGGCGGCGCTTATTGTCCGCGGGGTGAGCCGATCAACCCATCCCGTCCTGGCGCTGCCCGCGTGCGGCCTCGCCCTGGCCCAGAGTTTCGTGGCGCAATTCATCTATGCCTAAGGCCGATCTCTCCCGGTCTGACTGGAATCGAGTTCGTCAGTCTCGGATCTGCCCGAAGCTCAGGTCATGTCCATCAGGGTCCTGAACACCGAACTCGCGGCAGCCATGGGGTTGATCGCATGGGCCGTAATCGATGCTGGCTCCCTTCGCCAAGAATTCCGCATGCAACGCATCGGCGTCGGAGACCCAGAAGTAGACGTCGCTTGTTTTGGGTGACACGGTCCAATGCGGCACGACGTGCTGCGGGTGGACGGCCTGCCTGAGCATGAGGTGCTGCTGATCGCGGGTGAGAATCACGAAACTGGGTGGATCGCCGAAGAATTGATCGTAAGAAAACCTGAGGACATCGCGGTAATGGTTCGCCGCGGCGACTACGTCGCGCACCAGCAGGACAGGCGCGGTACCGGTCAATTTCGCCATGTCCCCGAGTGTTGCCAGTGCCTTCCGCCATCAGCAAGCCTGCATGTCCCCGGCAGTGACGACCTCGACCTCGCCGGAGTCCAGCCGCAGCAGCAGCGCGCCGGAGGGATCGAGCCCCACCGCCTGGCCTAGCTTTGTGCCGCGCAGGGTGGTGAGCGACACGCGCTGCCCGAGGGTGAGGCTGCTGGACGCCCACGCGCGCCGGGTCTCCTCGAACGGTTGGGCGAGCCGCGCGGTAAGCGCGTTGAGCAGCGCGACGAGCACGTCCGCACGGCGATGCAGGCGGCCGGTCACCAGCCGGAGCGAGGTGGCCAGATCGCGCACGGCGGGGGAAAAGTCGTCCGCCTGTTGATTGACGTTGAGCCCAATGCCGGCGACAGCCCAGGCCAGCCGCGGCCCGCGCAGCTCGGTCTCGATGAGCAGGCCGCCGAGCTTGCGCCGGTCAACCAGGAGGTCGTTGGGCCACTTGATCTGGGGGCGAAACCCGGCGACTGCTTCCACCGCGTCGGCCATGGCGACGCTGCCGATGATCGTCAGGCAGCCCGCTGCAGTTAACGCCAGGTCCGGCCGAAGCAGAACCGAGACGTAAAGGCCTCCGCTGGGGGGCGATTCCCAGGTGCGGCCCAGGCGGCCGCGGCCACGGGTTTGACGCGAGGCGGCGACCACAAAACCGGCCCGCGCGCCGCGCCCAGCTTGCTCGCGCGCCACGTCACTGGTGGATGCGGTCTCCGCGAGCAGCAGCGGTTCCCACAAAGGTCCGCCCGGGCCCGTCGGGCAGCGGGCGAGGATCTCCTCCGCGCACCAGATGTCCGGCGGAACGTCCAGCCGCACGCGGCCCTGGGGGTGGAACTCGAGCGGGTAGCCGGCCTGCACATAGGGCGCCAGGGCGGGACCGACCTCGCCGATCGGAATAGCCGCGCGCCGGGCCAGTTCCCGCGTCTCGATCCACGACGCAGGCGCACCGAACAGCACATGCAAAAGCGCGGCGTCCCGCTCGCGGTCAGCCATGTCACACCTCCACGCCGGCGATGACGACCGGATGCGAAGCAGGTTCAAGTTCGAGCCAGGTTTTCATCGAAGTGAAAAACCGAGCATCGAACGATTGCCGGTGCGGAGCAAGCCGAAGTCGGCACAGACGTTGTCAGCTGCCGCTGTCCCCAGCGGCGGTCTGGGTGGAACGCGCGTCCGCAGCCGACCCTTGCTGGGCCGGCGGCGGCGGCCCTACGCTCCGCGCTCCGGCAGGAACGATTGGCGCTGCTTGAGGAAACCCTCCACGAAGTGGGTGCTGTAACGCCCACGACGGAAGTCGGGATCCTGCAGGATCACCTGGCCGAAGGGCACCGTAGTCTTGATGCCGCGAATGACAAATTCGTCCAATGCGCGCGCCATCCGGTCCATCGCCACCGCGCGCGTGCTGCCGAAGGCGATCAGCTTGCCGATCATCGAGTCGTAATGCGGCGGCACGGTGTAGCCGCTGTAAACGTGCGAATCCCACCGGATGCCGTGGCCGCCCGGCGCATAAAAGAGATCGATCTTGCCCGGGCTGGGCCGGAAGTCATTGAAGGCGTCTTCCGCGTTCACGCGCATCTCGATCGCGTGCTTTTGCGGCTGCAGGTCGTCAAAGTCCTTGCCCAGCTTCTCGCCGAAGGCGATGCGGATCTGCTCCTTGACCAGGTCGACCCCGTACACCTCTTCCGTCACGGGATGCTCCACCTGGATGCGCGTGTTCATTTCCATGAAGTAAAAGTTCATCTTGTCGTCGACGAGGAACTCCATGGTGCCCGCGTTCTGGTAATCGACCTGTTGGGCGAGCCGGATGGCCGCCTTGCCCATCGCCTTGCGCACGGCCGGCGTGATGAAGGGCGAGGGCGCCTCCTCCAGCAGCTTCTGGTTGCGACGCTGGATGGAGCAGTCGCGCTCGCCCACGTGCACGATCTTGCCGTGCTGGTCGGCCAGAATCTGGAACTCGATGTGATGCGGATTCTCGATCAGCTTTTCCAAATACAAAGCGCCATTGCCAAAGGCCTTCTCCGCCTCCATGCGCGCTGCGTTGAATCCCTGCACCAGGCTGACGTCATTGTGCGCCTGCCGCATGCCCCGGCCGCCCCCGCCGGCGACCGCCTTGATCATCACGGGATAGCCGATCTTCTTGGCGACCTTTAGCGCCTCCTGGTCGCTTTCCAGCGTCCCTTGGCTTCCCGGGGTGACCGGCACTCCCGCCTTGCGCGCTGTTTCGCGCGCAACGGCCTTATCGCCCATGGCGCGAATGGACGCGGGTTTCGGCCCGATAAACTTGATGTTGCAGCTTTCGCACACCTCCGCGAAATGGGCGTTTTCGGCGAGGAAGCCGTAACCGGGATGGATCGCATCGACATCGCCAATTTCAGCGGCGCTGATAATACGCTCGATCTTCAGATAACTATCTGAGCTAGCAGCTTTACCGATACAGATAGCCTCATCTGCCAGCTGGACATGAATGGAATCAGCGTCGGCCTCGGAATACACTGCCAGTGTCTTGATCCCGAGCTCCTTGCAGGCGCGTATAATGCGAAGCGCAATCTCGCCTCGGTTGGCGATAAGAATCTTGTCGAACATGGCGCTTACTTAGGCCGGACGGAAAAGAGCGGTTTACCGAAATCGACCGGTTTCCCGTTTTGGCCCAACACTTCAACGATAACGCCGCTGGTCTCAGCTTTGATTTCGTTCATTACCTTCATCGCTTCGATGATGCACACAACCGTTTCCTCGGTGACTTCCTGACCCACGTCGATATAGGGCGGTTGATCCGGAGCCGGAGAGCGGTAGAAGGTGCCAACCATGGGCGATACGATCTGACTCAAGCTCGCGTCGGTCGCGGGAGGCGGAGTTGACGCGCCTGCTCCCGCCGCAGGCGCCGTGGCAGCCGGGGCCACGATGATCTGAGGCAGCGGCTGGGTGCCGGTCGCCTGGACTGCCGGTATGGCCGAGGTCGTCCATTCGCCGCAGGGGCCCCGCTTGACGCGAAGCTTCACGTCGCCCTTTTCCAGCTCAAATTCGGTGAGGCCGTTCTTGGTCATCAGGTCGATGACCGCCTTGATTTCTTTGAGGTCCATGGTGGGTAACAGATGGGTAGCGGAAAAGTGTCATCTTTAGGGAGATGCTTGAGCCGGGTCAAAGGAATTGTACTTTATGGATAAAGATTTCCTTTGCCGTCAAGGTTTCGAGCTTACTCATTGGGGCCCACATTAAGAAAAGGACAATTTCGATGAAAATAGTTGTCAGCCCGGCCTCTTTCCGCCGTCATACGCGTCCATGCCGATCGCTTCCCAAGGCCCGCACGCGTTTCACTTTCTCGGCATTTGTGGCACCGCCATGGGCGCAGTAGCGGCGATGCTAAAGGACGAGGGCCACACCGTGACGGGCTCGGATGAGCACGTTTACCCGCCGATGTCCACTTTCCTAGAGGAAAAGGGCATCGCGATCAAAGCCGGCTACAAGCCCGAGAACCTGCCCGAGGGTGACGCAATCCTGGTCGTCGGAAATACGATCAAGCGCGGAAACCCCGAGCTGGAAGCGGCGCTCGACGCAAAACGCTACTACCTTTCGCTGCCCGAGACGCTCAAGACCTACTTCCTGCGTGGCACGCACAATTTGGTCGTCACCGGCACGCACGGCAAAACGACGACCACGTCGCTGCTCGCCTGGATCTTCGAGTACGCGGGCCGCCAGCCTTCCTATTTCATTGGCGGGTTGCCGCGAAACCTGCCGCAGGGCTGCGTGAAACAGGCGGGCCGCCACTGGATTCTCGAGGGTGACGAGTACGACACGGCCTTCTTCGACAAGCGGAGCAAGTTTCTCCACTACCTGCCGGAGCTCGTCATCGTCAACAATCTGGAATTCGACCATGCCGACATCTTCGACAATCTGGCGGCGGTGCAGAAAACGTTTTCGCATCTTGTCCGCATCGTCCCGCGCAACGGCATGGTGCTGGTCAACGCGGACGAGCCGAACGCCCTGGCCGTCACGCACGAGTCGCCCGCGCCGATCCTTGAGGTCGGCTTTTCCGAGAATGCAGCCGTGCGCATCACAGAGGTGAAAGCGCACCCCGATCGCCAGACGTTCCGGATGCTGGACACCGAGTTCACGCTCCACATGTCGGGCGAGTTCAACGTCCGCAATGCCGCCATGGCCATTGCCGCGGCCCATTTTTACCAGATTCCGCTCGGGACCATCGCGGGTGCGGTGGCGGAGTTCAGCGGAGTCAAGCGGCGGCAGGAAGTGCGGGGCGAGGCGCGCGGCGTCACCGTGATCGATGACTTCGGCCATCATCCCACCGCAATGCGTGAGACGTTGCGCGGGCTGCGGCAGCAGTATCCGCATCGCCGCCTCTGGGCGCTTTTCGAGCCGCGCAGCAACACCACGCGCCGGGCCGTTTTCCAGCACGAATTGCCTTCTGCGCTCGCCCAGGCCGACGGCGTGTTCGTGGCGCAGGTCGCCGCCCTGGAGCAAATCCCGGCCGCCGAGCGCCTGAAACCCGAGCAGGTGGTGGCGGACATCGCGGCGGCGGGCGTGCCGGCGTATTACGAACCCGATGCCGATGCCATTGTGAGCAAGCTCAAGCCCCTTCTGCAGGCCGGGGATGTGGTGGTGGTTTTTAGCAACGGCGGCTTTGGTGGCATTCACCAGAAGCTGCTGGCTTAGCCGCCGGACGAGCCCGATTTCGCGTAACCGCGGTCAGCCGCGTGGCGTCATTTTTGCAGCGAGGAGCGGCGCAGACGCGCACGACTTTCAATTCGCCCGCGGGTTTTCACCATCATGTTTAACAACCGGACCTCCATCGTGGGTGGGATCATTGTCCTGCTTCTGGTTGCGAACATCGTCAATTATTACTGGTCCAACTGGGGTCTTATCACGATTCATGCGAGGGACGAGCCGCTGAGCAAGGTGATCAAGAGCATCGAGTGGCAGGGTTGGGTGACCATCTACTCCAACCTCGATCCAACACAAAAGGTCACCATGGACTGCGACCGCGTCCCGCTGCCGGAGGCGATGGAAGACCTAGCCGTGAACGTGGATGGCACCGTGGCCGGGGCGCCTGCACCCAGTGCCGGTGGAGCAACCCCCGGCAACGGCGCAGGCGGCCGGATCGGCGGTTTTCGCGGGGGCGGCGGCGCCCAGTGGCACCTCGGCTTCTTTGTCGCGCCCACCTCCGCCGACGTGAAGCAGGAGATTCGCACATTTACCGAGGGCGCGGACAACACGGGAGACTCCCACGTTTACAGCTACAACACGCCCCTGAACATGCTGGGGGATGAAGATACGGTGCCGGTGGCCGATCCCCGCAAGCAGGTGTGGCCGGGCCTGAAGATGCCTCCCGCACCACCGGTCGATCCCGCAGGGGTGGCAAACGGAGCGGCGCCCGCGCCGGCTCCGGAAGAGCCGCCTACCACCGTGCAGGGCTATCTCCGCGCCTTCGCGCGGCAGGCGGATGTCTGGATCATGGCCCCCACCTCGTGGGACCCGCCGGTGAAAGCCCCGCCGGCACCCAGCAGCTCCCTGATTTCGGCGATCGACCGGTTGGTGGGTAGCGCCCATGGCGCGGTGCGCGAGGCGATCATCCTGCGCGGTCGCCCGCCGCGGGTGGCGGGCGAGCGTACGCGGGGCGGCGGTGGCGGCGGGTTTGACATGTCCATGATGGAGGACCGGGTTGACAACGCGATCAACGGCCTGCCGCCCGAGGCGCAGCCGGCCGCGCGGCAAAAATTGGCGGAGGAAAAGCAATTCCAGCAGGAAACGGCCGCGCTTCCGCCCGAGCAGCGCATGAACCGGATGAGACAGCATTTCATGGAGCGGCTGATGGAAGGCAACAACAACTGGCGGCGTTCGCCGCAAAAGCGCGCCCAGATGTACGCGCGCGCCGTGGCCGCCCGCAGCGCGGCGATTGGCAAATGACACGCCCTGTTATCTCCCGCGCGACCGGCGGTTTCACCCTGGTCGAGTTGCTGGTCGTCATGGCCATCATTTCGCTGCTGGTTGGTCTCGCCTACCCCGCGCTGCAGAGTGCGCTGGCTTCCGCCCGCAGCACGCAATGCGCGACCAACCTGCACAGCATTGGCGTGGCCGTGACGCAGGCGGCCACCGATAACGACAACCAGTATCCGCCGATTGCCCAGGCCGCCAGCAACCCATACGCGGGCACCAACATCCAGGCGCATGACCTGGCGGATACGCTTAGTCCCTACGGCATCACCACCGCCTCGCTGCAATGCCCGGTGGACGTGGCGCAGAGCCTCAGCGCCTACAAGCAGTATGGGAGCAGTTACGAATGGAATCCCGCCTTCGACGACGAAGTCACCGTCACGCCGATCATTTACTGGAGCGCCACCGTGCAGATCCCGGTCAACAGCTCGCGCGTGCGCCTGTGCACCGATTTCAACGCCATCCACAACGGGCGCATGAACATCCTCTACGGTGACGGTCACGTGCGGAAGCATTAGGGCCCTTGTTGCCCGGTAGGAGGGATCGGGAATCGCTGGCGAGCAGGATGGCGCGCGTCGCGTAAATGCTTTCTGTTTCCAGACGGATTTTGCCGCTGCGGTGGCTTTGCTTCGGCAACGCGAGCTACCTTCGGATGGCTGGTCCGCGCTCGGTCAGGTAGCCGGCGCTCTCCGAGCGCCGGTCAGTTGCGGACGCGTGTTCTACTC
>CAZZYY010000024.1:18720-24070 GCA_964658475.1 uncultured Candidatus Methylacidiphilales bacterium | reverse complement strand
CCGGAGCCCCGCAGCGACAAAATCCGTTAGGAAAAAGAAAGCATTTCCACACGCGGGCCCTCCTGCCCGCCAACGCTCCGCGATCTTTTCTACCGAGCAAGCGGCGGTCTATGACCGCAGGCGGAGAATGGGCCGACACAATTCGACCATAAACGTCGTTGCCTCCCGACCGATTCCGCCACTCCTGCGGCTCCGGCATCGAGCCGTGCCGGCTACCGGCGGAGGTTTTCGCCCGGCCTGCACAACAGAGATCACGGTCCCAAACGGCGGTTTCTACGGGGCATCGTTGAATAAGCTCGGTTTCATCCGCCGTGACTCCAAGCTGGCCGCGGTCATGAAAGCAAAGTCCGTCCTCAAGACCCGCTTCCGCATTCTGAGCGGAGAGGCCATTGCGCTCGGTCCGGGGAAGGTGGAACTGCTGCGACTGATCGCTGCCACGGGCAGCCTGCGTCAGGCCGCCGCGGGCATGGAAATGTCTTACATGCGGGCCTGGAGCCTCGTCCGGCTGATGAATGCCTTGTTCCGCGCTCCGCTGGTTGAGGCTTTGCGGGGCGGCAAGACGGGAGGCGGCGCGAAGCTCACCGCGGCCGGGGAGGAGGTCCTCGCCCTGTACGGCCAAATGGAAGAGGAAGCCGCGCGCGCCGCCGGCCCGACTTGGCGGCGTCTGCGGCGGCACCTGCGGTAGCCGTCGACTCCAAGCGGCGGACGAGAACCGCAGGCGTTTGCTCTCGAGCCGGTTGCCCGGAGGCCAACGGCTGCCGGTCTTGCGGCCGCTAATCGAACAGCTCGTCGCCGCGGAAGAACCGCTTCAATTCGACGGCCGCGTTCTCGGGCGAGTCGGAGGCGTGGACCACGTTCACCATCACGTCGACGCCGTAGTCGCCACGGATCGTGCCCTTCTCCGCTTTCTTCGAATCGGTCGGGCCGAGGAGCGCGCGCACCTTGTCCACCGCGCCCTCGGCCTCGAGCGCAACCGCGATCACCGGGGAAGACTGCATGAATTCCTCGACCTCGCCGAAGAAGGGCTTGGCGGCGATGTGGGCGTAGTGCTCATGCAGGACCTCTTTCCCGAGCCGCATCATCTTGCAGCCGCGAATGCGGAACCCGGCCTTCTCGAACCGCTGCAGCACGTCGCCGCAGTGGCCCTTCTTCACGCAGTCCGGCTTCAGCAAAATGAGAGTCGTTTCCATGGCCGCTGAAACTAGGCAAGCCGCCAAAAAGACACAACCTCCAAGCCGGATTGTCGGAATCCGGCGCGAGCCTCGGGAATTGGCCCGTTCCCTGCGTGCGGGCTCTTGAGAATACCCGAAGAATAGACGGAATTAATGGAATTAACGGAATAGGCTAAAAGAGGGACCGTTTCCCGCCAGCCTTCCCCCAATCCCGTTTAATTCCGTTAATTCCGTCCAAACTCTCCCCGCCATGAACCAACAGATCGAACCGCTGGCCTCCCATCCCGCGCCGCCGTGCGCCGTGGTCATCTTTGGCGCGTCGGGCGACCTGACCAAGCGCAAGCTCGTCCCGTCCCTCTATAATCTGGCGTCCATCGGCATGCTGCCGGCCGATTTCTCCATCATCGGCGTGGCGCGCCGCGAGATGTCGCACGACGACTTCCGCGAGCAGATGACGAAGGACATGCGGGAATTCGCCACGCAGAAGATCGACCCGGCGCTATGGGCGAAATTCCGCGAGCGCATTTATTACTGCCAGGGCGAGTTCGATAACCCCGAGACCTACAGCCGCCTCGCCGCGCTGCTCGAGGACTCGGAGGAAAAGCACGGCACGCAAGGGAACGCGCTTTTCTATCTCTCCGTTCAGCCCACCTATTTCGCGCCCATCGCGGAGCAACTCAAGCAGCACAACCTGGTGGAGGAAAAGGACGGACACTGGCGGCGCGTCATCGTGGAAAAGCCGTTCGGCCACGACCTTGCCTCCGCGCGCGAGCTCAACGGCCGGCTCAGCGCCGCGCTGGCGGAATCGCAGATTTTCCGCATCGACCATTATCTGGGCAAGGAAACGGCGCAGAACATTCTCGTCTTCCGCGTCGGCAACGCGATGTTCGAGCCGATCTGGAACCGGCATCACATCGACCACGTGCAGATCACCGTGGCCGAGTCGATCGGCGTGGAGGGCCGCGGGGCGTTTTATGAAACGGCGGGTGCGTTCCGCGACGTGATCCAGAATCACATGTTCATGCTCATGGCGCTCATCGCCATGGAGCCGCCGAACTCGCTCGCCGGCGAGGCCGTGCGCAACGAGAAGGTGAAGCTGCTCCAGGCCGTGCGCCAGATGACGCCGGACGACGTGTTGCGCGACACCGTGCGCGGCCAGTACGGGCCCGGCACGGTCGACGGCAAGCCGATGCCCGGCTATCGCGAGGAAAAGAACGTGGCGCCCGATTCCACCATCGAGACCTTCGCCGCGCTCAAGCTCGGCATCGACAACTGGCGCTGGGCGGGCGTGCCTTTCTATCTACGCAGCGGCAAGCGGCTGCCGCGCCGCAGCACGGAGATCATCGTGCGCTTCAAGAGTCCCGCGCTCTCGCTCTTCGGCGAGAACGAGGCCGACCCGCTCGGGCCGAACCGGCTCATCTTCCACATCCAGCCGGAGGAAGGGATCGCGCTGCAGGTGCGGGCCAAGGTGCCCGGCCCGACCATTTGCACGCGCGGCGTGAAGCTCGATTTCGGCTACAGCCAGTTCGGCCCCGTCGCGCCTACCACCGGTTACGAGAAGATGATGTACGACTGCATGATGGGCGACAGCACGCTCTTCCATCGCACCGACATGGTCGACGCCGCGTGGATTGCCGCCCAGCCGATCATCGAGACGTGGGCCGCGAATCCGCCCACCGACATGCCCAACTACGCCGCCGGCACCTGGGGTCCCGCCGCCGCGGAGGAGATGATGCGCCGCGACGCGCACAACTGGCAGATCCCGGTTGCGTAGAATTCTCCTGGGCGTAGGCGACCGCCGCGGCGTCCTTCTCCTGCTTGGCAGCGGCTTTAGTCGGCGAAGGCGCTCCTCTGTTTCCGGTGAAAGAGCGAGCGGAGTCACGGCGAGGCTTAAATTTCTTAAATCGGGATAACCGTGGCTTGCGCCTGGCCTTGACAAGGGCGATTATCAATCCCTGCATTCCTCGGGCAGGGGTGCAGGGTGAACGTCGCGTGAATCCAAACCAGAAAGTATCTCCTGTCGAGAGGCAGACGTTGTTTCGCTGCCGGCAAGAACAACCCTGCCCGGCGGAAAGTTGAGCATGAGGACGGGAACGATCCGTGGTTTGGGGTGTGCTGCCTTGCTCGTGCTAAGCGCGACCTGGCCTGGCTGCGGCCTGAAGGCACAAGACGTCGGCTCACAAGCCGGACAATTGTGGAAGGACGCCACCAGCGCCTACGGGCAGGGTAATTACGCCCAGGCTGCCACCAGTTTGGAGGCGATCATCAAAGCCTCCGGCGCATCGACGACCTGGAGCAATCACCAGGTCGTGCCACCCGCGACGGCCAAACAGCAGTGGCTGGAACCCGTTTTTTTCCTGCTGGGGGCCGCTTACTTCGACGCCAAGGATTGGCCTCACGCGATCGATGTCCTGAATCGCTACCGCCAGCTTTTTCCCAGCTCGCCGCGTCTCCCCCAGGCCATTTTCTCGCAGGGGCAGGCCGATCTCTGGGGCGGACACCCGGAGGAGGCGATACCTCTTCTGACCCTGCTGCTGCCCTTGCCCGAGTATCATGGCCGGGCGTTCCTGTTCCTGGTGGAAGCCAACCTTCATGCGGGCAAACCCGAGGACGCCATCGCCCTGCTGGAAAAGGAAAAGACACAGCCCAACCTGAGCACGGCTTATATTTGCAAACTCAATCTTCGTCTCTTGCCGCTCTACCTCACGGCTGAAAACGAGAAAAAGGCCTGGGGCGCCGTGCAACAGTTGGATGAGAACATCACGGACGTGACGGACGTACCCCTGTTCAACAGCATGGCCGAGCGGCTGGGCGACCTTTTCCTGTCCAAAAACGACATGGCGACGGCGCTGGCGTGTTACCGGCGGGTGAGAGACAACGCCGAGATCATCTCGGTGGAAAAGCAGCAGATCGACCGGCTTCAGCACACCCGGACGGACAACCTGGCCAAAATCCAGGCCAATCCCCTGCGTTCCTCCGCGGTGCAGCGGGAGAATCAGGACATCGACGTCGAGATCGCGAAGGACCAGGACATGGTCACGAAGTACCAGGCGCTGGCGCCGGTTCTTCCGCCCGTCTTCCTGCGCATCGCGCGGGCTTATTCCAGGGGGGGGATGCTTTGGGAATCGGGCGTGGCTTATCGGGAGCTTATGCGGCGTTATCCCCAGGCCCCTGAAGTGGAAGCCGCCCTGTACGGTTCCATCATCGTCTTTGACCAGGTCAAGGCGTATGAGCGCGCCCAAAGCTTGTGCCAGGACTACCTGACCCAGTTCCCCAAGGGCCGATATGCCGACAGCGTGGGCTTTCTCCGCGGGGCCCTGGCCTACGACGAGCAGGATTACGACAAAGCCACCACCTATTTCGAGGAGTCCCTGGCCAATCAGCCGAATAATCCGCGACGGCAGGAGACCGAGATGATCCTCGGGGACATCCAGCTGCAGACCGGGAAATTCGACAATGCCATCGCGGCCTATCAGAAGTATGAGAAGGAATTTCCGCATGGCGCGCTTCTGGAAAAGGCGGAATACCGCGCCGCGTTGGCCCTGCTCTTCAGCGGCAAGGCGGACGACGCCGTCACCGCGATCCAGGCCTACTTGCAAAAGTACCCGCACGGCACCTACGCGGCAGACGCCGAGTATCGCCTGGACGTGGTCAAGTTCGCCAACAAGCAATATGACCAGGTCCTCGCCGACGGCGCGGCCTGGCAGAAGAAGTATGCGCAGGCTGCGCCGCTGGCTGAGGTGCTTTCCCTCATGGGCGACTGCTACGAGATGGAGGACAAGCACGACGAGGCGGTGCAGGCGTACATCCGCTCCTACAAGGCGGCCCAGACCGCCGAGGTTCTTAACTACTCGCTGACGGCCGCGACCAAGATTTTGCAAAAGCAGGGCAAATGGGCCGACATCGCCGCCATGTATCACGAGTTCATCCGGAACAATCCCGATAACCCGACCGTCGTGACCGCTGTCTTCTGGATCGGTCGCGCCGACATCAAGCTCGGCCAGGTGGAGGAGGGCAAGCAGTTCATGGCGGACACGGCCAAGAAGTACCTGAACGACCCGAGCCGCGAGGCGGTGGATGAAATCATCACGCAACTTGCGCAGCTTTACGCGCACCGGCGCCTCGCGCCCGCGCCCGCGTCCGCCGTGCCGGCGGCCCCGGCCGCGGTCCCGATCCCG
>CAZZYY010000024.1:0-18710 GCA_964658475.1 uncultured Candidatus Methylacidiphilales bacterium | reverse complement strand
CCGCCGCGCCGGCTCCCGCCGGGCCCGCGGTTTCCGGTTCAGGTCCGGTGGAGGTCGCGGCTGGGGCGCCGGCGGTGGCGGCGGCGATGCCTGCTCCTCCCCCATCTGACCCGGCCAGGGAGCTTTCCGATATCCTGACTGTTCCGGATCTCGCGACCAAGCCGACGGCGCGCGCACGGATTCTTTACGCCACGGCCGAGTTGGCGCGCCTGCAGCGGAAGCTCGACGTGGAAGCGCAGATTCTGCAGCAGATAGGCGGCGACTTTAAGCCGGAGAACTTGAGCCCCCTTCTCTTGGGCAAGGTCGGCGATTGCCTGGTCTTGGCCGGCAAGATGGAGCAGGCCGCTCCTTTCTATAATCAACTGATGGATGAATACGACAAGAGCCCTTTGGTCGATTACGCCTATAACGGGCTGGCCGAGATCGCCTTTGCGGAAAAGGACTATAAAAAGGCGGACCGCTATTACTCCAAGGCGCTCGACAAGGCTCTGGCCGCCTCGAAGCTCAAGGACATCACCCTGGGCGAGGCGCGCACCTTGCTGGCCTTGAACCGGCCCAGCGAGGCCAAGCCTCTTTTCGAGCAGGTGGCCTCAACGCGGGCGTGGCGGGGCGAGGCGACCGCGCTGAGCGTGTTTTCGCTCGGCGAAATCCAGATGGAAGAGGGGAACCTTGCCGCCGCCAATGCCTTCTACCAGCGCGTATTTGTCGCTTATCAGAAGTACCCCTCCATCCAGGCCAAGGCCTACCTGAAGAGCGCCGAGGCCTTCGAGAAGATGGGGAAGATCGTCGAGGCTCGCAACACCTACGCCGAGATGCTGAGAAATCCCAACTTGGCTACTTTCCCGGAAGCCTCCGACGCGCGGCAGCGTCTGGAACGCCTGACCCAATGATGACACGGCTCGTCCTTCTTTTTATTGTCGCCGGCCTGGGGGGCGCTTCCGGCCAGACGCTCGTCGAAAAAAACGGGACTGTCGTTCCCGCCAAGGGCCTTGTGCGCAATGGAGAACTGCTGATGGTTCCGATCATCACCGCGACGGGAGGCGCGGGCCAGGTGGGTTATCAGGTGGCCGACGTGGCGAAGTTGAATCTTCCAATGCCGGCCGAACTCGAACAGGCGCGGCTGCTCGAGGCGAAGGGCGACGACCAGGGAGCCTTGGCGCGGATCGAGCCCGTTCTAGCCTATCAGCAAACCCTCCGGGATATTCCCGGCAATTGGTGGGCGCAGGCGGCGCTCCGGAAAGCGATCGCCCTCCGCGGTCTGAACCGGGTCGCGGAGGCCGCCGCGCTCCTGAACGAGATAAGCAGTTACGTCAAGGATCCGGAAACCTTGCTTGCCACCAAAGTGCAGCTCGCGCTGATCACGAAATTTGATGATCCTCAAAAAGGGTTTGCCGCCTACGATGCCATTATCAACCAAAGCACGGATCCCGAAACGTTGAGCCAGGCCTGGATGGCCAAGGCGGCCATCCGCGTGGACGAGCACGAGTTCGAGGATGCGCTGATGGACTACCTGACCGTGGCGGTTTTCTATCCGGAGCATAATCCCCTTCTGCCTCAAGCTCTCTGGGGTGCGGGTCAGGCGTACGACAAGATCAAGGATCCGGCCAACGCCACGAAGACCTATCAGACGTTGATTTCCCAATTCCCCGACAGTCCGGAAGCCGCCCTGGCCAAGGCAGAACTCAGCAAGAAAGAACAGAAAACGTGAACTCTTATTCCCAACCCTCCCGATTCCTTCCCGTCGTCGCGGCCCTGCTGCTTCTGGCGGGATTACCGCTGCTGCGCGCACAGGATGCGCCCGCCGCCAGCCCGGCCGCCCCGGCCAATGCGGCCACGGGTGGCGCAACGCCCGGCGCCACGAGCACGACGAAGACGCTCTGGCAGCAGGTCCTCGAAGGGGGCTGGGTTATGGTGCCGATTGCAGTCTGCTCCATCGCCACGATTTACCTCATCACCGATGGAGTCATCCGCACGGGGCGCCGGAAAATTGCGCCGGAAGCGCATGAGAAACGGCTGAAGGCCTTTTTCCAGGCCGGCGATTACGTGGGTGCGTACCAGTACTGCAAAGCCAATCCCTCGCCCTTGACCAACGTTATCCGCGTGGGGGTCAGCCTGCTCGGCGAGGGCAAGCAGGTGGCCGAGGAAGGCATGCTGGGCGAGCTGTCCAAGGAAAACTCGCGGATCCAGACCTGGATCAGCTACCTTTCCGTCATCGGCGTTTGCACGCCCATGATCGGGTTGCTCGGCACGGTCACGGGCATGATCCGGGCCTTTGCCACCCTGGGCGCGTCGGGCATCGGCGATCCCTCCAGTCTTTCCTCCGCCATCGGTGAGGTTCTCGTGGCCACCGCGAGCGGCTTGTTCATCGCGATTCCCGCCTTCATGGCTTTTTACTTCCTGCGCAGCCGGGCGACGGCGGCCATTCACCACATCCAGGACATCATCGCCTCTCTTTTCCGGAAGATGCCTTACGAAACGATGGCGGGCGTTCACATTGGCGACGATATTATCTACGCGGCGACGCCGAGCTGGCTTCAGGCCCCACAACCGGCGGCTTCCGAGTAACGGCAGAGGCAACCCAGAAGAATCGATATGGCAGGAGGAGGAGCAGCCGACGGGGAACCGGAATTCCAGGTGGCACCCATGGTGGATGTGCTCCTGACCATCCTCGTTTTTTTCATGATGATCACCTCCGCCCAAGTCCTGAAGGTGGACAAGACCATCACCCTGCCCGTGGCCCCCGACGCGCAGAAAATGGAAAGCAAGCGGGCCGAGGTCGTCGTCAACATCCGCTGGCACGCGGAGGCGAAGAAGGCCGAGTTCGTCATTGATGATCATGTCTATGCCACCGCGGGAGAACTCACCGCTCCGCTGAAAGCGGCCAAGGCGACCGGAGAAAAGAAGGTCGCACAGAGTGAAAACCCGAACTTCCGGGCCCTGATCCGGGGCGACCAGGAGCTTCCCGCGCTCTACCTGTCCCAGGCGATGAACGCCTGCGGGGACGCCGGCATCACCGACATTTCGTTCTCGACCCTCAATAAATAAAGCGATGCGACGCCTCGAAACCAATGTCAACGACGGAAGCGTCGGCTTCCAGATCGCTCCCATGATCGACGTGGTCTTCGTCATCATGCTCTTCTTCATGGTCATGGCGGGCAGCGTGAAGGTGGAGAAGGAGCTCAACACCAAGTTGCCCGGCGTGGCCATCACCTCCGCCCCGACCGATTTCGTGGACGAGCAGATCATCGGCATCTCGCCGCAGGGGGAAATCACGCTCAACGATGAGCCGTTCGACTCTCCCGGAAGCACGGACCTGCCCCAGTTGAAAGCCACGTTGATGCGCCTGAAACAAGCGGGGGACGCCGCCAAGTCCCCCGTCCTCGTCACGATCGTCAGCGACCCGCAGGCCAAGTATCGCCGCACGATCAACGTGCTCGATGCCCTGGCGGTGGCCCAGATTGCCAACGTCACCTTCACCGTGAGCGAGGACGATCAATGACCGCCATCCCTCCCAGCCCAACTCCGGTCGCGCCCGGCAAGCCGGCCAGGAAGCGATGGGCCGCTTACTTTGGCCTGAATTCCATGGCCGTCAGCATCCTGCTGCACGTTTTGTTCGGGGTGGGCGCCACTTATCTCGTGGTGGAGCACTTTCAAAAGAAGCACATCAACTTTCACGCGGCGGAGCCACCGGCCCAGCACTCCGAGACCGAACACAAGGTCGAGCTGGCCAAGAGAAACAGCGTCGACAGCGCTCCGCCCGACCTCAAGCGCATCGTCACCACCGATGTCTCCGCCATCACGTTGCCCGAGCCTCCCGAGGTGGCCACGACCGATGAAGCCAGTCCTTCGGCGATGGCCGGCGTGGACGGCATCATGGGCATGGGTATGGGCAGCGGTGGGACGGGCGGCAATGGCGGCGGCGGTAATCCGCTTTTCGGCACGCCGTCCGGTGACGGTTTGGTCGGCGACTTCTACGACATGAAGCAGACGGCGGACCGACAGCCTAATTCCATTGCCAATAATCAGTACGAACAGGATCACCCCGACGGAATGTACCCCCATTGGGAGACCCTTCCCTCCACCCGGGACGAACTCCAGGTCTTGCGCCATTACGTGGTTAATTTCGACGACAACATCCTGCAGGACTATTTTCATGCGCCGATCACACTCTTTGCGCCCCAGATTTGCATTCCTGCATTGTCTGCGGCCGAGGCGCCGAAGGCGTTTGGAGTCGAAAAGTTGGTTCAGCCCCGCCGCTGGATCGTCGTTTACAAGGCCAGGATTGTTCCTCCGGTTACCGGCGACTTTCGCTTCATCGGTTTTGGCGACGACTACATGGTGGTGAGAATCAACGACCAAAACGTGCTCGATGCCTGCTGGCCGAAAGGTCTGCTCGATCCCGGGGCCGACGTGAACGAGGACGTGGGGCCCGGCCCTCCGTATAGCGGGCTTCCCCTGGCCTGCGGCACCTGGATTCATATGTCGGCTGGTTTGGCCATGGACATGAAGGTGCTCATCGGGGAAGGTCCCGGCGGAGGCAGCGCCTTCTTTCTCTTCATCCAGCAGAAGGGCGTGGATTATCCGAAGGGGGATTACCCGGTTTTCCAGCTGGAGGATGTTCCGGTGCCTCTCACCTCCGATTCGCGCTCCCTTCCAGCCAGTCTTTCCAACCGAAGAGGTGTACCTCCCAACTTTACCGGCAAAAAGATGATCTTCGGCGTGCAGAACGACTAGCCAGGCCTGATCAGCCTGAGTTATTCATCCGTTATCAGCCCCGTCAGCACGCCATAGCGCAGGCCGCGGACGCTGACGGTCACCCGCTTCGCGGCCACAAGCTCCATCGTCGCGATCAGCACCGCGGTGCCGGGAATGATCAGGTCGGCCCGTTTCGGCGGCAGGCCCGGAATCTGCCTAAGGGCGTGGAGCGGCTTGCCCGTAAACCCGCGAAGGAGCGCGCGAATCTGCTCCAGCGTGAAGGTCGAGTGATCGACCTTTCGCGGATCGAAATCAGGCAGCACCTTGTGGATGGCGGCCAGGCAGGTGGCGGTGCCGCCCGTGGCGATGAGCCGTCGCGGCCCGAGGGCATAGTGCGCCAGCGGATGGCGCAACTGCCCGCGCACCGTTTCAATCAGCAGGCCGGCCGTGTCGGGATCGACCGGGTAATGATGCAGGAACCGCTCGCGCAGCCGCACGGCGCCCAGCGGCAGGCTGAGGCGCCGCTCCAGCTTGCCGTGCCGGCCCTGGACCCATTCCGCGCTGCCGCCGCCGATATCGAGGATGAGGACGTCCCGCCCATGCCAATGCGCATCGGCGGTCACGCCGCGGAAGATCGTTTCCGCTTCCTCCGTGCCGGAGAGCAATCGCACGGGAAAGCCGAGCACCGCCCGCGCGGCCTTGAGAAACTCGCGCCGGTTGCGCGAATCGCGCACAGCGCTGGTCGCCACGGCGCGGAACTTCTCCACGCCCAGCGCGCCGGCCTCGGCCCGCAACTCGCGCAGGGCCGCCAGCGTCCGCTCCATCGCCTCCGGCCGCAGCACCGCGGTGTCGATGAGGTGTTCGGCCAGCCGGGTGGGAATCGACCGCTCGCGCAGCACGCGAAAGCGGCCGTGCTCCCCGCGCCTTTCCGCCACGAGGAACTTGATCGAGTTGCTGCCCAGATCGAAAACCGCGTAGCGCGTCACCAACCAACTAGAAAGCCGATGCGCAGGCTTGTCGAGGGAGCAGTTCGGCCACCCTGGACCTCGCCGGCTTTTCGTCCCTCGACCGCGACCAGAACCTCGCGGCAGGGTTCATCCACTCGTCGCACGACTCTCCCCATGTTCTCTCCAAACGTTTCGCGGCGCCGCTCGCCGCTCCTGTGGGGCGCCCTGCTGGGCGCTCTTTTTTGCCTGCCCCCGCTCCACGGCAAGGAGGCCGTCGATTACGTCGACCCGTTCATCGGCACGGGCCACATGGGCAAGGACTTTCCCGGGGCGACAGTCCCCTTCAGCATGGTCAAGCTCAGCCCGGATTGCGGCGGGTCCATCAGTTATCATTACTCCAGCAATTTCATCCAGGGCTTCAGCTTCACCCACTTGGGCGGCGCGGACGGCGGCGAACTCGGCAACGTCCTGGTCTCGCCGACCACCGGGCCCCTGCGGGTCTGGGGTTCGGGCAAGGACAGCTACGGCTCGGGCTTTTCCAAGAACACGGAGCAGGCCACGGCCGGCTACTACGCCGTCACGCTCAACGACCCCAACGTCCGCGCGGAAATGACCGTCGCGCCCCACAGCGGAATCCTCCGCTTCACCTTCCCGGAAAACGCGCAGTCCCGCATCCAGATCGATCTTTCCCATCGCAACGGCGGGACCTCCCTGCACCAGACCTACAAGCGGGTCGACGACCACACCATCGAGGGCCAGGTCGACTACACCAAGGCCGGCGGCGGCTGGGGATCGACCTACACGGCGTACTATCGCCTCGAGTTCAGCAAACCCATCGCCCAGTTCGGCGTCTGGAGCGCGACGCTGCCTCCCGATTGGAGCGGCCCGAAGTTCCGGATAAGCCGCACAATGAACACCAGCAGCGCTCCTTACGTGGCGGCATGCAAGGCCGCGCAGGTCATCCCGGGCTGCAAGGAAATGGAGGGCCAGCACCTCGGCTTCTACGACGAATTCCCCACCAAGGCGGGCGAGACCGTGTTGGTCAAGGCCGGCATCTCGTTCGTCAGCATCGCGGGGGCGCGGGCGAATCTTGCGGCGGAAATTCCGGACTGGGACTTCGACAAAATCCACCAGCAGGCCCGCGCCGCCTGGTCGAAGGAATTGGGCCGTCTCGCCGTCGAGGGCGGCACCGAGGACAACAAGACGATTTACTACAGTGCGCTCTATCGCGCGCTGCAGTTCCCGCAGATCGACCAGGACGTGGATGGCAATTATCCCGGGGGAGACTTCAAGCCCCACCACGCCGACGGGTTTACGAACCGCACCATCTTCAGCGGGTGGGACGTTTATCGCAGCGAGTTTCCGCTCCTGACCCTGATCGATCCCACGGTGGTCAACGACCAGATCAACAGCATGGTGAGCCTGGCGGAAACGAATGGCACCCACTATTACGACCGCTGGGAGATCATGGGCTACTACAGCGGGATCATGATCGGCAACCCAGAGGTCGCGATCATCAACGACGCCTATCAAAAAGGCATCCGCAACTTCGACGTGGCCACGGCCTACCAGGACTCGGTCAACTCCGTGCAGAAGTTCGGGTTTTCACCGGTCGGCTATAATCCCGGCAATATTTCCGAGACGACGGAATACGGCCTGGATGACTGGAACCTGGCGCAACTCGCCCAGGCCCTCGGCAAGAAGGATGACGCGGCAAAATACCAGCAGCTGGTCTCATCCTATAAAAAAATCTTCGATCCCAACCAGGCCTGGACCTACGACGCCGCGGGGACCGACGCAAAGCCTGATTGGAAAGGCTGGTTCCGGGCCAGGGACGCACAGGGCAACTTCGTGCCGTGGACCGGTTTGCTTGAGGAGAAGACCACGCGTGAGGCGACCGTCTACCAGGCGGGCTGGACGGTCTACTACGACGTGCCCGGCATGATCCAGCTCGACGGCGGCAACGATCTGTTTGTCGCCAAGCTGACCGACTTTTTCGAGCGCACGCCGGACTTCAGCACCTGGAGCCCCTACAGCGGCACAAAGAATCCCTACCACCAGAAGGGTCAGGAGCCATGGTGGAATTCCTACAACAACCCGGTCAACGAACCGACGGAGCTCATCTCGCTTTTGTTTAACCGCGCCGGCGCCCCCTGGCTGACGCAGAAATGGGTGCGCAAGTCGCAGCAGGTTTACCTCACCGGGCCCGAGGGCATGCCGGGCGACGACGACTGCGGCCAGATGTCGGCCTGGTACGTCCTTGCCGCGATCGGGCTGCATCAGCTGTGCGAGGGCGATCCGCGCTTTGAGGTCTTCACGCCCATGTTCGACAAGGTCACGCTGACCCTCGACCCCAAGTATGCCAAGGGCGGGACCTTCACCATCACGACGAAGAACCAGTCCCCGGAGAACATCTATATCCAGTCGGCAAGATTGAACGGCAAGCCCTTCAACCGTTGCTGGCTGAACTACACGGAGATCGCGGCAGGCGGGACGTTGAATCTCGTCCTGGGTCCGCGGCCGAATAAGGCGTGGGGTGTGGAAGCCGGGCCGACCTCACCTTCCCTGTAGCGGCGGTCGAAGACCGTTACGGTGCTGGTTTCGCCGCGGGCGCCGGCGGCAGGACGGGCGTCGGATTGCCCGTTGCGGTGGGCGCCGCCATGGGCAGGGGAGCCGGCGGCACGGCGCGCTTCGGTGGCGGCACGATCTTGTAAAACCGCAGCGCTTCGATGCGACCGGTCAACTGCCGGAGCGGATAAACGCCATAAGCCGGCGGACGGGCAGGATCGCGGATGAGGTATTCCCATCCCTGCTTGCCCACCACGACGACGAAGTGCGTCGTGCCATTGCGAAGATGAACGCGGACGATGACCGGGTTGCCCTTGAGCAGATTGTCGTCGATCAGCTTGTAGGAGGGATAGTCCTCGTAGGCTTTTTTCACCTGATCGCCCGTGACGCCGGAGACGCCTTCCCACACCAGCCAGCCGTCGCCCACATAGCCGAGGTGCGTCGTCAAATACGCGTTGAGCCGCTGCGGGTCGGTATCCACGCCGTAGGCGCGCAGCACCATCGCGGCGGAAGTGACGGCGCAACCGGCCTGGCCCAGGGTGTCGATGGTGTTGCCCAAGAGTTGCTCGCTCCAGTGCGGGTCGTTTTGCTGGAAGGCGGGCACGGGGATCACCGTGCGCTGGATGAAATAGCGGCCGCCCCACGAGGAAATCACATGCGGCCAGCGGAACAACGCGGGAACACCCAGGCCGAGCAATGCCACGATGGCCAGCCCACCCAGCCAGACTTTAAGCCGCCCGATTTCCCATGGATACGGATCCCGCGGCGGGGGCCAGACCGGGCTCAGCTGCGCCAAGGGGACAGCTTTTTCCGGCGCGCGCATGGGAGGGAATCTTATCCCGGTCGCGTGGCGGGAACAAGGCGGGCCGAAAGAATAAGCGGGCAGCCTAGGTTCGCCGCCGCGGGCGGTCCGGGCCGTCACCGGTTCGCGTGGCGCGCGGGGAGAGAGCCGCCACCTCGACAAACGCAAATTGCGCCGCTCCCCCCTGCACGCTAATCTGGCCAGATGCCGCTCGCGCCCTCCACCAGCCACACGGACGAAATCAACGCCCGCATCCTGGCCGTGTCGGAGGACCGCATTGCCGGCTTTGTGCGCAACCCGATGGGCGAGATCGCGCGGCGTTGCGAGCTGCCCGTCGAGACCGTAATCGACCGCATCCGCGCCATGTTGCGCGGCGGCACCATCCGGCGCGTGCGCCAGACGCTCATGGCCACCGACCTCGCGCCCGGCGCGCTTGTCGCGTGGGAGGTCGATGCGGACAGGCTCGACGCGGCCTTCGATTTCATGTTCCAGCAAGACCCGTTTTCCGGCCACGTGGTCGTGCGCTCGACCGACACACCCAGCAGCGGGTCGCAGTACCGCCTCTGGACCACGCTCAAGGTCCCGCACGGCTTTGCCATGAAGAGGCACGCCGATTACCTGCGCGACCGGGTGGGCGCGCGCAGCTACCGGCTCATGCCGGCCAAGGGAATCTTCGCGCTCGGCGTGGGGCACACGCGGCGCCAGGCGATGGAGCTTGGCGCGAAGTCCGACGTGCCGGCCGAGATGCACACCGTGCGCCAGGTAAAGCTTGGCGATCTCGAATGGCGCGTCCTCACCGCGCTCAAGCGGGAATTCGAGCCGGAGGAAATTGTCGAACCCATCTGGAACGCGCGCGCCCAGGAAGCGGATTTGCCGTTGCCGGTCTTCTATGAGATTGCCGAAAGTCTCAACCAGCGCCAGGTGATCGGACGATTTTCCACTTTCCTCGAGCACGTCAAGCCGACCGCGACCGGCGAACGCGTCACGCGCTTCAACGCGCTTTTTCACTGGGCCGTGCCGCCCGGCCGCGAGCTGGAAGCGGGCCGCGAGATCGGTCGGCACCACATCCTCACCCACTGCTACTGGCGCGAGGGCGGCCCGGAATTCCAGAATGTGAACATCATGGCCGTGGCCCACGGCACGGACCGCGACCGCGTCCGCGCCCACAAGGCCGCGATCGACGAGCACCTTCGCACCATCGGCATGCCGTTCAGCTATACCAATGTCTTCTGGGGCGGCCGCAGCGAGATCAAGCCCTCCGAAATCGCGCCCGCCGCGTATCTGGACTGGTGCCACGCCAACGCGATCGATCCCGACTCGATGCGCGGCTAGTTACCAGCGCGCCAGCACAATGTCCGCGTCACCGCGGTTTGGTTGAATTCCGTTTCCCGGGGTGGCCGCTCGCAAGAAGAAGCCGAGTCTCAGATCATCATAGAAGGCAAGCGTCGCGGCGGGCGAACCATCGGGCCAGGTGAACCGACGCGCCGCGGCGACCTCCGGGCCTTGCGCACCTCGATGCAGCGTCGTGACCACACCGTCGTCCGTCTGCATCAGCAGGTCGCGACCCTTGGCCGCGTCGGCCAAGGGATCCCCGGCCACTTCGCCTTCATAACGCCCCGCAGCGTTGAAGAACCACACCCGATCCGGCTCCTGTCCAAAGCCGGAGTGAATATACATATCGTGCGACTTGGGCCAGAAGCCAAACTCACCGAATCCCTTGTGGATGATCACCTGAAAATTGGGCGTCGGGTTGGAATCAATCAGCCGCACCCGCTGCGAAGCAAGCGTGTAGGTCGGCCAGCCGACGTCGGGCCCGTGGCCCGCTTCCTCCCGTGAAAGCGCCAGGTGCCCGTCGTCGCTGTCAATAAAGAGCGAGGTGAACATTCCGCGGTACCCCATGCTGCGCGGATAGACAAGGTGCCACATGTCGGTGTCGTTGGGCAGAGGTGTCATCTTCCGCGTCGGCGTCAGCAACGCCAGTCCGCGGGACCAATTGGTTCCCATGCAAACCAGCCATTTCCGTCCCGAGCGGTCCGCGCGAGCCCAGCCGCAGGAAGTTTCCGGCCCATCCGAAGCGTCGGCGGGTTTGTTCAGGCGTTCGATCGCCGCCACCACCTCCCGGTCTGGAAGTTCCCAGCGCGGATCGCCCTGCCGATCAAAGAGCGTGATCTGCCGGTCGTTGTCCCAAAGATCGGTCGTGATCCAGCGGCCGTCGGGCAGGAAAGCGCCCAGCCAGTCGCGGCCGTTCCCGTCGCGCCGGGGCACGTGGGCATCCGCTAGAAGCTTTCCGTTTGCGTTGAAGAGCCAACCTTCCTTCGGCACCCAGGCCTCAAGACGATCCGCGGCGATGCGCCGAAAGACCGGAATTCCCCTCGCATCCATCTCGTCGCGATGCGCGCCGGGCAAAACAAAAACGGGAGCCAGATGAACCGTCGCTGCCGCCGGTGCCATCAGAACCTTTTCCGGCAATCCATCCCGCGCCACCTCGTCGGCGATCTCCACGGGCTGTTCGCCGTAATCGTGGATGATGGCCTCCAGAAGCTGGGAAGCGAGGGCGCCGCGCTTCGCAGGATCATGCTCGGCAGCCCACTGGGCGTGGAGCGGCGCGATCTGCGCGTGAGATGCCGGTTGGGCGGAGCCGGTGGTCGCTTCCATTTGCATGGTCTCCGCATAATCCTTTACCGAAGGCGGCGTGCTTGCGTTGGTTTGGCCTCGACCCGGGAAGCCTAAAGCCGCGAGCGCCAGAAAGGCCGAAAGCGCGGCTGGCCTTGCTCTCACGGCGGGGCCCGTGGCGTTACGCCTTCTCCGCGATGACGCCTTCGATCACCTGCTGCAGGCGCTCGAGCTTGTAGGGCTTTTCCAGCACCGCGGTGAAGCCGAACTTGCGGTGATCCTTCATGCAGGGATGATCGAGATGGCCGCTGCTCGCGATGATCTTGGCGTTTGGATCAATCTGCCGGATGGTGGGCGCGGCTTCCTGGCCACCGACGCCCTTCGGAATAATCAGGTCCATCATGATCACGTCGAACGGCTCGCCCTGCGTCTTCGCCTTGGTGAAGGCAGCGATGGCTTCCGCGCCGTTGGAGGTCGTGGTGACGGTGTAGCCCAGGTGCGTCAGCATCCGGCTCACGATATCGAGGATCATCTGCTCATCGTCCATGAGCAGGATGCGGCGCATCGGCATGGTCGCCGCGGTGGAGAGCCGACCCGAACGCGTGGTCGACGATTCATTGGCCGGCGCGGGCAGGTAGAGATGGATGGTAGTGCCGACGGCCGGGGTCGATTGCGCAGTGATCGTGCCGCCGAGGCGCTGCACGGCGGAAAGCGCAGTGGCGAGCCCAAGGCCCTTCGCGCCAGGCCGGGTGGTGAAGGACGGCTCGAAGGCGCGCGCGAGCGTCCGCTCCGACATGCCGTGGCCCTGGTCCTGGATGGCGAGGTGAATGTAGGAGCCGCTCTTGAGCACCATCGGCGCCTGGCGCGCGACGGTGTCGGCGGGCAGCACCTCGGCGATGACGCGGACCACGCCACGGTCCATCGACTGGATGGAGTTGGTCACGATGTTGCGCAGGGCGAGCGTGAACGCCTCCGCGTCGATCTCCGGCTGCGGCAGGCGCCGCGGGAAAAGGTACTCGGCGCGGATGAGCGTGCCGCGCAGCAGGCCGTTTACGACTTCCTGCATCAGCGGCTCGAGCGCCACGCGCGTGGTGCCCTGCTCGGAATGGCCGGAGAGCGTGCCGACCTGCTCGAGGATCGTGCGGGCCCGCTGCAACGCGCGGTCGATCTCGTTCAACCGCACCGCGACCGCGTGCTGGGGACCGCTGAGGTTTTTTGCGATGGTCAGGTTGCCGTAGGCGCTGGCCAGCACCTGGTCGAGATCGCGCACCATCGACTCCGTCACGCCCGCGGAACCCGACTGGCGGGTGGCCAGGGCGAGGGCCTCGCTCATCGCTTTCTTTTCCGACTGGTCGCGCGCGGCCAGGACAATCGATTCGACGCGGCCGGCGGAATTGGAAATGGGGAACAGGCTGGCCTGGAGATCGGCCCACGAATTGTCCGGCCGACGCGCGCGCAGCTCGAGCTCGCGGCCCTCGCCCGACTCGATGGTGGCGGCCAGCGCTTCGGCGCACCGGGCGGCGTCGTCGGGATGCACATCGGCGAAGAGGGAGGTGGCATTGCCCTCCCGCTTGCTGGGCTGGCGCAGCAGCCGCAGGTAGGTCGAATTGTTCCAGATGCGGCGGCCCTGACCGTCGCCGATCGCGAGGGCATCGCCGACATGCTCAGTCACCGCCTTGAACAACCGGCGCTGGCCGTTCCAGGCTGTCTCCGCGCGCGCCCATTGCAGCAGGCTGTGCCGCGCCTCCTGCAATTGCGCCTGCAGTTCGTCGAGCTCGGTCGGCAGTGGCGGCAGTTCGATCTCAGGTTCGGAGGCGGGGCCAAGACGCGAAAGGCGCTGGGAAAGCAGCGGATTGGTCGGCGTGGCCCGGTGCCGCTCGCCACTCGGCGCCGGTTCCGGGGGCACGACGCCGTCGCTGAGCGGGACGGATGGCGAGGGCGAATCCACGGGCTTGAGGGAACGTCGGAGAGACAGGCGCGGCGAGACTGCGCTGGCTCTCGCGAGGCTATTTTGCGCAGGATGCTTAAGCAAGGGAAAAGGCGGTTCCGCGCTCCGTCCGTAGCGGCGGTCTATGACCGCCGACGCGCGTGCGACGATCTCTCGCTGGGCTCGGCGGTCACAGACCGCGGCTCCAGGTCCCGCGCGATCTGATCCAGATTTTCACGCAATCCCAGTGGGGAATGCCGAGCCACTTCCAAGGTAGCCGGCGCTCTCCGAGCGCCGGTCAGTTGCGGACGCGTGCTCCATTCGGACCGGTGCTCGGAGAGAGCCGGCGACCTGTTATGCGCGCTGGCGCGACGGCTCAAGCTGTCGTTCGGACCGATCCCGGCGAGAATGAAATTCCGATACTGGAGATTCCTACAGAGCAAGCGGCGGTTTATGACCGTCGGCACGCGTGCGAGGATATCTTGCCCCCTATCTCGATGGCCCTATCGCCGTAGAGCGAATCCTTGCCCTGACTTCCAGGCCGACCGCGGCCCGAGTCGGAAGCGCGGGCGGGTTTTCCTCCGCATCATCGACCAGGCCGATTTCGATCTGCTCGAAAGTTCTGCGGAGGCGCATCCCGACAAGGTGGAGAGTCTTTGCCGGCAATGCGGCCGGGTTCATCCTGCGCCGTTTGCCCGACCGAGCCCGGCGGGCGCCTGGGCGCGGAGCAAACATCCGCAGGGAGCTCGCGATCATTCCGATGCCGACGGGCGCGAAACTTGACAGAACGAGCCGCCTCCGCAACTGTTCGCTGGCTCATGATTCATCATCTCGTTCTGCTGACCACGAAGCCCGAGGTCGTTCCCGCCAAGCTGGAGGATATCATGGTCGAGACGCGCATCCGGCTGCTCAAAATTGCGGAGGTCAACAACCTGCGCGTCGGCAAGCGCGTCGACACGGAGAACAACCCACACAACTACTTCTTCTCCTTCGACGTGGAGAACATGGACAAGCTCGCCTTCGTCATGGAGAACGCTGTCTACGTGCAGTTCGAGAAGCAGATACTCGGCCCCTTCGTTGCCAACTCGAAGAGCCTCGATTACGAGATGGAACCGGGCAAGGACGTCCGATACTCGTAGTCGGCCGTGGGTGGGCCGGTGAGGGTCGCTCGCGCGCAGCCCTTGCGGCATTGCGCCTGACGCACGATTTCACTAGGCTGGGCCATGCGCCTTGATTCGCATCGGGCCTTGACCCTGCGGTTCGTTTTCGCGCTGGCGCTGCTGGCCGCCCTGGTTTCCGCCGGGTATCTCGTCCTTTGCTACGTACTCGCGTACAAGCTCATCTACATCGACTCCATCCGCGACGCGGGCATGCAGGTGGCCGATTCCCAGCGCGTCGTGCTGCTGGCGACGGAGTTGCTGGAAGGCATGGACCCGGCCGTGCAGGCTGCGGCCCGGTCCCAATTGCCGCTCGCTATCGGGGAGATGGCGCAGATCCAGCAAAACATGGTGTCGGGCGACGGCAACTTGGCCGGCCAAGTCCGGACCTCGCCAGCGCTCCAAGCGCTGCTAAACGAACCGCCCACGCAGTTAAACGCCCGCACCACGCAATTCCTCGACTTGGCGCGGCGCCTGCAGGCGTCACCCGGCCCGATCTCCGCGGCCAGCCCCGAGCTCGCGCAACTGCGGCAGCTCGGCGAAGCCCTGCACACCGGGTTTATGCGCGTCGTCCAGCAGATGCGGCTAGAGCGCGACGAAAAGCGGCAGGTGTTCCTCCTGGTGGAGACGGGAATCTTCGGCGCCACCCTCCTTGCCGTGCTGGCCGAGGCGCTCTTCATCTTTCGGCCCATGGCGCGGCTGGTCGCCCGGGAGACACAGAAGCTCAGCGCATCGGAGCGACAGCTCATGGCGGTGTTCAACACCGTGGGCGAGGCGATTATCTCCGCCAACGAGGAAGGCCGGATGCTCTCGGTCAACAGGGAGGGCGTGCGCCTGTGGGAATACGAGGCCGATTCGCTCCTCGGGCAAAGCGTCGATCATTTGTTCGTCGAGCCCGGCTTCTTTGCCGAGGCCAGCGAGCAGTGCATGCGGCAGGAAAGCGTCACCTATGTCGAGGCCGAGGCCATCACCCGCACCGGCCGCCGGTTTGCCGCCGAGGTGGCGCTCGACCATACGCGCCTAGACGGCCGCGTCATCTACACCCTGGCTGGCCGTGACATCACCGACCGCCGCAGCAACGAGAACCGGCTCAACGAGGCAAAGGAGATGGCCGAGCTGGGCAACCGCGCCAAGTCCGAGTTCCTCGCCAACATGAGCCACGAGATCCGCACGCCGCTCAACGGCGTCATCGGCATGACCGGCCTGCTCAGCGAAACCACGCTCTCCTCCACGCAGCACGACTACGTCGAGACCATCCGGTCGAGCGGCGAGTCGCTCATGATGATCATCAACGATATCCTCGATTTCTCGAAGATCGAGGCCGGCCACTTCTCGCTCAACGAGACACCGTTCGACGTGCGCGCCTGCTTGGAAAGCGCGCTCGATGTGTTGGGACCGCGTGCGATGGAAAAGCGCCTCGACCTCGTCCACTTCGTCGACGAGGAGGTGCCCGGCATGGTCACGGGTGACGAGCAGCGGCTGCGGCAGGTTCTGATCAACCTCGTGGGCAACGCGGTCAAGTTCACCAGCCAGGGCGAGGTCTTCATCCAAGTCAGCGGCCGCGTGGTGCCGGTGGGCGAGGTCGATTCACTCGACTCGCGCGATCTTTGGGAGCTGACCTTCCGCGTGCGCGACACTGGCATGGGCATCCCGCACGACAAGATGGACCGCCTCTTCAAGGTCTTCAGCCAGATCGACAGCACCAATTCGCGCTCCTTCGGCGGCACCGGCCTCGGTCTTGCCATCAGCAAGCGGCTCACCGAGATGATGGGCGGGTCCATCGCCGTGACCAGCGAGGTCGGCCAGGGTTCCACCTTTGTCTTCACCATCCGCGTGCCCGAGGCGCCCGGCCAGCGCAAGTCGATCACCGAGGCCATCGGCAGCAAGCTTCGCGGCCGCCGCCTCCTCGTCGTCGAGGACAACGAAACCAGCCGCGAGCTGCTCGTCCACCACGCCGGGCGCTGGGGCATGGACGTGACCGACTGCGCCTCCGGCGAGGAGGCGGAAAGTTTGGTGAAAAACGGCGCCCAGTTCGATGTCGCCGTCATCGACATGCTCATGCCCGGGCTCTCCGGCCTGGAGCTCGCGCAGGCGCTGCGCCGCTTTCCCGCCACGGTGGATATCCCGCTCATCCTGCTCCGTTCCTCCTCCGCGTCAGAGGCCGGCGTGCCCCGCCCAGACGAGTTTGCGTCCATTTTCACCCTGCCCAAACCGTGGAAGCCCGCCACGCTCCAGCGCGAGATCACGCGCGTGCTCGACGAGCGCGAGGTCTCCGCCTGCATCGTCGCGCCCACGCGCCTGCTCAATCCCAACATGGCGGAAAGCTCGCCCGTCGAGATTCTCGTCGTGGAGGACAACCCGACCAACCAGCAGGTCGTGCTCATGGTTCTGCGCGCGCTCGGCTACCAGCCCGACATGGCGGAAAACGGCCGCGTCGCCATCGACAAGCTCACCTCGCACAAATACGACCTCGTCCTGCTCGATCTCCAGATGCCCGACATCGACGGCTTCGAGGTGGCCCACTACGTGCGTCAGCACCTCAACTACCAGCCCGTCATCGTCGCCATCACCGCCGGCGCCACCTCCGAGGACCGGCAGCGCGCCCAGGAAGTTGGCATCGACGACTACGTGCTCAAGCCCTTCAAGATCTCTCTCCTCAAGGAAGTCGTCCTCAAGTACGCCCGCCACGCCAACCGCTTCGCCGCGGCGGTGCCCTCGGTCGTCAAGGCCGGCTAAAGTCGGGCGGGGACGAGGCTTCGCGTCGTGCCATGCGATCGGCAAAACAATTTCATCGGCCTGCCCGTGAACGCGCGGGGATGCGAGCAAACGCCTGCTCCGCGGTTTTCCGCCATCGTCGTCCTGGAAGTCATTCTCGCTTCCCTCCCGCCTGTCATCCTCTGGAAGGATTTCAAGCTAGACACTCGCTTGGGCGCACTAAACACCATCGCGCAGAAGCTCGAGTTGATGTGCTGCCGCGCCCGTGCCGATGCTGAGCTCCAGCAGCAGCCCGGAGAGGAAAAACCGGGTGCCGCCCAGCAGCAGCAGCGGCGGCAGGTCCACGATGGCGCATTTCGTTGGCGGGTAAGTGCAGTCCCAGTCCCCATACATGTAGCCAAGGCGAGCGGCACCGCGCACGAGCGCCGCGCGAACGGGGCGGGGGAGGATGACGAGGTTTTCATGGCAGAGGGAGCGAACCTCCGCCGGAGCGGGAAAAGAGAACGGTACCCTCGCCCAAGCCCTCGGAGGAAGGGCCGCAAAAACGGTTAGCCCAAAGGCTCCAACGACACGATGACGTGCCACGCCATGACGGCGGCAGCTCGCTTCATCGGGAGGGAGGAGACAAACAGGTTCATCGGGAACAAAACCTCCACAATGGAAGGTGCGAGCCGGAACGTTATCAGTCAGGGAGCGTTCTTGACGTCACCCCGGCCCGCGGAAGAGGAAAACATTTCGGCGAGCGTAGCGCGAAATCCGGGCAGGTTGACCCGTTGCTTCGAGATGAATCCGGTCGCGCCCAGCCTCCGCGCCTCGGATTCGTCCTTCGGGTTTGTGCTTCCCGTCATGATGAAGACGGGCAGCAGCGCCGTTTCCACGTTCGCGCGAATGGCCTCCAGCAGCAGCAGTCCGCCGACGCCCGGCAAGCCCAGATCGAGGAAGATGGCGCAGACCTTGGAAAGCTTGCGCGTGCCGGCGCGAACCAGCGCCAGCGCATCCGTACCGTCCTCAACACAGACAATCCGGTCCTGAATGCCCGACTTGTGCAGCTGATGAATCAGGAGGTCCTGATCGTCCTTGTTATCCTCGATGACAAGGATCTCGGATGAAGCGGGGTCGTCGGGAATGGGGTTGGGCGGCACCCCCGAACCTAGCCGAGATGCCCCTCTTGGCAACCACCCGACCCGCCCGCCAGAGGAAAGCCCCAGGAACCGAGCCTTCCTCGGGAAGCAAGTGCACTCGGGGAGACTCGAACTCCCATGGGTTACCCCACACGCACCTCAAGC
>CAZZYY010000023.1:0-25423 GCA_964658475.1 uncultured Candidatus Methylacidiphilales bacterium | reverse complement strand
ATCTCTACGACATGGACGGGAAGGACTACCTCGATTTCCTTTCCGGCTTCGGCGTCTACAACATCGGCCGCAACCATCCCGTGGCCAAGAAGGCGATCCGCGACATCCTCGATCTCGACCTGCCGAACATGGTGCAGCTCGATTCCGCGCTGATGAGCGGCCTGCTGGCGGAACGGCTTGTGCAGCGCCTGGCCCAGCAGGGCGCGCCGCATCTCGATTCCGTCTTCCTTTGCAACAGCGGCACCGAGTCGGTGGAAGGCGCGTTAAAATTCGCCAAGGCCGCGACCGGTCGTCCCCGCATCGTGTCGCTGAAGAACTCCTATCACGGCCTGAGCTACGGCGCGCTCTCCGTCACCGGCAACGCGGCATTTCACGAGGGCTTCGGCCCGTTCGTGCCGGGCTGCGAGACGGTGACCCTCGGCGATCTCGCGGAGCTGGAAGCGCAGCTCAAGCGCGGCGACGTGGCGGCGTTCATTGTCGAGCTCGTGCAGGGCAAGGGCGTCAAGTTCCCCAAGGACGACTACTTCATCCAGGCACAGGCACTCTGCCGCAAGTACGGCACGCTCTTCATTTGCGACGAGGTGCAGACCGGCCTCGGCCGCACGGGCAAATGGTTTGCCTTCGAGCACTGGGGCCTCGAGCCCGACATCATCACGCTGGCCAAGACCTTGAGCGGCGGCTACGTGCCCGCCGGCGCCATCGTCACCCGCCGCGCGATCTACCAGAAGACGTTCTCGCGCCTTGACCGTTGCATCGTCCACTCGACCACCTTCGGCCGCAACAACCTCGCCTGCGCCGCCGGGCTCGCGGCGCTCACCGTGCTGGAAGACGAAGGTCTCATCGACAACGCCGCGCGCATGGGCGCCTATCTCGAGACGCGCCTGCTCGGGCTGCAGAAGCGCCACGACATCATCAAGGAAGTGCGCGTCAAGGGCCTCATGGCCGCGGTGGAGTTTGCCGAGCCGCGCGGCCTCATGCCCAAGATGGGCTGGAAGCTGGTCCATTCCCTCGATGCCAGCATGTTCCCGCAGCTCATCGTCACGCCGCTCCTGACCAAGTACCGCATCCTGACCCAGGTTGCGGCGAACAACGCGGATATCGTCAAGATTCTTCCCCCGCTCATCGTGGGCGAGAAGGAGATCGACCGCTTCGTCGACGCGCTCGATGCCGTCATCCAGGACCTCGGCAAGTTTCCCGGCCCGGTATGGGAAATGGGCCAGAATTTCGTCAAAGCCATGCGCAGCGCCGATGAGCGCGAGCCGGCCGCGGCCCGGTGAAAGCCTAAGCCTTCCAGCCATAAGTCCGGTAGTCGAACTTCACCCCGCCGTTCGCTGCCACGTCGACTATGGCGAAGCCTTCCGGGCAATCGGCCATCGGGCCTTTCCAGTAGTTGCCGCAGACGGCGCCGGAGTTGTAAAACGGCACGCCGTTGATGGTGTTCAGCTCGTAGCGATGCAGGTGTCCGGCCAGAACCGCGCGGATGTTGTGCCCGGGAAAGTCGTCGATCAGGGCGCTGGCATTCGTGCAGACAAGGTTCTTCGGCGTCTTGACGTGGAACCCCGTCGCCATGGCCAGCGCAATGGAAAACGGCAGCATGGAGTAGAGCGGGATGTGGGTGCACAGGAGCGTGGGCCTGGCCGCGTTGGCCTGAAGGTCGGCGCGCAGAAACGCCAGCTCGTCGTCGAAGAGCAGCCCCTGATAGCTCTTGTCCGGCAGCAGCTCGATGTCGTCCATGATCACGAAATGCCAACCCCGATGATCGAAGCTGTAAAAGAGCCTGGAGAGTCCCATCCGCTGCTTGAAGAGACCCTTGCCATAGCGCGGGTCGAGCTTGGGCGGATCCGCAAGGCCGGTCGCGCACAGGTCATGATTGCCGAAGGTCCAGTAAGCCGGCAGCGACGTGTTGCCGTGCCACGTCTTGAGAAACAGGTCGTAGCCACGGCTCGCGTCGGCGACCGTCATGTCGCGCGCATCGTTGACGAGGTCGCCGCCGACCAAAATAAAGTCGGGCCGCGGCTGCAGCGCCTCAACCGCCCGCAGGCACTGGGCAATGCCCTGCACGGACCGCAGCGCGCCGTCCTTCAGCAAATGCAGGTCGGTCAGAAAGGCGAAGCGAAAGGGCTCCGCGGTGCCTTCGGGTGCGGCGATTCCGTCAAGACGCGAGGCGGCCAGCGTGGCGAGCAGGCCCTGGACAAACCGGCGGCGAGAAAGCAAGACGGACATATCAGGCGGCAGGCGCCGCAAACCGGATGAGAGACACGTCATCATCCACCGTCTGGCGCTTTTTCGCGAGATCCATCCAGTGAAGAATCGTCGGCCAGACCGATCGCCGCTTCTCCGCTTCCTCCTGCAAATGCTGGAGAAACTCGTCGTACGAACCATGTCCCTTCTTGTCGCGGAGCTCGTAAAGCCCGTCGGTGAAAATATAGAGCTCCGCTTCAGCCGGAAACGGAACGACCGTCTCCACGACTTGTATCTCCGGCAGGACGCCCAGAACCGGTCCGCCAACCGTCGTGCGCTCCAGGCCGCCGCCGGTGAGCAGCAGCGCAGGAGGATGACCGCAGTTCGCATAGGTCAGGGTGCGCGCCTGACTCGAAAAGACACCATACCAGCACGAGAAGAACTTCCCGGCGTGCTCCTTCATCTGGAAGGTGCGGTTAAGCCGGTCCAGCACCATGGCGGGCCTGGAAAAATCCGTCTCCCGCACTTCCGTGGAGCGGAGAAATTCCAGCGCGGTGACGGCCAGCAGCGCCGAGCCCATGCCGTGTCCCGTCACGTCCAGCATGTAGATCGCGAGGCGGTCGTCATCGATCCGGCGGTAGCCCAGGCCGTCGCCTCCCAGATGAGTGGACGGCTCGAAATGCCATTCGAGCTTCTCGGGGCCGATCAGCGGCGGGGGCAGCATCCGGCGGACATACTTCGCCGCGTCGGCCAGCTCATGATCGAGCGCTTTTTGGGTCGCAACCAGTTCCTCCCGGGTGCGCAGAAGCTCGCTCTGGGCGTGAATGATCTGACCCAGGTTCATCTCGCGCTCCACGATGGCGGCAAAGGTGACGAGCTGGTCGAGCTGGACGGCGGTGAAGCGACGCGGCCGGAAGTCGAGCAGGCAGAAGGTCCCGATTTTCCGTCCGCGCGGGCCGGTGAGCGGGACGCCCGCGTAAAAGCGCAGGTGGGGCGGACCGATCACGCCGGGATGATTGCGCCCGATCGGATGCTCGCGTGCGTCCGGGATGACCAGCGGCCGGTCGCGCAAAATCGTGTAGCGGCAAAAGGAAAGATCGCGCTTCACTTCCACCGGCCCGTCATGACCAATGCGCGACTTGATCCATTGCCGGTCGCTGTCGATGAAGGCGACATAGGCGATGGGCATGTCGAAATGATCCGCGGCCAGCCGCGTCAGGCGATCGAACCGCTCCTCGGTCGGCGTGTCGAGGAGGTTGAGCGAACGCAGATCCTGCAGCCGCTCGCTCTCCAGCGAGGGATCGATCTCCAGTTCCGCGGGAAATTCCTCGACGATCTTCACGACATGAGAATAGCCCAGCGCGGCGGTGGAACAACCGGGCGGCCTAATTATTCGTCACCATGGTGACGAAAATGTACAGCGCGGTGGCGGCGAGAATGAAGTAAGCGCACGCCACGCACGGATAATAGAAGGCAATGGCGCGGCTGCGCAGAGGCGCCTCCATCGTCGCCACCTGCTGGCGGATGTATTGCGCGAAGCCCCGCATCAGGTCACGACCCTCGCGGTGCCGGTAATGCAGCTTCAGGTAAGCATGCGCCTTATTGGCAAAATAAGAGATGCGGACGGAAAACGGGTAGGTGCGGTAGAGCTCCCGCGCCTCGTTGTATTCCACCTTGAGCTGTGCTTTGGCGTAAAAGTCCCGTACCAGCCGGCCGATGTTCTCCCGGCTAATGTTGAGCACCCGCATGGTGACGCGCATCCGCGGCAGGCGGTAGGCAAAGAAGAGGATCACGACGCCGTTCAGGGCGTAGATACCCCAACCCATGTCGCCGTTTTGGTAATCGACCCAGGCCCAGTAAATGGTGATGAGGAAGCAGATTGTGCCCTCGATCAGGGTGAACACCGCCAGCCAGCCGAGGAAGCGCTCGAAGGGCGAGGGGACGTAAACCTTTCGCCGTTTGGTGAAAGTGGTCTTGCGGATCGCCAGCGCCATGCCCAGCAGCGCGCCGATCATCGCGGCGATGATGCCCCAATGCGCCTTGCGCCGCATGCCGGTGTTGTGGTGCTGGCGAAGCTTGTAAATGTGCGGGCGGACGACAAAGACGTCGAAGGCGCTCATGCGGCGACCGTTCAGGTCGTAGAAAAGATTGTGGCGGGAGAGCGGCGTGTCCGTCGCCGTCTTGTAGCTGAACGAGGCGTAGCCGTTGACCCGGTTGCGGGCGGGATGGTCGTTGGCGTCGCGCAGGGAAACCGTGGTCGTGTCGCCCTCCACCTTGATGCGCAGGGCCGGCACGTTGTAGATCGCGTGATTGCTCGGGTTGCCCTGACCGTCGAAGAACTGGCGCCGTACGATGTTGCCTTGGGCGTCGTACTCCTGCCGGATTTCCGCGGCACCGATGTTTTGCACGACCTGTGGCAGGCCGTCATCTCCGACGTAGCTCTTCGACTCGACACGATTCTTGTCGTCGTAGCGGTAAATCACCCGGGCAAAGCCGAGGGCGCGATGGTCGACGGGCCGGCCATCGACGCCAAAAAACTCCTCGGACGTCTGGTTGCCGCGTTCGTCGTAGTCGACGCGGCGCTCGTGAATGCCCGTCGCGCCGTCCGTGGTCGGCGCGCCATTCGCATCGAAGTAGGCGGTGCTGAGTAAAAAGCCGCGCGGGTCGTAAACGCTTTGCCGCCGGTGAATACCGCTCGATTTCTCCTCCGCCGGCAGGCCATTTGCATCGAAGTAATCATCGGTGATTTCATTGCCACCGGCTTGGCTGCCGTACATGGTCCGAATCGAGGCGACGCCGTCCTCATCGTTCAGCGGCTTGCCGGACGCATCATAGTTATCATACTCCACGGTGCGGCTCTGGTTGTCGTAGATCGTCCGCGTCTCGAAGAGGCCGGTGCCATCGGTGATGTAAACACCGAGCAGGCCGGTGCGGCGGCCCTTGACCAGCCGCGACTCGCTATCGAGCGTCCGCTCGATGCGCACGATGCCGTCGTTGTCCCGCATCGTTCCGCCCGTGTCGTTCAGATTGGTCACCGCGACCGGATAACCCGCCGCGTTCAGTTTCAACTCCTCGCCCGCGACACCGTTGATGTTCTTCTCGGCCTGGCCCTGGCCATCGCGATACCAGCGGCGCTCGATGCCCGGAGCGTACTCAAAGTCGATGCGCGCACTGCGGAAGAGCGGGTCGTTCATCGGCACGCCGGCGCGATCGAACTCGATCCGCTTCAGTTTTCCGTCCGGCGCGTAGGTAAAGCAGTAGCAATCGGCCACGGCAGCCTGCTCGGGTGCTAGCGGTCCTTCGCCCACGATCTGGTAGCGGGGATCGAGATCGATGTTGAAGAAATAGCGGGGCCCGGAAAACAGGACTGGTTTTGCGGGGGCGGTCGGCTTGGCTGGCTTCGCGACGAGCGTGGTCGACAGGACGCAGGCAGCGACCATCCATGCGATGAAAGGCAGAGGGCGGTTCATGACGAAAGCGCGTGGCCGTCGACGAGTTCAGCGGCGAGCGCCCGCAGCCGCGCCTCGTCGAGTTGAGGTCCGATCAAAACCAGGCCGGTGGCGACATCCTGCGTGCCCTCGAGCGGCAGGACGAGCACCTCCGCTTGGTCGCGCACCTGTTGGAAGGTGTGGATCTGGTCCGGCGAGTCGGTGAACCGCACGAAGCCCTTGGCCCGGAAAACAGAGGCCGGCAGGGACCCGAGGAAACGCTGGAACCTGGCGCGTTCCACCGGTTCATTCAGGGGCAGGAAGCAGGTCGCGGCGGCTTGGGGCAGGGTCGTGTGCGTGTGGTCATGGGGATGATCATGATGGTGGCCAGAATCGGAATGGTCATGTCCACAGCCGGCGTGGTGCACGTGCGCCTCGGCCGGGTGGGCTGGAGGTTGACCCGCAGCGTTCAGCCGGTCGGGTTCAACCGTGCCATGATGGGTCACCACCAATTCAGCTTCAGGATTCAGGCGCCGCAACGTTGTCTCCACCCGCAGCCGCTCCGCCTCATCGACCAGATCGGTCTTGTTAAGCAGGATGAGATCGGCATAGCGCACCTGTTCCTCCTGCACCGCCCGGCCGCGCCAGGAGCAGGGGAAATCGGAGGCGTCGATCACCATGATCATTCTCCGCAGCACCGTACGGCCCTGCAGGCTGGCATCGCTGAGATGATCCAGCACCTCCTCGGGATCGGCCAGCCCGGAAGTCTCGATCCAGGCGAGGTCGTAGGCCGGATGGTCCGCCAGCCGGCCCACCTGCTCGACCAAGTCCTCGAAGCTTTGGCAACAGACGCAGCCCCCGGTAATGCTGCTCAAGGCCAGTTGGCGGCGCTGCAGCAGGGCAGCGTCCACGTTCACCTCGCCAAAATCATTGATGATCACCGCCACGCGCTGCAGCGGCACTCCGGTATGGGCCAGCCAGTGCTGCAGAGTGGACGTTTTGCCGCTACCCAGAAAACCGGTAAGAAGAAGCAGAGGCAAGGGCTGGTCGCGCATCGATTGCCTTTTGGAGATAAAGACCTTACGTTCGCTCGATGGGACGGTCGATGGCTTTTTTCCTCGTTTTCGTGTTTGTCATTCTGGAGAGAATCGCCAGTGCGGCCAACGCCGACCTGGCGGGGGCGGCGCGGCAAATCGTTGTCTGCGTGGCGCCTTCCACCGCCTCGTACGAAGGTACGCTTCAGCTCTTTTCCCGGGACGCCGATGGCCAGTGGCGCGCGGACAGTGACCGCCGGCCCGTCCTCTTTGCCCCGCGCGGGTTGGCCTGGGGTCGCGGCCTTAACCCGCCCCAGGCGGGCCCGCAGAAAACGACGGGCGACCATCGCAATCCGGCGGGACTCTTCAAGCTGGGGTCGGCGCTCGGCTACGCGCCCGGCTTGCCCGACGGAGCGGCAGGCTGGCCCTACCATCAGGTGACCGATCGCGACGCCTGGATCGACGATCCCAGCCTGCCGGACTTCAATCATCTTTATACCTTGCCCGCCGGGGCTCCGCTGCCGGCGTGGTGGGACCGGGAGCGCATGCACATCGGCGATTTTGCCTACGAATGGATGGTGGTCATCGAGCACAATTACGACGCTCCCGAGCCCGACGCCGGTAACTCGATCTTTTTCCATATCCGCCGGGGTGAGCGTTACCGCACCTCCGGCTGCACCACGATGTCGAAGGACGATCTGGTCCGCCTGATCAAATGGCTCAAGCCCGGTTCCAACGCCATGCTGGTCGAGTTGGCGCGCGCCGACTACGGGAGGCTGTGGAAAAAGTGGCAACTGCCACCGCCGGATCGTGCGCTCTGAGGTACCGCGGCGGCCGATCACCGCGCCGCCTGAATTACATCGTGAACCGGTGGCCGAGATAGCTCTCGCGCGCCACCGGGTCGTTGAGCAGGTAATCGCGGTTGCCCTCGGAGAGCACGCGGCCCTCGTCGATGATGTAGGCACGATCGACGACGGAGAGGGTTTCCCGCACGTTGTGATCGGTGATGAGCACGCCGAGACCGCGCTGCTTGAGGTGCAGGATGATCTCCTGGATGTCGTGCACGGCCATCGGGTCGACGCCGCTGAAGGGCTCGTCGAGAAGCAGCAGGCTCGGCTGGGTAACGAGCGCGCGGGCGATGGTGACACGCCGCTTTTCACCGCCGGAGAGCGTGATGGCAATGTTCTCGCGCACGTGCTCGAGGCCGAAATCGCGCAATAACTCGTCGCAGCGGCGCTCCCGGTCGTCCTCGCTCATCGGCAGGGTCTCGAGAATGGCGAGCAGGTTGTCCTCCACCGACAGCTTGCGGAAGATCGATTCCTCCTGCGGCAGGTAGCCGATGCCGCGGCGCGCGCGCCGGTACATGGGCATGCGGGTGACATCCTCCTCGCCCATGAAAACATGGCCCTCCGTGGGCGGAACGAGGCCGACAATCATGTAGAATGTCGTCGTTTTGCCGGCGCCGTTCTTGCCGAGCAGGCCGACGACCTCGCCCGCGCGGACATGAATGTCCACCCCGTTGACCACGCGCCGTCCGCCGTACTGCTTCACCAAGCCGCGCGTCTGGATCAGCGAATCCCCAACCGGCACATCCTCATGCGCCGCCTGTGGCGAGTGGGGATGGGCTAGCAGCGGCTCCTGGGGCGGAGCGGGTTCCACGACTTCCACGACCGGCTTCACGGGCTCGGCGGGCCGCGGTGCGGTCGGCGAGGCCTTGTCGGTCCGCTCGGGCTCGATCAAGAAGGAGTCTTCCGCCAGCAGCTCGGATTGATCCGGGTCGGGCCTGCGTGCCGGCTTGGGCTTGGGAAGACGATGTTTGTTCATCTATTTCTGGCCGTTGTCCGCCGGCGGATTTGAGGAAAACGCATTGCCTTGGGAGATGACCGTGCTGGTTCGGCCTTCCGTGTACATCGATTGCTTCGTGCGGTAGATGATGATCTTCGGTGCGGCAACCTTGTTCTTATTATCGATGATCGACGGCTGATCGGTGAGGACAAACTTGTCGTCGTCCCGGGTGTAAACCGCCTGTCCGGAACGGGTGACGCGGCCCGGTTGGACGATCTCGACGTCGCCCTTGGAGAGGATCGTGTCGACCTTGCCGGCCTTGTCGAAGTTTACCGTCATCTCCTGGCATTTCATGCTGAAATTCGTGCCGGTCACCACGACGTTGCCGGTGAACACGGCGATGTGCGTCACCTGGTCCATATGCAGCTCGTCGGACTGGATCAAGGTGTTGCCGGGCGCCGGGGTTTCCTCGCCCGTGTCCGCAATGTCCGGGGTCTGAGCAAACGCGGTGGGCAGGCCCATGATCAGCAAGACGGCGGTGAGCAGGAGAAGTTTCATCGGGAGGGAGGGGCGTTAGTCGAGGAGAACATGCCGGGTGATTCCAGCAGGGCATCGATCTTTTGCGAGGGCGACTCCCCGGGAGTGGCATCGGCGGGAACTGGCGCAGGGGGTGGTGGCGCGGTCGAAATCGCCTGGCCCGCCGGAGCAGAGGCGGGAGCGGGATTGGTGCCGGGAACGGTTTTGCCCGTGTCGAAGTTCTTTAACGTAACGCGCACATTGTTGCGCAGCGTGTATTGCTTGGCCGCGAGATCGAAATCGCAAAGATCGGCGGTGGCGGTCAGGTCGGCCCTTTCGATCTTCACGGTATCGTGGGTGCGCATCTTGCGGTCGGCGACGTAGAGGTCGGCCTTGGGCGACGTGATGGTCGTCGTCACCTTGCCGTTGTCGTACAGGTCGATCTTCACGTCGGTTGTTTCGGCGCGGTTCACCGTGATGCCCTTGGCCTCAGCCGCCGTGAGCGTGAACTTGAGCTGGCCTCCCTCGTAGTAGGGAAACTGGAAATCCTTGTAGATCTGTCCGACCGGCAGCTGGCTGACGCTCGAGGAGCCGCCGCCGGGCTGCTGCTGTGCGCCGCCCAGCGTGGCCAGCGCGAGCCAGCCCCCGACGCTAAGAATGAGCGGCCTCATGAATAGCCAACAATGTTCGCAACAGGCCTTCCATCTGCGCAAGGGGAATCATGTTCGCGCCGTCGGAGGGTGATTCGTCCGGACGCGGGTGCGTTTCAATAAACAGCCCGTCGACGCCTGCCGCCACCGCCGCACGCGCGAGCACCGGGGCCATGGTCCGATCGCCCCCCGTGCTCGTGCCCTGGCCCCCCGGCCGCTGCACGGAATGCGTGGCGTCGAAGACCACGCGATGGCCGGCCTTGCGCATCGTGGCCAGCCCGCGCATGTCGACAACCAGATTGTGATAGCCAAAGGTGGTGCCGCGCTCGGTGATGAAGTACTCCTTCACGCGGGCGGCGCGCAGCTTGTCTCCGATATTGTTCACGTCCTCCGGCGCGAGGAACTGCCCCTTCTTCACGTTCACCGCGCGTCCGCTTTTCGCCGCGGCCACGAGCAGATCCGTTTGCCGGCAGAGGAACGCCGGGATCTGCAGCACATCGATGACCTTCGCTGCGGGTGCCACCTGGCTGATATCATGGATGTCGGTCAGCACAGGCACGCCGAGCTTCTTCTTGATCCGCGCGAGAATCTTCATCCCTTGGGCCAGGCCGGGCCCGCGAAACGACTTCCCGCTCGTCCGGTTCGCCTTGTCGAACGAGGCCTTGAAGATCAGGCGCAAGCCAAGATCCCGCGTGAGCGCCGCGAGCTCCGTCGCGATCGAGGTGGCCAGTGCCTCAGATTCCAGCACGCAAGGCCCGGCGATGAGGAGGAGGGGAGAAGTTTTTTTCACGAATTCTCGGCCATCTGCCAATTTCATGGCGCCGAACGGCTCACGGTCGGTCTATCCCTGCGTCTATTGTCAGACCCGTCCGACACGGAAATGTTCAATCGGGCAGAATCGGCGGGCGTTTAAAAGGCAAAAGTCCGGCGGTCCATTAATCGATCTCCACCAGGCGATCGCCCATTTCCAGCCGACGGATGATCCTTGGCATCTCCGTTAAGACACGCTCGACGAGATAAGTGTTAGGGCAGTTGCCGAGCCGGAGCCAAAGGATGGCAGGCCTCATTCACCTTCATGGCTCGATCCACAAAATCAAAGTCCTTGGTGACAACGATGAGATTATTTTCGAGGGCATGTTGCCAGATTTGCCAGTCCGTGGCCTCCCGAAGTCTGAGCTCCTCCACGTGCCGCGCTTCATGCCCCGACTGGACAAGAGCGCGGGCTAAAAGGGGAGGAAGCTGCGCATCGACCAGGAATGTCACGCTGCTCTCAGGATGGCGTGATTGGCCTGAGCCGCCGCAAACTGGAGCGAAGCCCGGATGTCTTCCGCTTCCAAATAAGGGAAGTCACCGAGAATTTCAGCTTCCGTCATTCCGCCGGCCATCATTTCAAGAATATCCAAAACCCGAATTCGCATCCCGCGAATGCAGGGTCGGCCGCCGCATTGCTCGGGATTAAAGGTGATCCGATCAAGATAGCTCACACTCTTTTCCTACCCTAGAAACCGGGCAAAAGCGAACGGTTTGGTCGCGCTTACTTCTTCTCCCGTGACGCGATGGCGGCGCGGACGAAGCCGCTAAACAGCGGATGCGGCTTGTTCGGCTTCGACTGGAACTCGGGGTGAAATTGGCAGGCCACGTACCACGGGTGGTCGGCGAGCTCGATAATCTCGACCAGCTTCTGGTCGGCCGTGGTTCCGGCCACCACCATGCCGTGCTGCACCATCTTCTCGCGGTATTGGTTGTTGAACTCGTAACGGTGCCGGTGACGTTCCACCGCGCGGTCGCTCCCGTAGGCTTCGCGCGCCTTGGTTCCCTCGACCAGATGGCAGATCTGCGCGCCCAGGCGCATGGTGCCGCCTTTTTTCACCACCTGCTTTTGCTCGTCGAGCATGGAGATGACCGGCTCCGGCGTCTCGCTGTCGAACTCGGTGCTGTGCGCCTTGGCCAGTCCCAGCACGTCGCGCGCGAAATCGACCGCGGCGATCTGCAGCCCAAGGCAAAGGCCGAGATAGGGCTTCTTCTGCGTGCGGGCAAAGCGGGCCGCGAGAATCTTGCCTTCCACGCCGCGCACGCCAAACCCGCCGGGCACCAGGATGCCATCCAGGCCGGTGAGAAACTTGCCTGCCCCGAGGTCTTCGATGTCCTCGGCATCCACCGGGACGACCTCGATGCCGGTATCGTTGGCCGCGCCCGCGTGCGTCAGCGCCTCGTAGATGCTTTTGTAGGCGTCGCGGATTTCCATGTACTTCCCCACCACGCCGATCTTGATGTGGTGCTTCGGCGTGATGATCCGGTCGACGAACGTGCGCCAGGCCGTCATGTCCGCGGGCGGGAGATCGAGCTTCAGATGCTTGGCCACAAGCTCGTCCAGCTTCTCGCGCTGGAGCATGAGCGGCACCTCGTAGATCGTGTTGGCCACGTCCTTCTCCTCGATCACCGCCTCGGGCGTGACGTTGCAGAACATGGAGAGTTTCAGGCGCAGCTCGCGGTCGATGGAATGTTCCGTGCGGCAGATGAGGATGGAGGGCGCGATGCCGATCTCGCGCAGCTTGGCCACGCTCTGCTGCGTGGGTTTCGACTTGAGCTCGCCCGCCGCTTTGATGAACGGCACCAGCGTGACGTGGACGAAAAGGGTGTTGTCCGGCCCCACTTCGAGCGCGAACTGCCGGATGGCTTCGAGGAACGGCAGACCCTCGATGTCGCCCGTGGTCCCGCCGATCTCGGTGATGACGACGTCACATTCGTGAAACTGGCCGATCTGCCGGATGCGCTGCTTGATCTCATCCGTCACGTGCGGAATCACCTGCACCGTCTTGCCGAGGTAATCGCCCCGGCGTTCTTTGGCCAGCACCGACTCGTAGATCTGGCCGGAGGTCAGGTTGTTCTTGCGCGTCAGCCGCGCGGAGGTGAACCGCTCGTAGTGGCCGAGATCCAGGTCGGTCTCCGCGCCGTCCTCCAGAACATAAACTTCGCCGTGCTGATACGGGCTCATGGTGCCCGGGTCGACGTTCAGGTAGGGATCGAATTTCTGCAGCACGACCTTGAGCCCGCGGTTTTCCAGCAGCGTACCGAGCGCCGCCGCGGTGAGGCCCTTGCCCAGGGAACTGACCACGCCTCCGGTAACAAAGATATATTTCATCGCTTCGTGTCCTTTTTGGCTGCCGCGGATCGCCCTCTCAACCGCCCGGCCCGGCGCAGTGCCGCCTCGACCCGCTGCAAATCTGCGGGCGTATCCACGCCGAGGCAACGATATTTGGTCTCGATGACCTGAATGGCCATGCCGTTCTCCAGCGGGCGTAACTGTTCCAGGCTTTCCGCCAGCTCCAGCGCGCTCGGCTTGAGCGAGACGAAGGTCATCAGCGCGCGTTTGCGGAAAGCGTAAATTCCGACGTGGCGCAACAGCCGCGCCTGCGGATCAAACCGGCGCTGGAAGGGCAGGGGCGAGCGGGAGAAATAGAGCGCCTCGTGATGGCGGTCGCAGACCACCTTCACCACCTCGGGGCTCAGCCACTCCTCCTTTTTCTCAATGCGGTGCGCCAGCGTTCCAATCGGCGTGCGCGGATTTTCCATCATCGTGCGAATGAGCTCGTCCACCGCGTCCCGCGAGAGCAGCGGCTCGTCGCCCTGCACGTTGACGTAAAGCTGCGCCGGCACCTTGTCGGCGACTTCCGCCATGCGGTCGGTGCCCGATTGATGAGAGCGGTTGGTCATGACCACGTCGGCCCCGAACTTGGCCGCGACATCGGCTATGCGATTGTCGTCCGTGGCGATGATCGTTTGCTCCGCGAACCGGCTGCGTTGCGCCGCCTCCCAGACCCACTGGATCATCGGTCGGCCCTGAATGCGCGCCAGGCTCTTGCCAGGAAATCGGGTTGCGCCGTAGCGCGCGGGAATGACAATGACGGCTTTCATGGCTTGGAACGCTTCTCCATGTCCTGAATGATCCAGGCAGCCGCTTCCGCCAGGTCCCGGGCGACGAACTGCGCCTTTTTCAGCGATTCGCGGTCCTCGTCATTAAGCTCAGTCGCGCGGCTGGATTTGGCGTGGGTGAGTAGGATTGTCCTGCAGCCGGCGGCCAGACCGCACTCGATGTCCGACAGACGGTCGCCGACGAAGTACGATCCGGCGAGATCAAGATCGTGCTGCTTCGCCGCGTTCAACACCAGCTCGGGCGAGGGCTTGCGGTCGGTGGCATAGGGATCGTCCGGCGTGGCGTACGAGGAATAAAAGGTGTGGATGTGATCGTGGCCGAGCTGGCGCACCAGCTCGATGTTGACCGAGGCGACCTGCTCGCGCGTGATCAGCCCGCGACCCACGCCGGACTGGTTGCTCACCACAAAAATGAGGAAACCGGCGCGGGCCAAATCGGCCAGCGCCACCGCCGCCTCGGCATAGACTTCCACCTTTGCCGGGTCGCCCAGATACGGGACGTTGACCATCAGCGTGTCGTCGCGATCGAAGAAAACGGCGCGGCGGCTCATGAGGATTTGGCTCCTCCGCTTTTGCCGAACATGGCGCGCAGTTCCTCCACCGAGAGGGTCGCCGTGCCCAGCTTGCCCACGACCACCCCGGCCGCGTGGTTCGCTATCTCCGCCGCCTCGATCCCGGTCGCGCCGGCAGCAAGCGCCAGCGTGTAGGCCGCGATGGCCGTGTCGCCCGCGCCCGAAACGTCGAAGACTTCCTGCGCGCGTGTGGGGGTGTGGTAAGGCGCGGCGCCCTCCTCCAGGAGCAGCATGCCGGCCTCTCCCAGGGTGATGAGAAGCTGGCGCGTGACGTGCCGCTTTTGCAGGACGGCGGCGGCTTGCAGCAATGCTTCCTCCCCGCCGGAGTAGGGCAGTTGCGCGGCGAGAAAGGCCTCGCGCCGGTTCGGCTTCATCACCGTGGCGCCCGACCAGTCGATGGGATTGTTGGGGTTCGGGTCGATGGCGATGATCTTGCCCGCGGCACGGGCCGAGGAAATGACCTGCGAAACCAGCTCCTGGTCAATCAGGCCCTTGGCGTAATCCTCGATGATGATGGCATCGTGTGCGGCAATTTCCACGCGGATCATTTCCAGGAGCTCCCGCTTTTTCGTCGCGGGCAAAGGCGCGCGGCTTTCGTTATCCACGCGCACGATCTGCTGCTGGTCCTCAATCTCGAGATGATCGTGAACTTGCCGCGTGATGGCGCAGATGCGCAATTTGTGGGTTGTGCGGCGGTCGTCCGAACTGAGCACGCTGCGCGTTTCCATGCTTTCCCCCTTGAGGAGGTCGATGAGCCCGCGGCCTTCGTGATCGTTGCCGATCACGCCCGCCACTCCGACGTGTGCGCCGAGGCTGCGGAGGTTGCGCGCCACGTTGGCGGCCCCGCCGGGATAGTATTTGCTCTTCTGCACGTCCACCACCGGCACGGGCGCCTCGGGCGAGATGCGGGTGACCTTGCCCCACAGGAACTCGTCCAGCATCAGGTCGCCGATGACAAGGATGCGGCTGCTGGAAAATCGCGCCAGGATGGCGTTCAGCCGCTCAGGTGGCAGATGCATGGGTAAGTAAAAAAAAAATCGGCCCAAAGGGGAAGCGGAATGTTCCGCGGCGGCGAATTGTTTGGGCGCGAATTTGGGCCCGCCGGGCACCCCCTTTGCCGTTGACGCACCTGTCCCCCTCCTTAGTGTGCCGAAGATGCGCCTTCTGGAGATCGGCCCAAACCCGTATGTCGCGCGACACGCTCCGGAAATCACCGAATGGTACTCCACCAAACGGGACAGTTGTGGGGGGAAAAAACTCACGCTGGGTGCGGTCTGGAGGCTGCGCCGTCGGCTGCGCCGGGGCGACTACGACCTGGTGATTTACCACGTCTGCGAAAAGGTGCGCGCACCGTGGCATGAGTATCCGTCGCGGGTTCAAGGTATTTTCCGGTTCGTCCTGTGGAGCTTCTTTTCGTTTCATAAGGTTGGCTGGCACTACTTTCATTGGATTCTTCGAGGCGCTTCGGTCCCGCTCGTCGTCATCGACGACCAGGACAGCCCGCGCCTGACCAAGACCGAATCTTTCTGGCTGGATCGCTGCCGCTTTTGGTTCATGCGCGAGCTGCCGCCCAACCACATGAACCTCTTTCTTTTCATGGACCGTCGCTGCGGGGACGTGATCAACGTCCGGCGACAGAAACGGCTCAGTCGCAACTTCCACAAGATCCGGCCGTTTGGCCTTGGCTTCGACCCGGTGGACCTCGAACGGCATTTCGCGCCCGACCCGGCCCGGGAGAAAATCCATGATGTCTTCTACGCCGGAAAGAACCATACCAGCACAGTGCGCGAGAGCGGCCTGGAGGAACTCTGCGCCATGCAGGCGGCCGGTCTCCGCGTCTGCATTCCGGAAGAGCGGCTGAGTCGCTCGGAGTTCTACCGCAACTGTGCCGCGTCGTGGCTTGTCTGGTCGCCCGAAGGCCAGGGTTGGGATTGCTACCGCCATTACGAGGCGCTGCTGGCGGGCTCGGTGCCGCTGATCAACTACCCGACCATCGAGGGCCTGCGTCCGCTGCGCCACGGGGAGCATTGTCTCTACTACGGACCGGAACAGGGCGGGCTGACACGCGCGATCCGCGCCGCGCTGCAGGATCATGGCCGGCTGCGAGCGATCTCTGAGCAAGGCCGAGCTTACGCTTCGGCGCATCACACCCACCGCGCCTATGTGCGCCATGTCTTCGAGACGCTCGGCCTGCTCGATGCGATCGAGCCTCACCTGGACTTGCCGGCTCCTAGCCCGTCAGCTTCTTGACGAGAATGTCGCCGACCAGCTGCGGGTTGGCGGTGCCTTTGCTGAGCTTCATTACCTGGCCCTTGAGCGCATTGACGGCGTTGAGCTTGCCGGCCTTGAAGTCGGCGACGCTCTTCGGGTTCGCGGCGATGGCCTGGTCGCAGAAGGCCTCCAGGGCACGGGTGTCGCTGACCTGCGCGAGGCCGAGTTCCTTGACCAGCGCGGCGGGAGCCTTGCCGGTCAGAAACATTTGCGCGAAGACCTCCTTGGCCTGCTTGCTGTTGATGGCGCCGGTGGCGGTGAGGTCGGCCAACTCGCCGAAATAGTGGGGTTCGAGGCTGGGGAGCGGATTCTCGCCGGTGGCGGTGGCGAGGAAATCGTTGAGGAGCAGGTTGGCCACGGCGGGACCGTGCTGGGGATGGAGCTTGGCCGCACGCTCGAAGTAATCGGCCAGCGCGGCGTCGGAGGCCAGCACGCCGGCCTGATAGACGCTCACGCCGTACTGGTCGGCCAGCCGCAGCTTCTTGGCCGCGGGCAACTCGGGCAGGCGGGATTTTGCTTCGTCGTAGAGGCCGGCGTCGGTGCGGACGGGCTGGATGTCGGGATCGGGAAAATAGCGGTAGTCGTGCGCCTTTTCCTTGATGCGCATGAGCGTGGTTTCGCCGAGGTCGTCGTCCCAGCGCCGGGTCTCCTGCGTGATCGTGCCGCCACCCGTGACGACCTCGATCTGCCGGGCGATCTCGTACTTGAGGGCGCGCCGCACACCGCTGATCGAGTTGAGGTTCTTCAGCTCGCACTTGGTGCCGAATTCCTTTTGCCCCTTCGGGCGAATGGAGACGTTGACGTCGCAGCGCAACTGGCCCTTCTCCATGTCGGCGTCGCTCACGCCGCCGTAGACGAGGATCTGCTTGAGGGCGGAAAGGTAGGCAAAGGCCTCCTCCGCGGTGGCCATGTCGGCCTCGCTGACGATTTCCATGAGCGGCGTGCCGGCGCGGTTGAAGTCGATGCCGCTGGTGCCGTCGTCGTGGTGGAACGACTTGGCCACGTCCTCCTCGAGGTGAATGCGCACGAGGCGCACCGGCTTGTCCGCCACGGTGGTCGCGTCTTTCTGCGCGTCCTTGGGGTAGGCGAGGAGGTCGAGCTTCACGGCGCCGCCGAGGCAGAGCGGCTCGTCGTACTGGGAGATCTGGTAGTTCTTCGGCATGTCTGGGTAGAAATAATTCTTCCGGTCGAACTTGCAGCGGGTGGCGATCTGGCACTCGAGCATCTCGCCGGTGAGGATGGTCTTCACGATCGCCTCCTCGTTCGGCACGGGCAGCACGCCGGGCAGGCCGAGGCAGACGGGGCAGACGTGGGAGTTCGAGGCGCCGCCGAACTCGTTCTTGCAGCCGCAGAACATCTTCGTGTTGGTCTTGAGCTGCACGTGGACTTCCAGGCCGATGACGGCTTCGTAGTCGGAGGCGGTGAGAGGAGCGGTCGCGATCATGTCAGGGGTAGTTTAAAGCTTCGGGAAGCACAAGTCAACAAAAGTTAACATTGATTTTCCAGGGGCCAGTTTTCGTGCCGTGCGGTCAAAAATGGGCATTCGAGGCAGCCAGGTTTACGGCTGCTCGGAGGCGTCGGCTGCCTTTTCGATCGCGGCAATGTCGATCTTCACCATGTCCATCATGGCCGCCATGGCGCGTTTGGCGCGGGCAATGTCCGGGTCCTTGATTAGCTCCATCAGGCGCGCAGGTGTGATCTGCCATGTCACGCCCCAGCGGTCGCGCAGCCAGCCGCACGCGATCTCCTCGCCGCCGGCGCTCAGCGAGGCCCAGAGCCGATCCACCTCGGCTTGGTCGTCGCACAAAATCATGAACGAAACCGCGGGATTGAAGGGCTCGTCCGGTCCGCCGTTCAAGGCCACATAGCGAAGGCCGGCCAGCGTAAACTCGACGGTTAGAACGGAGCCGGCCGGGCCGCTCGGCGTCTCGATGGGCGAGTGGACGACCTTGTCGATGCGGGAGTCCGGCAGCAACGAAACATAAAACTGCGCCGCTTCCTCGGCATCATGGTTCGGGAACGAGAGGAAAGGAACGATTTTCTGCATGAGTTGCTTGATGGCGTTCCGGTCGTGCTCGAAAAGCAAAACTTACAGCGGCGGCTTTTCCTTGTGCCACGCGCTGGCCTGCTCGTAGGCGCTTGCGACGCGGAACATGCACTCCTCGCCCCAGCGGGGACCGATGATTTGCAGGCCGATGGGGAGCTTGCCGCTAGTGAAGCCGCAGGGAATGGAGATTCCGCAGGTGCCGGCGAGGTTGACGGCGATGGTGAAGATGTCGGCGAGATACATCTGGAGGGGGTCTTGCGTGCGCTCGCCGATTTTAAAGGCGGCGGTGGGCGAGGTGGGGGTGAGGAGCGCGTCGCACTGCTCGAAGGCGAGCCGGAAATCCTCGCCGATGAGGTGCCGCACCTTTTGCGCGCGATTATAATAGGCGTCGTAGTAGCCGGAGCTGAGCACGTAGGTGCCGAGAATGATACGTCGCTTCACCTCGGGCCCGAAGCCTTCGGCGCGGGTGCGGCCGTACAGGTCGAGGACATCGGTGGGGTTCGCGGCACGCTTGCCGTAGCGGACGCCGTCGAAGCGGGCGAGATTGGCCGAGCACTCCGCGGTGGCGATGATGTAGTAGACGGCGACGGCGTACTTGGTGTGCGGGAGCGAGACTTCGACGATCTCGGCGCCCTGGCTTTTATAGACCTCGATCGCGGCGCGGACGGCTTTCTCGATCTCCGGGTCGATGCCGGCGATGAAATACTCCTTGGGCACGCCGAGGCGCATGCCCTTTACCCCCGCGTGCAGGGCATGGGAGTATTTCGGTACCGGCCGGTCGACGCTGGTGTTGTCGCGCGAGTCGTGGCCGGCGATGACTTCCAGCAGCAGGGCGGATTCTTCCACCGTTTTTGTGAACGTGCCGATCTGGTCCAGGCTGGAGGCGAAGGCGACGAGGCCGTAGCGCGAGACGCGGCCGTAGGTCGGCTTCATGCCCACGCAGGAGCAGAGCGCCGCCGGCTGACGGATCGAGCCGCCCGTATCGGTGCCGAGCGCGGCGAAGGCTTCGTGGCCGCCGACCGCTGCGGCCGAGCCACCGCTGCTGCCGCCGGGAATGCGTTCCAGATCCCAAGGGTTTTTCGTCACGCCCCAAGCCGAGTTTTCCGTCGAGCTGCCCATGGCGAACTCGTCCATGTTCGTACGCCCGCAAAGGACGGCGCCGGCTTCGCGCAGCTTGGTGATCACCGTCGCGTCGTAGGGCGCGATGTAGCCCTGCAGGATTTTCGACGAGCAGGTGCAGGGATCGCCCTGGACGTTGATCACGTCCTTGATCGCGATGGGCACGCCACCGAGCGGCTTGGTGACGTCGGCGGCTTCCGCCATGGCGCGGGCGGAATCGAGATTGAGGTAATTGTAGGCCTTGAGCTGCGGATCGACCTGGGCGATGCGGGCGCCGAGTTGGTCGACCACCGCGGTGGGCTTAAGCGCGCCGGAGGCAAGTTTCTCGCGCAGTTGGGGGATGGTCAGGCGGGGTACGTCCATGGCGGGAAAGTTTGGGAGATGATGCGATCAGCCCTCGATCATGCGCGGGACGACGAAGAGGTTGTTGTCCTGCTTCGGCGCGTTGGCCAGCGCTTGCTCGGGCGTGAGGCTGGGGGCGAGCACATCCTGGCGCAGCATGTTCTTGAGGTCCGGCGCGCCGCTGGAGGAAACGTGCGAGACGTCGACTTCGCCAAGCTGGCTGACATAGCCGAGAACGTCGCCGAGCTGTTTCTGGAAGGTGGCGATTTCCTCCGGGGAGAGCCGCAGCCGCGCGAGGTCGGCCACGTAGGTGACGTCGATGCCGGGAGGGGTGGAGGGCGAGTCAGCCATAGCCGGTCATGGTCTTAGTTCCGAAGCGGAGGGACAAGCGTTTTTCTTGGGCGGCTGGTAGCCGGCGCTCTCCAAGCGCCGGTCAGTTGCGGACGCGTGTTCTACTCGGACCGGCGCTCGGAGAGCGCCGGCTACCTTCTGCACCTTCTCGTTCCAAAGTGCAACTTGAGAACGAGAAAGGGGCCGACGCGATCTTGACGGCGAGGCGCGCAAAACTAGCTTTGGATGGTAACGAGCACAAAAGGGATCATGCGTATGAAGGTGTTTCTGATGGTTTGCTTGTCAGCCTTGTCGCTGACCAGCGCGCGAGCGAATCTGGGCGATACAGAGCAACAGATCATTGGACATTATGGAAGAGAGGTCTTCCGCTCGGACCTTCCAGCCAGAGGTCTATCGATCGTTCGGCTCTCGTTTCGAAAAGGCGATCTGGCCTACGACGTTATTCTTTACAAAGGCCGCTCGGCCGACGAAACGATTTTTCATCCGACGTTTGCGCCTCTCACCTCAGAAGAAATTGCAACGCTTCTGGATAATAGTTCGCAGGGCGAACAGTGGCATGAGGCTGTTGTTAACGAAGACATAAAGATCGTGAAGCCAACCGCATCATGGCAGCGAGAGGGGGCGATCGCCCATGTAGACGAGCGGAAAGGACAACCCCGGTTCCTTTTTCACGTGGAGTCAAGGGACTTGGCGCAAGCCCTTTTGGTGGCCGAGGATTCGGCTCAGTAACTCTTGTCGTCGAATTTGACGAAGTAGGCCTCCGCCGCGTCGTCGAGCATCTCGGCGGTGACGGTGGGCTCGATCTGCTTGTAGCGGCAGACGTCGAGTATGTTGTCGAGGATGTCGCGGGGCAGGCAGCCGCGCAGCGGGCGGCCGTGGGTGCGCATGTGCTTCTCGACGAAGTAATCGACGATCTCGTCGGCGTAGGGAATGCCCTTGGCCTCGCTCATGATCTGCCAGATGGTGCGGAAGTTGTCGTGGCTCGGATCGTTGATCGGGATCTTGTAGCGGATGCGGCGCAGGAACGCGTCGTCCACCAGGTCGCGCGGATTGAGGTTGGTGGAAAACACGATCAACTCGTCAAAGGGGACCTCGATTTTCGTGCCGGTGTGCAGGGTGAGGAAGTCGGACCGTTTTTCCAGCGGCACGATCCAGCGGTTGAGCAGCGTCTTGGGATCGATGCGCTGGCGGCCGAAATCGTCGACCATGAAGGCGCCGCCGTTGGCCTTGAGCTGGAAGGGCGCCTCGTAGTAACGCGACTCCTCGTTCCAGATGAGGTCGAGCGTCTCCATGGTCAGCTCGCCGCCGACGATGATGACCGGGCGCTGGATGAGGCGGAAGCGGCGGTCGTACTTGTCCTGCAGGCGGATGTCGTGGTTCGGCGGGACGGGCTCGTGGTTGTACTCGTCGAAGACCTTGATGATGGAGCCGCCGATCTCAATCGCGTTCGGGATGAAGATCGAGCCGCCAAACGATTTCACGATTCGCTCGCAAATGGAGGTCTTGCCGTTGCCGGGCGGACCGTAGAGGAAGATGGAGCGGCCGGAATTCACCGCCGGGCCGATCTGCTCGAGGATGCGCTCGTCGAAGACCAGGCCCTGGAAGGATTCGCGCAGGCGCTCGGCGCCGACGCTGATGTTGCGCAGCGATTGCTCGGCGATGATCTTCACGTAGGTATCGAGCGACACGGGCGCGGGGCCGACGTAGCTGGTCTGCTCGAAGTACTGCATGGCCCGCGCGCGACCCGCGTCGGTGATGCTGAAGATGTAGGAGACGGAGGCGCGATCGCCGCGGGTGATTTCGATCAGGCGGCTTTCGCGCAGGCTGTCGAGGACCGGTTCGACCACGTTGTAAAAGGGCAGGCAAATTTCGGCCGCCAGCTCATGCGCGACCATCACGTTATTCACGTGCATCAGGCGCAGGATCAGGCCGGCAATGACCTGCTCGCTGATATCCAGCGTGGCCAGCGACTCCGGTTCCTTCGGCGTGAAAAGCGAAGCGTTGGCGAAAAGGTCCTGAGCCATAACCTATTGTGTCGGCTGGCCGCCTGCGTTGCCAAGCAGAAGTTGGCCCGCGGCGCGCCCCTAGAGCGTTTTCAGGAGATCGCCCGCATGTTCCGCCGGCTTCACCTTGCGGTGGATGGCGGCGATGCGGCCCGTGCCATCGATCACGAACGTGCTGCGCTCCACGCCCAGGTACTTCTTCCCGTACATGCTTTTTTCCACCCAGACGCCGTAGGCCTCCGCCACCTTGTGCCCCTCGTCGGCCAGCAGGGGAAAAGGGAGGTGGAACTTGGCGGCGAACTTCGCGTGCGAGGCCACGCTGTCCGGGCTGATGCCGAGCACGGTCACGCCCCGCTCTTCCAATAAGTCATGGCTGTCGCGGAAGGAGCAGGCCTCCGCGGTGCAGCCGGGCGTGTCGTCCTTCGGGTAGAAGTAAATGATCACGATGCGACCGGCGAGATCGGCCAGCGAGATCATCTTTCCCGACTGGTCCGGCAAAGAGAAAGCGGGCGCCGGCGTGCCCACGGCAAGTTCGCTCATCCCTTTGAGGCAAGCACCGCGCCGCCGCGTGTCAATCGCCGGACTTGTACCCGGGCTTCGGGATGGCAACTTCGCGCCGTGGGTTATCTCACGGACCTCGACTACTCCGTCGTGCAGCAGTGCATGCATTGCGGGATGTGCCTTCCCACCTGCCCGACCTACGTGGAGACGAAGGCGGAGCGCAACAGCCCGCGTGGCCGCATTGCGCTCATGCGCGCCATCGCCGATGGCAAGCTTGAGGCAACGAAGCAGTTTCAGGACGAGATGTATTTTTGCCTTGGCTGCCTGGCGTGCGAAACGGCTTGTCCGGCGGGCGCCGACTACACGCAGCTTTTCGAGATGGCGCGCGCGGATGCCGAACAGAAGCAGGCGCCACGCGCTCCGCTGCGACGGCTGGCGCGCTACTTCCTCCTCCACTTCCTGTTCGAGGGTCAGTGGAAGCTCCGGCTGCTCGGTCGCTTTCTCTATCTCTATCGCGTGCTTGGGATACAGAAGCTGGTGCGCGCCACGGTGTTGAAATGGCTGCCGGAACGCTACCGCCGGCTTGAGGCCAAGACACCCGCCGTGCGCCGCGAGTTCTCGCCCGAGCTCATCCAGGCGGAGGAGAAGGCGCCCGGTGTCAGGCGGCATCGTGTCGGCCTCCTGACTGGCTGCGTGCAGGACCTTATCTATAGCGAGGTCAATCGCGACACCGTAGATGTCCTGCTTGCGAACGGTTGCGACGTCGTCACCCCGCCGCACCAAGCGTGCTGCGGCTCGCTGCACGCGCACAACGGCGAGTACGAATGGGCCAAGAACTACGCTCGCCGGCTCATCGATCAATTCGATCTCGATTCGCTCGACGCGATCATCAGCAACGCCGCGGGCTGCGGCTCGCACCTGAAGCATTTCGACCGGCTGCTGAAGAACGACCCAGCCTACGCCGCGAAGGCGGAACAGTGGGTCGCCAAGGTCCGCGACATCAGCGAGTGGTTGCTGGAGATCGGGCTCGAGGCGCCGCGCGTTGAGATCGAGGGCCGCGTCACTTACCACGATCCCTGTCATCTTTGCCACGGCCAGAAGATCACCGCCCAACCGCGCGAGTTGCTGGCCGCCATTCCGGGACTGGAGCTGGCGCCACTGGCCGAGTCGATGTGGTGTTGCGGCAGCGCGGGCATCTACAACCTGATCCAGCCGGAGATGTCCGACAAGCTTCTGCAGCGCAAGCTGGACCACATCGCCGCCACTGGCGCGGAGGTCGTCACCACGGGCAATCCCGGTTGCCTCCTGCAAATCCAGAACGGCCTTGCCGCGCGCGGCGCGGATATTGAGGTCATGCATCCGGTGAGCATTTTAGCGAGGGCGTATCGGGCGGCTCGCGCCAACGAAAATGTCTGAGTCTCGGGTGAACGTCATCGTCGGTCGGGATTGGTACGGCCGTTTTTTGAAGGGGTTCGCCAGAAATTCCGTTCGCCATAAAGGTTCAAAACCGGTTACATCTCCGAATGGCCAGTCTTAAGCAAACCACGGTCCGCGACGTTCAATCGGTCAAGGGCTTTGCCCTGCATACGGGTACCGAAGTGACGCTGACCGTGCGGCCGGCGGCGGCGAACACGGGGTTTGTTTTCAAGCGCATCGACCTGGCGGACGAGCCGACCGTTGCCGCGCACATCGACAACGTGAAGCAGGTGGAGCGCGCCACCACGCTCGGCGAGGGCAACGTCAAGATTCACACGGTAGAGCACCTGCTTTCCGCGATGCGCGGGCTTGGCATCGACAACGCCGTGATCGAAATCAACGCGAACGAGCCGCCGATTGGCGATGGTTCCGGCCGACTTTTCATCGAGCTGCTGGAGAAAGCCGGCAAGCAGGAGCTCGACGCGCCGGTGGCCGAGTACGAGTTGCACGAGCCGATCCGCGTGACCAGCCGCGACGGCGGATATCTTATCGCCTGGCCATCGGACCGTTTCGAGATCAGCTGCACCAATGCCAATCATCTGGGCAAGCACACGCAGTTCCGCACCTGGAATCCGGAGACGGGCAACTATGCCAAGGAGATCGCGCTGGCCCGCACCTTTGTTTTTTATGAGGAGGTGCAGCCGCTGCTGGAGAAGGGTCTGATTAAAGGCGGCAGCCTGGAGAACGCAGTGGTGATTCGCGGGGACGCCGTCCTTTCGCGCGAGCCGCTGCGCTACGAGGACGAGTTCGTGCGCCACAAGATTTTGGACATCATTGGCGACCTGAGTCTTTTTCCCGTGCGGCTGAAAGCGCACATCTACGCGGTCAAGCCGAGCCACGCGCTGAACGTCGAACTCGCGCGCGAAATCTACAAGCAATACAAGCAGCGCCAAGCCCAGCGCGTGCCTGTCGCCACCATCCCGATGGGCGAGGGCGGCATGGACGCGCAGGACATCATGAAGATCCTGCCGCACCGCTATCCCTTCCTGCTCGTCGACCGTGTGCTGGCCTTCGACGGCCAGAACAAGATCGTGGCGCAAAAGGCGATCACGATGAACGAGCCGTACTTTCCCGGCCACTTTCCCGGTCACCCGGTGATGCCGGGCGTGCTGCAGGTCGAGGCGATGGCGCAGGTGGCGAGCATCCTCGTCTGCCGCAACACCGGTTCGGGCGGCCAGATCGGCTACTTCATGAGCGCGGACAAGGTGAAGTTC
>CAZZYY010000022.1:0-26325 GCA_964658475.1 uncultured Candidatus Methylacidiphilales bacterium | reverse complement strand
AAGCCGCGCACCTGCGCCAGGCCGGTGATGCCCGGCTTGACCACGGTGCGGATCGGGTAGCTGGCGATCTCGCGGGCAAACTGCTCGTTGTGCTCGATCAGGTGCGGGCGCGGGCCGGTCACGCTCATGGAGCCGCCGAGCACGTTGAGGAACTGCGGCAGCTCGTCGATGGAGAATCGGCGCAGGAAGTCGCCGCCGGGATAGATGCGCGCGTCGCCCACCGTGGCCTGGCGCGCCTCGGTATCATTGACGTGCATGGTGCGAAATTTCCAGATGAGGAACTGGTTGTTCTGGATGCCGGCGCGCATCTGGCGGAAGAAGACGGGGCCGGGCGAGTAGAGGCGCTGCAGGACCCACACCGCCAGCGTCACGACCGGCAGCACGAAGAGGATCACCGGCAGGGCCACGGCGATGTCGAGCGAGCGCTTGGCCATGCGGTTGAAGGGATTCTCCAGCGGCTCCTTGCGCAGGGTGATGAAGTGGTGGCCGTCATCCTCCATGTAGATGACGGGATGGTTCAGCTTTTCCTCAAGATTGTTGTAGATGAGCAGACGCAGGCCGTGGCGATTGAGCGTGGACATCAACCGCATGTGGTCATCGGCGGACTCCGGCAACTGCAGGAGGATGACCTGCGTGATCTCCTGCTGCAGGATCGTGGTCTCGGCCTCCACCGTGGTGCCGAGATAGCAGAAGCCCTCCAGGCCCTCGTTTTGCGGTTCATCGCTCAGATAGCCGATCGTATCCATCCCGTAGATTTCCTTGCTCTCGAGCCACTTCTTCAAATGCACGCCTTCCGCCGGGGTGCCGATGAGCAGGATGCGGCCTTTCCGCACGCCGCGAAAGAGCGGGTAGGCGATCAGCCGCCACATGTAGCGATTGGAAAAAAGGAGGATGAGATAGACCAGCGGAATCAGGGGCAGCAGCGTGCTGCGCGCGAACCACGTGTCGCGCGCGATGGTCAGATAGGCGAACAGGGCGCCGACGGCGTAGAGTGTCTGGTGCAGGCTGGCGCGGTGCTGCGCGGGAAAGGATTCGCTGAACGGATCGACCTGCTTGCCTTCGTGATTGCGGCGCGCGAGTTCGACAAACAGGCCCAGCATCATGACCAGCGCGTAGACCGGGTAATGCTGGACCTGCTGGATGCTGAAGTTCTTGAAGAAACTGGTGATCTCGATGCAAAGCCCGAGGGAAATGATGATCAGCAGGCCTTGGACGAGTACGAGTACCGTCTGGAGACCGCGTTTGCGTTGTGAAATCATACTGTCGTTACACTCTCTGCCCTCTGGTGGCGGGCGGTGGCCCCTAAAATTGCCGGAAACGTGCCAGCATCAAGCGGTTGTTAGAGTTTGTAATGTGCGAAGAAGGTGGTGCGCCACCTCCTCTACCTGAAAGTGCCGCTGAAAGCACGCCTGCGCGCGGTCGGGCATGGCGGTTCGCGTCGCGGTGGGCAGTTCCAGCCAGCGCGCGAGCAGGCGGTCAGTCGCCTCCTGGGTGTCGCTTTCCGCCAGGCCAGCGCCGTCGGCGGTGATCTCGCGCCAGATATTCACCTTGTCGGAAATGAGCACCGGACAGCGGCAGGCCAGCGCCTCGACCACGGAGATGCCGAAATTCTCCTGGTGCGAGGGAAGCACGAAGGCCTCCGCCGCGCGGAAGGCCCCCCACTTCACATCGCCGGAAATCATGCCGGTCCATGTCACCCGATCGGCGAGGCCAAGCTCGGAGGCGAGTCGCTTCAGCCACTCGCCGTAGGGTCCGTCGGCGGGCCCGGCCATGACCAGGTGCAGGTCTATGGGCGTGCGGGCGAAGGCGCGCAGCAGGAGGTCGGGACCCTTCTTTTCGTGCATGCGGCCGAGAAAGAGGAGCAGGCGGCACCCGGCCAGTGCCGGAAACCGGGCGTGAAACGCGGCGAGCTGCCCGGGCGCGTCGTCTTTCGGCGCGGTGATGCCGAAGCCCAGGACCTCCTCCTTCGCCCGATAGAGCGGGAAGGATTCCCGCGCATCGCGCCGCTCCTGCTCGCAGGTGAAGAAGACCGCGCCGGCATCGCGCAGGACCCGGTAATCGCCCCACGGCCAATAGAGCCACTTCTTGAGGTGCTTGAGCGGGTAGCGGCGTTTGAACCAAGGGTCGAGCATGCCGTGAGTGAAGACTCCGTAGGGCCGCCGCGTCTTCTGCGCGGCGCGCCAGACGGCGAACCCGCCGTACTGCCAGAGTCCGTTCACCAGTGTGACGTCGTACTGGTCCGCATGCTCGACCAGCCACGAGACCACCCCCGGGGCGTATCCGAAACCGGGACGACCGGTTCCCACCGTGTGCAGCGGCAGGGGACCCGTCCACGGCGTGCCCGGGCGATCCAGGCTGAGCACATCGACCCTGTGCCCCTCGGCCACGAGCGGAGCGGAGAGCTGCCGGATGCCCTCGACCGGACCGCCGCCGCGCGGATCGACGGAATGGATGACGTGCAGGATTCTCACGGCCCAAGGAAGCTTTGCCAGGCCGTCCACGCCGCGGACCAGTCGTTTTTGTCGGAATCGATCTGCGCCTCGAGGTAGCCGAGATAAGCAGGGTGATTTCCGGGAAGCGCGCGCAGCTTCCCCAGCGTGGCGAGCGCCGCGTCGTTCTGGCCGGCCTGCATCTGTGCCAGGAACAGGGTGAGCCCGTCCGTCAGGCTGTTGGGATTGGCTTGGAAGTCAGCGGCCAGATCGCCCAGACCGCGGCCCGTGCCGATCTGCGGGACGGCGGGCGCCTTGACCCAGTGGGCGCAAAGCGAGCAGGCACGGTGAAAGTCATTTTGCTGCGCGGCAAAGCGGGCCTGGTAAAGCCACGTCTCGCTGTCCCATTCCGGATGCGCCTGCAGGGTCGCCATCAGTTGCGCCTGGTTGCCCTGCGTCCACCAGGCGGCGAAAAGGGCCTGGCGCTGCGCGGAGGTAAGATGGCTCAGGGTCGGATCGTTCTGGAGCAGGTTGCCGATGAGCGCTTCGGCTTCCTCCGGCGTGGCGCTGGGCAGGATGGCGAGCAGCTCGTCCGCATCTGAAAAGGCAAGCTGCGCGAGACCTTCCCGAAGAATGGAGTGCGGCGGAGCCAGCCCGACCATGTCATGGTACATCTCGTGGGCCAGCGGGCCCGCCCGCCGCAAGCCGTCGGTCCACGCGTCCAGGCCGAGGCCGGGTTCGTCGGCATCGAGCCACGCCTCCCCTTCGTCGATCGGCAGGTTGATCCAGTAGGGATTGAGCGCGTCGGCCACGGCAAAATCGCGGCGGGCGGCCTCGAACCCGGCGCGGTCGGCTGTCTCCGCGCGGCCCCGCTGGAGGTAAAGCGTCCAGTCGAGCGGCGCGATGCGCAGGGCGTCGGTCGCGACCTTGGTGGCCGCGGGCGCGGGCAGGCCTTGAGCGAGTTCCTGCTTCATCCGATCGAGCGTGGCCGTGGTCGGCGGAATGTTCCAGCCCAAGAGCGAACCGCCCCACCACGCGGCGATGATAAGCAGCGCCAGGCCGAGACCGCGAAACACGAGAGGCGCGACGGAGGAGGGACGGGACTGGTCGTCGCGCGCGGGCAGAGCCATCCCGGCGAGAAGCAGCGCGACCCACAGCGAACCGGGCCGGTGGCCGGAGACATCGACCAGCCCGTGCACGGCAAAGGCCAGCACGGCGACAACAAGGCCGCGGCGCATCGACTCGCCCGTCTTGTTTTCCAGCGGCAAGGCACGGCGCAGCCACCAGACAAGTCCGGCGACCATGAGCGCGACGGCGGGCCAGCCCATCTCGCTCGCCACCCAGAGCCAGTCGCTTTCCGGATGGATGGCGCGATCGCCGTTGATCGAGGCCACGCGCGAGAAGGAGAAAAGCGGCTCGAAGTTGCCCAGGCCCGCGCCGAGCCACGGGTTCTGGAGAGAAAAGCGCAACGCGTCCGATTGGATCGGTCCGCGGAAATCGGTGATATCCTGCGTTGCGGCGCCGGGCGGCGCGGGATCGAGAAAGCGGTGGAGCGTCTCGCCGCCGAAGGTGAGAAAAATGGAGAGCAGGACGATGCCCAGCGCGGCGCTGAGCGCCAGCCACTTCACCGAGCCGCCGCGGCGCTGGCCCGGACGCGGCCAGAGATGCCACGCGAGGACGCCACCGAAGAAAAGCAGGATGCCCGCGCGCGAGTAGCTGATGACCAACTCGACCACGATGGGCACGAGCGCGAGCAGCAGCAGGTAGCCGGTGCGCTTTCCCTTGCGCAGCCGGTCGAAGATCAGCGCGTAGGCCGCGATGCCGGTGAGCGCGAGCACGTCGGCCGTCTGGTTGCGGTTGGGAAACCAGCCCCGGTTCTCTGTCTGCGTCCAACCTGGAATGCGAAAGTGAAGGATGAAGGCGAGCGCGGCGAGCAAGGCCAGCATCGCCACGCCGAAGACCAGAAGCTCGGCGGCGAAGATGCGGTCGCTGCGTTCCCAAGGAAGGCTGAGCAGGTAGATGCCCCAGACGAGGCCGACGAAAAGCAGCATGGTGGCCTGGAGGGTAAGCCACGGCTGCGGGGTGCGAACGTCGGCGAGGGGAAAGCGGTAGGAACCGTCGGCTTGGTCGGGGAGCGGAAGGTGGCATTGCGTGCCGAGGTAGTGCCGCCACGGAACGAACGAAGCATCCATGGGCAGGAACGCCGCCAGAGCGAGAGCGAGCAGCAGCCCGGCCAGGATCAGCGGCACGCGCGGCAAGGTTCCGCGCGGCGGCGCAAAAAGCAGGAGCAGACCTGCAATGGCCACCAGCAGCGTCTGCGCCGGGAGCGCGACCGATCCGCCCAGACCGACCGCCACCAGCGTGGCCAGCACGATGATCGCGCGCGGGAGGGTCCGGCTCATGATGCGAAGGGAAGGGGGAACGCGCGGAGCGTGGTTCTCAGGAATTGCTCGCTGCCATGCCCCGGTTCGCCATTCAAGCCGAACGCGGTGGCCGGTGACCTCCGGGCACCGGACAGAGAAGGACGCGCCTCGTCCCGTCCGTCGCCCGGAGGTCGACGACTACCCGAGGTCACCTTGGGCCTCCGCGGGCCCAACCCGATGACGCTCAGCAACGCGCCGCGCACCGCAGTCTGATACGGCTTGCGGTGGGAGGCAGGATAACGGCGAAGCAGAAGCGGATCGGCATCGGCGCCGTTGAGACCGCGCTCCGTGGTGGTGGCGGTGCGGTAGCCCGCTTCGCCGACCAGATCACGAATGGCAGGATTGACGTCGCCGTAGGGATAGCAGAAGTGCCGCACTGCGCGGCCGGCAAGATCCTCGAGCTTATTTTTGCTGTCGAAAATCTCCGCCCGCGCCTGTGCCGGCGAAACGCGCGTGAGGTGGACGTGCGTCATGCCATGCGAGCCGATCTCCTGCCCGGCGGCCTGCCAGGCGAGCAGATCGGCGCGGTCCATCAGCGGGCAGAGCTGCGCGCCGGCGGCTGCGTCCCAGTCGTTGGTGCCGCCAAGTTTTCCAGCCACGACATAGGTCACGGCGCAGACGCCGAGCTGTTGCAGCACGGGCAGGGCATTGACGCGCAGGTCGAGGAAAGCGTCGTCGAAGGTCACGGTCGCCTGGCGGCCGGGCGACGGTTCGCGCGCGGACCAATCGGTAAGACTGACGAAGGCAACGCCGGCGGCGGCGAGTTCCCGCAATTGCCGCTCCAGCAGCGCGGGCTCCACGTAGAGGCCGCGGTGCGAGTGAAAGAGCGGCGGCGGCTCGACCGCATGGTACATGAGGCCGAGCAGGCCATCGGTCCAGTCAGGCAGCCCGGCGAGATCGTGGTAGGTCATGGCCGGGGGCGGGCGGGATTGCCGGCGACCTTCGCGTCGTCCGGCACGTCGCGCGTGACCACGGCGCAGGCGCCGACGATGGCGCGCGCGCCAATGGTGATGCCCGGCAGCACAAACGCCCGCGCGCAGATGAACGCGCCCGCGCCGACGGTGATCTTTGCGGTCTGCAGCTCGCGATTCGGGCCGGCGAAGTCGTGCGTGCCGGTGCAGAGGTACACTTCCTGGGCCACGGTGGCGTCCTCGTGGATTTCGATTTCGCCGAGGGAATAGAGATTCGCGCGGTCGCCCACGCAGGCCCGGTCGCGAAGCGTTACGCGCCACGGCTGGGCAATCCGCGCGCGCTGATGCACAAAGGGCCGGCCGTGCACGCTCGCGCCGAAAAGCCGCAGCCAGGCGAGGCGCCAGCCATTGAGCGGCTTGGGCGTCCAGCCGCAGAAGAGCGGCCAGCACATCGACCACAGCAGGAGCGCGATCCGCTCGCGCGTCGTCCACGGGCTGGCGTAGGGCGAGCTCTGCGAGTAGGTCTTCACGGCGTCGGCTCGAGGGTAGGAGAGGCCGAGGTCGAAAGACAGCTTTTGGCCGCCTCCAGAACAGCATCGACCCGGATGGAATCGAGGGCCAGGCGCTGATGCGCGGAATCCTCCCGGCGGCTGAGATCGAAGAACTGGAAGGGATAGAGCACCGTGGTGCGCGGGCCGCCAGGGAACCACTGGCCCGGCCGGCATCGCGCGGAGTAGATGCCGATGACCGGCGCGCCCGAGGCGGCGGCAAGATGAAGCGGGCCGCTGTCGTGACCGATGAAAAGCCGGGCCTGCGCGAGCAACGCGGCGCTCACCCGCGGCGTGAGCTGGCCGCAGAGGTTCGCGCTCGGACCGGCCCACATGCGGATCAACTCGGCGCTGCGCTCGCTTTCATCCGCGCTGCCGATGAGGACAAGTCCGTGATCTGGAAAGCCTTCGTTCAGCCCCGCAAGTAGCGCGCGCCAATTGTCCGCGCCCCAATCATTGAGCGGCGATTTCGTTCCCACGCTGGCGGCGATGAACGGCGGACGGCTGCCGGACTCAGCCAGCCTGCGATCCGCCTCGGCTCGTTCCTCGGGGGTGAGAGCCAGGTCGCGGCCGCCCGCCGGCTCGGTCTTGCTCTTCCAGCCGACGCGCCGCAGCAGGCGGGCCGACTCGCTTTCGTAGCAGCCATTCCCGACCGGCCTCGGTTCGAGATCGCGCGGACGCCAGGGAATGCCCTGAATGTTCCGGATGCCGCAGGCGCGAAAAAACAGGTAATCGCGCACGCTGGCCAGCAGGCCGCGGGCGGCCGTCAGCGAGATGACGAGATCGAAGCTCTCCGCCGCGATCTCCCGTCGCAACGATGCGAGCCGGCCCAGGTCGCGCAGACCGACGGGATACGGAATGTACCGATCGACCAGCCCGGTGTTTTCCAGCACGGAGGCGATGGCGGCGGCCTTGCCGGAGACCGGAACATTGGTCAGCGCGACGATTTCCGCGTCCGGATGCAGCGCGCGGATGAGCCGGAAGCAGGGCAGCGCGATCACCGTGTCGCCCAGGCTGCCGAGGCGGTAGATGAGGAGGCGCACGGGCTTCAGGCGGCAGGCCGCACGGCGGGCAGGGTGTCGATCTTCGCGGCAATGGCCTGCGCCGCGGCTTCCACCGTGTAGGCGGCGAGAAGGGCCTGGCTCCAGTCGAAGGAGCGGGCCATCTTCGAGAGACTCAGGATCGCCTGCGCGCAGGCCTGAGGCGAATTGTCCGGGATGATGCGCACGTGCTCGCCCTGGCGGAAGTCGTTGCTGCTGCCGACGGCGCTGGTCATGATCACGCCGCAACCGGCGGCGAGCGCCTCGTTGACGACCATGCCCCACGTCTCGCCCATGCGGCGCGAGGGCAGGACCAGCACGTCCGCGGCGAGGTAGTAGGCGGGCATCTCGGATTGATTGATAAAGCCGGCGAACTGCACCTGGCCCGGGAATTTTTCCGCCTCCTGACGCAGCGCAAGCTCGAGTTCGCCGGAGCCGACGTAGACCACGCGCACGCGCTTGCGCACCTCCTCCGGCACGAGCGCGAGCGCAGTGAGGATCAGGCCGGGATTCTTCTTGTCGATGAGCTTGCCGGAAAAGAGCAGCACGTAATCGTCCGGCTGCAGCCCGAGCTTGGCCCGCGTCGCGTCGCGCAGCTTTTGCTTCGCTGCTGTATCGGGCGGAAAAGCGAGCGGCGAGGCGTAGGGCGCGAAACTCATGTTCTCAAGCTTGATGCCGTGCCGGCCGAGGTGATCGCGGTTGAGCAGCCCGATGAAAAACGCGTGCGAGACAAACTTGTAGGCGGTCCAGTAAAATGCGCTGCGGACATCGCCCTTCCACTTCGGGCGCAACTTCGCCTCGTCCTGGGTTTCCACGCGGATCCAAATTGGAATGCGAAGAAGCGCGGCGCAGGCAAACGCCGTGGCGTCGAAGGCGAAGAGGAAGGGCGCGACAAGGACAGCGCGCGGCCTTTCCTTTTGCAAGAGCTTGAGCACGCCCTTGCCGGTGAGGCTGTAGAAGTCCCCCATCGCCGCGCCCTTCAGGTTGTGCATCACCTCGTGCGGGTAGCCGTCGAGCAGCGGCGCGTCCCATGTTACCTTGCGGCCGAATTCCTGGTCGAAGCCATCGCGCATGGAGCCGTCGGTGCCGTAAATCACCTTGAAGCTGCCCGGGCGCAGCTGCTGGAGCCGCTGGTAGATGGGCGCCTTGTACTGGATGGGATGCGTCTCGAAGATCAGGAGCATAAAATCAGGGGCGACGATGCAGCCGGTCGGCATAGGTGCTGCGGCCGCGCATCGGTTTGACTGGCGGGCCGGGGGGCGGCGCAGCGGGCGCGGGTTCCGGCTCCGCGACTGCCGGACGTTTCGCGGGCAAGACTTCGTGTGCCTTTGCCACGGCAGGCACCGGCGCGCCAACCGCACGCGCGGCGCGAACCGGCCGGATGGGGCCGGCCGTCGCGACCGCCGGGGCGTCGCTTTCCGCCAAGGGATGAATCGAGCGCCACCAGAGCATGATGGACAGCCCGACTCCGAGCCACCACCAGATCGCGATCGGCGGCTGGATCCCGAGCGTGCCGGTGAGGCCGACGAGGATCACATAGCCCTGGCAGAACGCGCCGGGCAGGAAGAGCTCGCGGCTGGTCTGGAAAAGAAACAGGCGCGTGGTCTGGAAGATGATGTAGTAACGGAAGGCGTACCAAACGAACATCAGGTAGGGGCCGCCCTCCACCAGCGTGGTGGCAAAATCGGTCTCGGTCCAGCCCGAGGCGATGCGGAAATTTTTCGAGTAGGAGCTGATCGCGTCGGAGCCGTTGCTCATCAAACCGAGGCCGTTGCCGAAGAAGGGAACTTCGCCCACATGGGCCGTCCAGCCGAAAAAGGCATCAAAGACACGGTCCTGGATCTCGTTGCTGACGCCGAAGGCATGGCCCTTCTCACGCACCGTGTAGGTGGCCATGAGGTCGGGCGAAAGCGCCTGAAAGATAAGGGCGACCACGGCGATGGCACCGGCGATCCAGACGAAGCGGATCACCTTGCCCAACTCAAACCGCATGCAGGCGAGGCCAACGGCAAAGACGAGGACCATCGTGTTGCCCACGACGGCGCCGCGCGACCCGGTCAGGTACGAGCAAACGACCAGCAGTGGGATGGGCGCGAGATAGATCAGTTTTTTCAGGGGCGGAAGTTTCTTCACGCCACCCTGGAGCGCGAGAAAGACCATGAACATCTGCATGTTGAGAAAGCAGCAGAACTGCGAGACAAACGAGAACGTGGAGGAAACGCGCAGGTGTCCGGCAGAGCTGAAGTCCTCCAGGCTGCCGCCATCGACCGACATGTTGATCCAGTTCGTGGCCGGCAGCCGCGTTTGCAGGATGGCCACCAGGCCGGCGGGGATCATGAGGAACGCCACCAGGCGCGCAAAACCGACCACGCGGCTCATCGGCGCGTTCTCAAAGGCAACGAAAAGCGCCAAGGCCACCATGGGATAGAGCAGATATTCCTTCGCGCCAAAGACGGCGAGCACGGGGTCGTGCGCCATCGTCTGCAGGATGCAGGGCACAAAAAAGAACCCTGCGACGAGGTAGCCGATGGAGAGAAAATGGACTGCCGGATTGAGCTTGTGGCGGGAGAAGACCTGAAAACCCAGGTAGAGAATGACCACGTCCTTGAGCAGGAAGATGAGCACGCCGATGCTGCCGGGCTCCAGCTTGCGCAACAGGCCCTCGAAGGTGAGAAGGACGACCAGCGTCATCAACGTGTGGCGCAGGGTCCGGACCGCCGGGGTCTCCGGCGGTGCGACTGCGGCCACCGGGGCGGCGTCTTTTTTCGGCGTGAGCTTGGGGCGCGACTTCACGTCGGGGCGGAGTGTAGCAGTTCTCATGCGGTTACGGTGGTAAATTTCGCGCGGTGGCCGGCCGCAACCATGGACTGTACGGACTCGAGCAGCAGCGCGTCGGTGCGCTCCCACCCGCCCAAGGTCCGCATGCGGGCGAGCGCCGCCTGCGACATCTGCGCTCGCCGGGCCGGATCGTCAGCCAGTTGCTGCATACGCTCGGCCAACGCGGCGGGGTCGCGGATCGGGACGAGAAAGCCTTCGTCGTCGTCCCGAAAAAGATCGGCGCCGCCGCTGTTTACCGTGGCGATGACCGGCGTGCCGTGCGCCATCGCCTCGCCCAGCACGAGCGCAAGTCCTTCCTCCAGCGTGGGCAGGACAAGCACCGCGGCCTCGGCGTAGGCACGGGCCAGCTCGTCGCCCTTGAGCACACCGGCGAAGCGGACGTTTTTGGGAATCGTCGCTCCCTCCAGTCCACTGGGCGTGGAACGCGGGCCGACGATGACCAGCTCCTTGCGCGGATGACTGAGCCGGGCGAAGGCCTCCAGGAGATAGCGCACCCCCTTGCGCGGCGTCAACTGGCCGACGTAAAGCACACGGAAAATACCGTCCGCGGGCGGCGGGGCCGGCGTGAAGCCGTTGGGTTTGGGAATGCCGTAGGGCACCACATGGACGCGTTCCGCCGGGAAACCTTCGTGGACAAAAGAGTCCTTCACGAACTGAGACGGGCAGAGGATGGCGTCGGCCAGGTCGTACTCGCGGCGCCGCCGGGCCACCTCGGCCGCCGGAAAGCCAGTGAGCGGCAGTCGCAGCCGGCGGCATTCCTCACGCATGATGCGCTCCTGGACCGCGACGTGACAGTTGACCGCCTCGACCGCACCGACCGCGCGGGTGCCCCGCAGGCGCTCGAGCGTGCCCATGCCCGCGCCGCTGTAGCAGAGGAAGAGGTCGGACTCGAGGGCGGGCCTCGTGGAACAACGATCCAGCCACACCTTGGCGGCATGCGCCAGCGCCTGGCTGACCGCACTGGGAGCGCGCAGTCGCAGCGCGGCCAGATAAAGATTCTGAACGTGGTCGGCGCGGATTACCGGAACGCCGGGCAGGGCCGCCTTGCCACTGAAGCGCGAGAACCCGCTGACAAAGGCGCGCAGCACGCCGCCCCGGGCCAGCGCGGCCGCGTAGCGGTAATGATGCGAGCGATTGGGCGCGTTGTAAGTGACCATCATGACGCGGCCTCCGCCTGGCGGGCTTTTTCGAAGACGGCCAGGTATTTGCGCGCCACGACGTCGGGCCGAAAATTGTCGAGGTGCCGCTCGCCGTGCTGCTGCATCTCGCGGCGCAGCTCGGGGCGGGTGAGGATGAGCTGGAGCGCGCCGGTGAGAGCCTGGAGATCCCCGATCTCATAGGTGATGCCGCATTTGCCGACCGCGTCGGGGAGCCCGCCGGCCCGCGAGGCGACAATGACGCAGCCGCTTGCGATCGCCTCGAGGACGACGATGCCGAACGGCTCCGGCATGCGCGAGGGCACGACCAGCACCTGGTGCGCATTGAGCACCTGGGCGATCTGCTCCGGCTGCTTTGCGCCGGTGAAATGGACCTGATCGTCCACCCCGAGATTTCGCGCGAGATGCCGCAACACCCGTTCCTCCTGCCCGGAACCGATGATCGTGAGGCGCGGGGTGAGGCTCCAGCGCTTGAGTTGCAGCAGGGCGTGGAGCAGTGTGTCGACCCCCTTGTCGGAGACGAGCCGGCCCAGGTAAACCAGCTCGCGATCGCGCGGGATTTCCGGCCGCAGGCGGTAGACCCGATCGTTGTAGGGGTTCCCGACGATGGTGGACGACGCGGGAATTCGATCGGCAATCGCGCGGCTGATGGTCGCGTTGTGGCTGAAGCGCAGCAGGCCGGTCTTGAGCCGGGCGCGCAGGGTGAAGCGCTCATCGAAAGGGCGAATCCACGTATGATGAGCCACCACCCACGGGCGGCGGACCAGCAGGAGCGGCCAGGCCATGAGCAGGCTGATGTTGTTCTGGAAATAGACGTCGCACCAGCGGATCAGCTCCATCATCTTGCGTGCGGAGGGCCGGCGCAGCACCGGGTAGGGCCGCTCCGTCTTGTCCTCACCCCCGCTGAGCGTGATGAGCACGACGTCGTGGCCCGCCTTGACGAACTCCGGCGCGAGCAGGGCGGAGACCGTCTCGATTCCGCCGATGCTGGGGGCGAAGACGTAGGAGGAGAGCAGGATCTTCATGGCCGCATCTCCGCCTCGAGTTGTCGCATCCAGGCGGCGGCCGCCTCGGGCGCGCGGGAACGCGGCGAGCGCGTGGGCCATCCGCCTGCCAGCTTCGCCTCAAGCTCCGGACCGTCGCGGAAGACGAGCGGATCGGTGGTGGGCGGCTCCGTGGGTGCGATCCGCGGTTGGAAATCGTCGCGAGTGACGACCACGGGCAGGCCGTGATCGAGCATGGTCGCCGCCGACCCGCTTTTGCCGAAGAGGCTCCAGGGCGACGCGGCGATGCCAAAGTCGCACGCCTGCATGACGCCGGAAACCACCGGCGCAGGTTGTGGACCCAGACGGACGAAGGTGAATGTGGCGGCGTAATCGCGTTCCAGTCGGGACCAGATCGCGTCACCCGCCTCCCCGGCACGGCCGAGTTGCACCAGCGCGACGCTGCGGCCGGCCGCGCGGGCGATGCGTTCCAGCCGCCCAAAAAACGGCTCCGGCTGCCACTCGCGATAAAGCCCGCCAAAGAAGAGACCGATCCAGTCGCTGCAGGGCCGCAGTTTGACGGCCACGTCCTCGGGCAGCGGCTCTCCGGGCAGCACGGGCACGGTGCTGAAGAGCGGATTGATCTCGGCCTGGACTCCGAGGGTCTGGAGCAGCGCGGCATAGACCGGGTTGGTGGTGGCCACGATCGCCGGCTGCAACGTTTGAATGAGGCGGCGCAGACTGGATTTCTGCAGCGCGCCGATCACCCGGTGGCGCAACGTGGGCACGGCGTCGTTGCCCAGCCAGAGCTCGTGCAGCATCAGATGCAGGCGCGTTCCGCCGATGAGCGCCCGCAGACGAGGGATGGCGGCAAAAAGCAAGCCCCGGGGATGAAGGCCGTAAGCGACGAGCTGGAGGCTGATCCAGTCGGGCGCGAATTTTTCACGGAACGCGATTGCGGGAGAGAGGTCAGCTTGAGGCGGCAAACGGAAGGTCTGGAGTCTGCCGGTTTCCTCGACCGCCTCGATAGGCGCCGTGACGTACGGATCGTTCAGCGCGAGCAGCGCGCAGGTATGGCCAAGGGCCGCGCATTCCTGGGCCAGACGGCGTGTGTAGTCCCCGACGCCGTCCCGGCCGGGTTCGAGGCAGGCGCATAGAAAGAGAAGTCGCATGCCCGGGAAGGAACGAGGAACGCAGAGCTCACAGCAAAGAACTGGATCGCACCCAAGTTCGTGGCTTCCTCGTTCCGGGTTCGGCGTTCTTCGTTCAGCGTCAGGCCTTCAGTTCCTGGTACTTCGTGCCGTACTGGCGGTAGCTGTAGTTGTAGTTGTACTCGCTCTCCGAGATGGCCACGCCGTTGACGACCAGGCCGATGACGTTGGCCTGGCGGCCGTGCAGCAGCTCGAGCGCGCGGCGGCTGGCGCGAGTGGAGGACTGGTCGAAGCGCAGCACGAAGAGTGTCGCGTCGATCTTGGGCGAGAGGCTGAGCGTGTCGTCCAGGATGATGACCGGCGGGCTGTCGAAGAGCACGTAATCGAACTCATCGTAGACGTCGCGGATGAACTGATCGGTCACCTTGCCCAAGAGATGCTCGGCCGTGTTCTGGACGGCCGGGCCGCAGGGCATGAGGTAAAGATTGTCGATCCAGGTGGCGGAGACGGCTTCCTTCCACGGCAACTTCTTTGTGAGAACGTTGGAAAGGCCCACCGCTCCCTGTGCGCCGAAGAGATGCGAGACCTTGCCCGAGCGCATGTCGGCGTCGATCAGCAACACCTTGGCCCCAGAAAAGGCGAGGGTGACGGCCAGGTTCGAGCTGACGGTCGTCTTGCCCTCATCCGGCAGAGCGCTGGTGATGACGAAGGTCTTGGGCCGCTCGCCCTCGATCGGCAGGAAGATGAGCGAGGAACGCAGCGTGCGGAACGCCTCGATGAAGGCCTGGCGCTCGTCGCCGGGCTTGAGCAGCGCGCCCTCGCTGGCCAGCGATTCCTTGGGAATCTGGCCGAGAACGGGCTCCGGGAAGAGGCTCTGCAGCTCAATGAGCGAGGCAATGCGGTCATCCATTTTGTCGAGGATGAAGATGGCAATGAGGCCGACCATGAGGCCGCCCATCAAGCCAAGCCCCACGATCTTGAAGATGCCCGGCTTGACCGACACCGCCGCGGAAGCCGGCTCGGTGATGATCAGGGCATTGGGAGAAACGTTCTTCGTGATGTCCAGGCCGCTGCGGTTGGCCAGCAGGGTGTTAAACTCGGTCTTGGTCCGATCGGCCACGGTCTTGAGATGGTTGTACTCGGCGAGGGGGCCGCTCATGGTCAGGGCCTTCTGGCGGGCCTGCTCGATGGTGGCTTCCAGGTTCTTGATCTGGACGCCGACGTTCTGGCGATGGGTCTTCATCGCCTCCACGCTGTTTTCCTTCAGGGTGACGATGAGGGCCTCGGTGCCCTTGATCTGGTCGTTGAGGGCGATGATCTTCGGGTGCTTCGGCTTGAGGCGGGTGGACATGTCCGCCAGCTGCGCCTGCTCCGCCGCCAAGTCCTGGCGCGCCTTCTGATAATCGGCGATCGGGCCGTAGGCGGTCAGCGCCTGGGTGGCCGCGATGTTCGGCACGGCGTTAGTGCTCGTTGCGGAAGGCTGGGTGGCCTGAGCGGCCTGGGCGCTGTCGAGCGCCTGGTCCACATCCTCCATACCGAGAAGGTTGTATTCGGTCTGCAGCTGGTCGAGTTGCTGGGTGAGATTTTGAAGGTAGGAGCTGGTGTCGCTACCCTCCTTCTCCAGGAACATGGGATCCGGATTGTGCTTCTCGAAATCCAGCAGCGCCGCGTCGTTCTCATCCATTTCCGTCTGCAACCGCTTCATCTGCTGGTTGATGGCATCGGCCTCGGTATCGGACTGCTTGTAAAGCTGGTCGCGCTTCACATCCAGGTAGGCTTCCATCGCCGCATCGAGAAATGCCTGCGAGTAGACCGGATTCGGCGAGGTCGCCGTCATCTCGAAGATTTCGGTGTTGGGCCGGATTACGACCATGAGGTTCGCATGGGTGCGGGGCAGTTCGGGATGTAGGGCGGCTACCTTCTTCTCCGCGTTGAGCAGCACCTCGTCGCCCATCATCAGCGCCTTCTGGGTGCCGTTGAAGTTGTCCGTGCGGTCCTCGCTGTAGCCGCCCGTGGCCTGGTCGGGGAAGGTCAATTGCCCGGGCACCGCCATCTGCGAGGTCGACTCGTAGGCCGGCGGCAATTGCAGGACCACGATGGCGGCGATGAGCAGGCCGATGCTGACGGTCAGGGGCAGCAGCCACCAGACCCGCTGCATCACACCGATGTAGCGGCGGATCTGGACCCGTATTTTACCGAAGAATTGGGTCGAGTTGGACTGTTCCATAGGGGTGGCGAGGAGCGGACGTTAAAAGTTGATCAAGCGCTGTGGCACGTCGATCGTGTCCCCATCCTGCACCACCGGGTCCTTTTGAGACTTGCCGCGGTCGAGAATCTCCTTGAGGTCGACGATCGTCGTCGTGGTCGTACCATCGGCATTATGGTGTAACAACCTTACCCGGCGACGATCCGCGAAGTCGGCCAAACCGCCATCGAGCAGGACGGCGCGGCTAACCGTCAGCACCTCGTTCGGCGGAATCGGGATGGCGCCCTGCTGCTTGACCTGACCCGTTAGATACACGTTGCCGATTGGAGTCGTGCTCAGCGAGTTGATGGCGACGATGACCGTCGCCTTATAAAAATAATCCTTCTCCAACAGCGGCTTGAGCTGCGTGGCCAATTGACGGCAAGTTTTGCCTGATGCTGGGAAATGTCCGAGCAGCGGTACCTCGACATCGCCGGTAGGCGAGACGGTCAGGAGATTCGGTTCCGGCTCCTGTTCCTCGATTACCCGGTAGCTCACTTGATCGCCGGGCTTAAGCTTGGTTTGATCATTCAGCGCGTCGATGGAATTGAGCATCGACGCACTGCCGTAAGAGCCCGCTGCAGGCTGGACGTAGTACGGTTGGGAGGAAGCTGGCGTCGCCCGGGGTGCAGGCGCAGGCGTATAACCGAAGGTGGACTGGGCCCAAGTAACAGAAATGAAACAGGCCCAAGCCAGCCCAATGGAAAAGAGAAAAGGGGCTAAATTCTTCCTAGTTGTGCGATGCATTTATCCTTCAGGGCATATACGATGCCACTATTCCGGACAACTTTTTAAAATTGGTAGGTAAGATTGAGCCCAACCTCATTCTGCTCATACTCTTGGGCTGAATCGTCGGCAAATTTTTCATTGTACTGGTAGATCAGTGCTCCACTCAGGCTCTTGGTAATCGGAAAGCTCGCCTGAATACCGGCGTTCAAGAGGCTGTAACTCGAAACGTCCACCAAAGCGGCTTGTTCGTCAACATCCTGATAGCTGAGGGTAAATGCAAGATTGAGGAAGGTATTGATCTTCCAGCTGGCCGTGTAGTCGGCGTAGTAAGCATCCTCCTGGTCGCCCAGCAGTCCGATCTCGACCTGATGGCCGATGGAAAGGTGATGGATGAAATACTGATTTACCTGATGATCGAGGGTTAGATCCGCGTACCAGCTATCCGTATGGCCGGAGGAGAAGCCGGAACCGGGGGTAAACACGTTGGCGGGCAGGATGGTGGCGGCCGGCAGGCTATTATCCGGCGTGCTGACGTACTCGAATCCCGCGGAGGCGCTGGCGCGGAGGTACTGGGTGATCTGGACGCGGGCGAATGGCCCAACGGTCGCCTGGTTATAATCGCCGTCGAGGTAATCGTAGTTGCGTCGCGAAGCGGTGGCTTCCGCGCCGCCGCTCAGGGTGGAAGTGACGTGGAATTCCGCGGAAGCGGAAAGCTGGTCGGCCCCAAAGTTCAGCTGGTCGGTATCGGCGTAGTTGTTGCCGTTGACGTCCTGGATGCCCGTGGCGACGAACGTGATATGATCGTAGCCGAGGGTGAGTACAATCTGGTTCAAGTCCCAGATGGCCGTCACGCCGACGTCATTATTGAAGCGGTCGAAGGTGGCCACGTTACTGAAGGCGCCCTCGTTGACCGGATCCTGCTGGTAAGAGAAATCGTCGTGGAAGTTGAACTTGAAGTCGCCCACGAAGATGTTGAACGCGAGCGCCGAGTTTGGGGCGACGAGCACGTTGGCCGAATCGAGGTAGGAGTGATCCCAGTAATGGGTGTAGCCGAGCGACGTGTTTAGCGTCAGCGTGTTCGTTTCGGTGACAGGCCACATCAGGCCGAGGCCGACTTCCGGGGTGGTAATGAAGTCGGACTGCTTATTATTATGATTGAGCCCGATGTTGTCGTTCCACTCGGTGTCGACTGAGCCGGTGACGTCGAAGAGAACCTGACCCAGCTTCAAGTTATAAGTGGTGGGCAGCGTGTTGTTGTCCTCGTGACGGGCCAGCGAGGGGCGGGGCAACTCCTGAGCGCAGGCGGCGGTGCCGGCCAGCAGGGCAATCAATAGAAAATGGGGTAAGTTTTTCACGCGACTGGGCTTAAGCATTTCGTATTCCTTCTCCTCTGTAACCTTGGCAAATCGGCTTGACGCGCCCGACCCTAAGGATCGGGATGGCGAAAGCAAACCTTATTTCGACCGTGTAAGTCAACCCACTTTCCCGGAAAGTGTCGCGGAATCTTTTCTTTATATGGTTGAGTTTATACGACTTGAAGCTAAAGCGGACACAATCTGACATCAGCGTTTCACTTAGACGAACTAGTGTATTTGTACCGCATGAGAGGGGACTGTTTGGTTTTCCAGAATAGATTTGCAGCGTCGGCATTAAGTGTGCTATGTCTTTGCCGTCAATGAATACCAAAGGCCTGCAAATGAAATCCAAAATACTCGCGGCGTTCGGCGCTGCACCTCTTCTTTTCACGGCGCCGCTGTGGGCCGCTGAGTCCTTCGGACAAAGCTCCGGGGAGTCGGTCGAGACCCTTGCCGTCTTTGGCGGCGCATCGGGCGCGAACCCGGGGAATATCATCCAGGGTCAGCATGGCGACTTCTACGGCACGACCTATACCGGCGGCACCTACGACAAGGGCACGGTGTTCGAGATCCCGCTGAACAAGCAGGTGGTGACGCTGGTCAATTTCAACGGCGCCAACGGCGCCAGTCCGGATTCGCACATTGTGCAGGCCCCGGATGGCACCTTCTACGGCACCACCCGCGAGGGTGGGGCGTATAATAAGGGCACGGTCTTCGCCTTTACCGGAAATACCTTCCACACGCTGGTTTCCTTCAACGGGACCAATGGTGACACCCCGGCGGCGGGCTTGCTGCGCGGTTCGGACGGCCGGTTCTACGGCACCACCTCCGCCGGCGGCGTGGGCGGCCATGGCACGATCTTCGCGCTGACTCCTCACGGCAACCTGACGACGATCGCCTCGTTCAATGGCGCGAACGGTTCCGATCCCGGTCCGCTGATGCGGGGGCAGGATGGCAACGTTTATGGTGTGACCAGCGGCGGCGGCACGGCCGACATGGGCACTGTCTTCAAGTATGCCCCCGGTGGCCAGGTTCAGACCCTGTTCACCTTCACCGGCACAAACGGCGCGAATCCGCACGCCCGGCTCTCGCAGCTGGAGGACGGCACGTTCTTCGGCACGACCACCAACGGCGGCACGAACAACCTGGGCACGGTGTTCTCGATCACGCCGAAGGGCGAGTTCCAGTCGCTGCTCTCCTTTAACGGCAACAACGGCGCGCATCCCTCCTCGGCGCTGGTGCCCTGGAGCAACGGTTACTTCTACATGGAACGCCTCTGGGACAATCTCTGGATCAAGGCGAGCACCTCGCAGTTCTCCGGCGTGAGCCTGAGCGGTACGACCTCCGGCGGCGGCGCCTCCGGAAACGGCACGGCCTTCCAGATCACCCGCGACGGTACGCTGCACACCATGCTGACCTTCGACGGCACGCAGGGCCGGGTGCTGGGGACGATCCCCAACTCGCTGACGCCTGGTGATGATGGCGATCTCTACGGCACGACCTACTACGGTGGCCCGGGCAACGGCGGCACGTTCTTCCGCATCCTGCTGATCCACGCGGTCCCCGGCACGGCGGCGGGCTTCGGCCACACGCCTCCCAGCCAGTCGCCCAACTCGATGTAATCAGTCGAGGGGATGACGCTCTGAAAAGGCCCCGGCGACAAGCCGGGGCCTTTTTCGTTCGTGTGTCGTTGAAGGCCTCTTCAGAAGATCGCGCTGGAGATATTTAGTGATGACTCGGAGTCGATTGAGCGCGACCGCCATCGGGCCGATGGCGGCTACCTGCTGCTCCTAGTGAAATGATCGATAGGAAGCGCCTCCTGATAGCGTCCGGCGCCCAGAGGTCGACGGCTACCGCTGCTCGTTGCCGCGACGACCGACGCTTCCGTTGGGCGTCTGTGCCTACGACTTGATGAATTCCAAGAGATCCGCGTTGATTTGCGGGGCGTGGGTGGTGGGCATGCCGTGCGGATAGCCGGGGTAGGTCTTGAGCTTGCCGTGCTTGAGCAACTTGACCGACTTGGCCCCGGTGATGGGGAACGGACAGATCTGGTCATCTTCTCCGTGCATCACCAGCACAGGGATGTCGATCATGGCGAGATCGTCGTAGAATTCGGTCTCGGAAAGAACGCGGATGCATTCGTAGTGTGCGATGGCGGATCCCATCATGCCCTGGCGCCACCAGTTCTCGCGAATGCCCTCGGAAATCACCGCGCCCGGGCGGTTGAAGCCGTAGAAGGGAAGGGTGATGTCCTTATAGAACTGGGCGCGATGGTTGGCCGTGCCATCCCGGAGCCCGTCGACGACGGCCCGCGGAACTCCGTCCGGATTTTTCTCCGTCTGCATGAAGAGAGGCGGAATCGCGCTGATCAAGACCGCCTTGGCAACGCGGCCGTTGCCGTGACGCGCGACGTAGCGGGTGACCTCGCCGCCACCGGTGGAGTGGCCGATGTGCACCGAGTTCCGGAGGTCGAGCTTCTCCACGAGCTCGGCCACGTCGGCGGCGTAGGTGTCCATGTCGTGGCCGTTCGCCGTCTGCGTGGAGCGGCCGTGGCCGCGACGATCGTGGGCGATGACGCGGTAGCCCTGCTTGAGGAAGAACATCATCTGGGTGTCCCAGTCATCGGCGGTGAGGGGCCAGCCATGATGGAAGAAGAGAGGCTGTCCGGTTCCCCAATCCTTGTAGAAGATCTCCGTGCCGTCTTTCACTGTGATGGTGTTCATTGCGGTACCTCGGTTCGGGGTTGTTTGACCCGTGGTTCTCCCTTCTTTAACGGGCGAGGTTCGAAAAGAAAGCAGCAAAGTCGGAGAGGGGGCTGGCTGCCTGATCGAAAGAGTGGCTCGCCAAGAAGCCGGGCCTGGCCTGATTCGCAAAACTAGCGAAATGAGCGGAACGCCCTTTCCGAATGTGCAGCCGGTTCCGCCGCTGCTGCGGCTCCGGCATAGGGCCGATGCCGGCTCCCTTCGGAGCTTCCAGTTTGGGCCAACTTAATCCTCGAGGCGACGTTTCCCACGCCACAACGAGGCGCCCCGCTGGACACCTTTACCGGCCGCGCTTATTCTGGGAAGCGCATGTGGTACCAGCAGCAATCCGAGGATTACCGGCCGCTCTTCTGGTTCTCGGGCCGGCCGGTCTATGCGAACACGCTGCTGGTTGTGCTGCATGTGCTGGCGTTCATCGTTTGCGCCATTTGTGTTTCGTTCCTGTCGCTTCCGGCGGTTTATGAGGCCCTCATGCTCAGCCCCGCCCTGGTCTGGCATGGCCAGGTCTGGAGGCTCTTCAGCTATGTGGCATTCGACCCGGGATTTTTCTCCCGTCCCGCCTCGCTTTGGTTTCTCTGGAGCATGATCATTCTTTATTTCTGCGGGCGCGAGGTGGAGCAGTTCGTCGGTCGACGCGTTTACCTTGGCCTCTATGCGGCGCTTGTGCTCGTGCCGGCGGTGGCACTGGCTTGCCTCGGGCCCGTGCTGGGGTTGGGCGAGCACCTCAACTGCGCCGAGGCAATTTTCGGGGTGTTCATTGCCTTTGCCACGATCTACCCGGGGGCCATGCCATCGATGTGGATCAATCTTCAGGTGTGGGTGCTGGCGTGGATCTTCTTCGGCCTGTCCACGTTGATGGATTTTGTCTTTCACGACTATACGTCGATGTTCCTGCTTTGGACCGCCTCGGCTGTCGGCTACTTAGGCATGCGCTGGGTCGGTGCGGGCCGCGGCTTGAATTGGCTGACGGACTGGCTGGAGACCCGGCGTGCGGAACGGCTGGCGCGCCAGCGCAACATCCGGGTGCTGACGGAAAAGAAGTCGACCGAGTCGCTCGATGCGATCCTGGACAAGATTTCCCAGCATGGGGTGAACAGCCTCACCTCCTCAGAGCGGGCGGCGCTGGAGAAGGCGCGCGCCAAGCTGCTCGATCGCGACCGCCGCTGAGTTGCGCCGCCGGTCGACTTCCTCTCATGATCCGTCGTCTCGTTCTTCTTGGCTGTCTGCTGGCCATCCCGGTGCTGGCCCGCGCGAATGCGGCGGCAGACGCGCAGGACCGGCTTCCGCCCATCCCATCGCCGCCGGTCGATTTCGCCCACCTGCCGTGGAAGGACGGCGAGCAGCTTACTTATATCGTGAGCTGCTACCGGTTGCTTGCCGCGCAGGGCACCTTCACGGCGCACCAGAAGCCGGGACATTGGGAGTTCACGCTCGATCTCAAGTCACTGAGTTGGGTCGATACGTTCTATCCCTTCACGAGCGTGTTCTGGTCGGTTGCGGGGCCGGGTGCGCCGTGGCGGTCGGTAGAGTACGGCGAATACCGGTTCGAGCCCAAGCGGGTGATCAAGGAGCAGACGCGGATCGATTATGCGGCGCATCAGGGGGCGCGGGCAGACTGGATGAAGGGCAAGACGACGACCTATCCCATCGCGGAAGACGCGGTCGACGACGTGGGGACGATGCTGTACCACCTGCGGATCGGCCCCTGGAAGGTGGGAGACCGCCGCACGATCTATGTTTACGAGAGCGATTCGGAGAAGCAGGCGAATGCGACTTGCGACGCGATCGAGACCCGGGCGTTCGGCGACTGGCCGGCGCAATCCCTGATCAAGCTGGCGGTGCTCCCGGGGAAGGGGACGCATCACCGCGGCAATCTGGTGCTGTGGATGACGAACGATGCGCGAAGGCTGCCCATCCACGCGGAGATTGCGTTCAAGTATGGGACGTTCGATATCGACCTGCAGTCGGCGAAGTAGTCGGCGTGTAGCGGCGGTCGATGACCGCCGTGCAGTCGCCGCCCCTGGGATATTCGTCGGCGGTCATACATCGCCGGTACAGAAGGGCAGGGCCCCTGCCGCATCGGGTCTCGCCGGGCTGCCGGCGCCTTATCCGTCTCGACAACTTGCGGGCGTGACCCGATACTGCCCGGCCTGACGTATGCCGCTGCCTGAACGCGATATCTATTACTTTATCGACGTCACGTTGACCTATCTCAACAAGATCACGGCCAATGAGATCGTGCCGCGCGATCCGACGATCGAGTTCCAGTCGCTGGTCTTTTCCGCCTATACTGGGCTGCTGCATCTCAAGGGCGGCGCGGAAGGTTTTGTTTATATCACGGCCTCGGTGCCGTTCCTTCAGCAGCTCTACGGATCGCGCTACGGGCGCGGGCGGTTTGCGGAGGAGAGCTGCCGCGATCTGATGAGCGACGTGACCAATGTCATCGCCCACAACGTGCGCAAGCGATTCGGGCCGACGCTGCATCTGTCGGAGCCCCACATTTTCAGCACCGTGCCGGACGATCCCATCGAGATGCCGCCGGCCGTTTTCGTTCAACCCCTGCTCTGGCGCAAGGAGCAGGCGTACTTTGTCCTCGGACTCACCTCTGCCCCCACGCCCACGCCATGAACATCATGACCGGAACCGAAGTTTTCAAGCGCACCACCACCTATGAGCGGGAGGCACCGACCATCCGCCTGCATGCGCCGCAATGGAAGCTGCTCCTTGCCTTTGACGGGCAGCGGAGCCTGGCCGAGGTGGCGCTGAGCGCCAGCACGCCGTTTCCGGAGGCGTTGACCCAGGCGGAACACTTCCTGAAGAACGAGTGGATCTCCGAGCAGCCGATCACGCTGGAGGAGTACCTGAAGCGGGCCAGCGCCAGCGGCACGTTTTCCGGCGGGGTCATTCCCTCTTCCGTCGTTGTGAATGAGCCGAAGACCGAAGCGGCGAAGCCGGAGCATAAGGCGGAGAATGGCACGGCGGCGGCCACCCCGCGCGAGGCACCGCCCATTGCGCGCGGGCCGATGCGGCTTTCTGCCATCGTCGATTACATCGTGTCGCTGGCGGAGACAGTCCCGCTCGGTCAGTTGCTGGCCTACCGCGTTTTCCTGCGCGTGCCGCCGGAGATTCTGCAGTCGGAGGAGATCGTTTCCATCCACCTGGTGGACGACACCAGCCTGGTGCGCACGGGCGCCCTGCAGAAGGCGATCGCTGACGCGGTGCACGACATTACCCGGCGCACGCTGCCGGAATCGGTCCACGCGACGGCGTGAGGACCGCCGGCGCGATGGAGGAGACCGTCGGGCGCCACCGCATCCGGCCTTACCGGCCCGGCGATCGCGCCGCCATCCGCGCCATCTGTGCGGATACCGGCTTTCTCGGCCAGCCGATCGATCCGGTCTTCGAGGACCGGGAGCTCTTTGCCGATTACCTGACGAGCTATTATACCGACGCGGAGCCGGAATCGACCTTCGTCTGCGAGGTGGATGGCGAAGTGAAAGGGTACGTCATGGGCTCGCTCCATCCGGGAAAGAAAGAGCGTTTTGAAAGGCGACTGCTGCCGCGCCTAGTGCTGTCGGGCGCCTGGCGCTATTTCGCACGACCTTACAATGCAGCGACGCGGCGTTACGTGAAATGGCTGCTGACTCGCGCGCGGCACGAGGTTCCTTTCGCGCCGCCCGAGATGCCGCACCTGCACTTCAACATCCTGCCCGTGGCGCGGACGCTGCCCACCACGCGGGCCATTGTGGATTTGTTTTTCCGCCACTGCCTCGACCACGGCAAGTCGAAGGTCTACGGCCAGATTGTGTCCTACGAGGGTCGGCGCGGGGCGCGGCTCTTCGAGCGTTGGGGCTTCGAAGTGGTGGACGAGCGTGAGGTGACAAAGTACCGCGAGCTCGATCCGAGGCGGATTTTCCTGCTCACCATCGTGAAGGATCTGGCGGCGAGCCCGAGCGTCTATGGCGCGGATCTGCACCGATCGGTCGGCGGGCCTGCGCCCGACGTTTTCCAGTAGCGCGGCCTGCACGGCTTCGCTACGCTGGGCCTCCCTTTGTTCACGCACTCGTAGCTCAACTGGATAGAGTACTTCCCTCCGAAGGAAGGGGTTTCGGGTTCAAATCCCGACGGGTGCACGGTGCGGCGGAGCGTGCGGCCGTCCTGCATCCAGGCCAAAGGAATCCGGAGGCTTCGGTGCTCCCTCGACATTCGGAGGGTTGGCCGTTTTAATCGCCGTTTCGCATGAGGCCGATTCTTGAGGAGCTGGAGTGGCGCGGGTTGGTGGCCGACATGGCCAACCGCGACGAGCTGCAGCGGCTGCTGGCGCCAGGCGCCGCGCCGGTGACGCTTTATGTGGGGTTCGATCCGACGGCGGACAGCCTGCACCTGGGGCATCTCATCGGCCTGTTGATCCTGCGGCGGTTTCAGCTGGCGGGGCATCGGCCGATCGCGGTGGCGGGCGGGGCCACGGGAATGATCGGCGATCCGTCCGGCAAGTCAGCGGAGCGTAATCTGCTCTCGGCGGAGGTGCTGGAGGCGAACATCGCGGGCATCCAGGGGCAGTTGCGGCGGCTGCTCGATTTCGATTTGGCGACGAATCCGGCGCTGCTCTTGAACAACGCGGACTGGGTGCGGCCGGTGGGCGTGCTCGATTTCCTGCGGGAGATCGGGAAGCATTTTTCCGTAAACGCGATGATGGCCAAGGACAGCGTGAAGCTGCGGATGGAGTCGGGCATCAGCTTCACGGAGTTCAGCTACTCGCTGTTGCAGGCGTTCGACTTTCTCCACCTGCACGAGGCGCACGGGTGCGTGCTGCAGGCGGGCGGGGCCGACCAGTGGGGGAACATCACGGCCGGCATCGACCTGATCCGGCGCAAGCACGAGCGCGCGGTGTGCGGCCTGACCACGCCTCTGCTGACGAAGACGGACGGATCGAAGTTCGGCAAGACGGAGGGCGGCGCGATCTGGCTTTCGGCCGCGAAGACGAGCGTGTACCGGTTCTACCAGTTCCTGGTACAGGTGGAGGATGCGCAGGTGATCCAGCTGCTGAAGTATTTTACTTTCTTGCCGCAGGAGGAGATCGAGGCGCTGGCGGCGCAGCACGCGTCCACGCCGGAGCGGCGCGAGGCGCAGCGCAAGCTGGCGCTGGAGCTGACCTCGCTGGTGCATGGCGCAGACGCGGCACACGACGCGGTACGGGCGAGCGAGATCCTGTTCGGCGGATCGCTGGAGGGGATCACGGAGGGTCAATTTGGCGAGGTGATCGCGGAGGTGCCGCACGCGGATCAGCCGGCGGCGAATCTGGGCGGGCCGGCGGCTGCGTTGGTGGATCTTTTGGTGGCGGCTAAGCTGAGTCCGTCAAAGAGCCAGGCGCGCAAGGATGTGGAGGCGGGCGGGGTTTACGTGAACAACGTCCGGGCGGCGGAGGCGAAGCGGGTGGTGGGCAGGGTGGATTTATTGTTCGGAAAGTATGTGCTGCTGCGCAAGGGGAAACGGAATTACGCGTTGGTGCGGTTCGAGTGAGGGAGCTGGGCGAAGGCGTGAGGACCCAAAATTCCGTCATCCTGAGCCGAGCGGAGTCGAGGGACTTTGGATCGTGCGTAAGGGAAAGTCTTCGTGGAGTGGGTGTAGGTCCTTCGACGGCGCACCGCGGGGCGGCGCTTTGATCAGGATGGCGGAGGTTTTTTAGCCCACGCTCTGGCGTTCGGGGAGGCCGGGAGGCAGTCCGGTCGCTGCGCTCCCTCCGGCATCGGGCCG
>CAZZYY010000021.1:0-26344 GCA_964658475.1 uncultured Candidatus Methylacidiphilales bacterium | reverse complement strand
ATACCATCGCCGCAGCCGCACAGCCGAATGGTGCCATCGCTCTGTTGTCTGCGCCCGGTTACATGGAGGACCATCAAGTCATCGCATTTCTCGCGGCACAACTGCACGAGCGCGGGTGCCAGCCGTATCTGGCCAAACCGGATCAGATTCTTTGGCGTGATGGTAGGGCTCATCTCGACACCGCCCGTCATCGCGGACCGTTGGATGCGATCGTTCGGTTTTATCAGGCCGAGTGGCTTTCGCGATTGCCAGCCAGCATAGGTTGGGAATTCTTCTTTCGCGGCGGAAAAACACCCGTCGCCAACCCAGGGTCGGCCATCATTTCAGAAAGCAAACGCTTTCCGCTTGTTTGGGACAACCTTTCCGCTGCCCTTCCCACTTGGCGCGCTTTGCTGCCGGAAACCCGCGATCCACGAGATGCGCCTTGGTCTCGTGACGACAGCTGGTTACTGAAGACCGCGCTGTGCAACACGGGCGACACCGTGAGCATGCGCGAGTTCATGCGTCCCCGCGACTGGATGCTCACGCGATTGTCTGCGCAATTATGGCCGGGCAATTGGATCGCGCAGAAGCAGTTCGCGTCTTTGCCCGTGTCTACGCCCGTTGGACCGCGGCACGTTTGCGTGGGTGTTTATACCGTGAACGGGCGAGCGACCGGTGCCTATGCCCGATTTTCCCAAAACCCGATAATTGATTTTGCGGCCACAGATATCGCGCTGCTACTGGAAGACGATGACTAAGGAAGAAATCTTTGCCATTTGGGCGCCAGACAACTCGCCTTGGTCACGCTGGGTGAAACCGGTCGTGTTCGCCCATTTCCATCTTGCGACACCGCCGGTCGCCGTCGTGGAAACAACCGGCGCTATGGGTTGGTCTCCTCCTTCGACCGGGGGAGTGGCACTCGTACTCGACTTGCCGGGAGCGGAAGGCGTGGTGACCGCCCTCGCGCTTGCGGGGCGCGGTTATCGTCCCGTGCCACTCTATAATGCCTTGCCCCTCCCTTTCGGCGAGCCGCTGGTTAGCGACATCACCGGCAAAGAAACCGCCGCCGTGAACGTGTTGCCAATTCTGGACGCTCTGCGATATGGCGCCGCACAGTTGGCTCAATTGAAACTTCCGTCTGAAGCGCCACCCGTTTTTCTGCTCGATGCCAAACGGCGCGGTGATGAACGGAGCGTGAAACAGGACGAGTTTGACAATCGTTCGATATCCTTCACCTCGGATTTTCCTTCGGCGAACTTTCTTTTCGCACACGGGATTCAGCGCGTGCTGCTTATTCAAAAGGACAGACTGGAGCCACAGCCGGACCTTGCGCACTCGCTTCGCCGTTGGCAGGAGGGCGGCCTTAAACTCGAACGGCTCCGACTTGATCCTCCTTCGCTACCTGAAGCCTTTGAAGTCGCTCGACCACCGTGGTATGGCGAAATGTTCCAACGGGTGCTTTCAAGTATCGGATTTCGTCGCGCTAGCGGCGGCGGTTTTGGAGCCTGGCTGCCCGAGACATCAGCAGGAGGCTAATGTCTCGTCAAAAATGCGATAACTTGGTCTCCATGTTATGAGTCCGCAGCCGCGCCGGACTCAACGAAAAAAGACCAGGGGCGCGGGATGCAAAAGCTAATCACTGTACTCGCCACCACAAAATAGTAGGAAAGTAGTAAGCGAGGAAAATCCCATCAGGTCTCAACCCTGACGAAAAATTCGGCAATTTCTTCGGCCTTTTCTTACCAATTCTCTTACTACTTACTTACTAAATTAACCCCTGAGCATGGCCAAATATGGTTAAACATGGGTAAAGCGGCAGATCCACCGCTTGAGAGGTAAGATGCTTAAAATCAGCCTTTTAGAGGAGATAAAAGGGTTGCGGGGGCAGGATTTGAACCTGCGGCCTTCAGGTTATGAGCCTGACGAGCTACCGGGCTGCTCCACCCCGCGAATGAGGTCTTGGCAGCCACTGCCGATGGGCTTTCATCTCGCCCGGCTGCCGAAGGAAGATCAGCTTCCCACATCCTTCCCAAATGGCAAGGGGTTTATCGCGTCGTCAAGGGCGACCGCGACGGGGACCCAACTCCGCGCCAATTTCGTCGCGTTGAAGGCTCGACTCCTTTCGGCTCTAATGTGATGAATGGGCGGATGGCGTCCTCGCGCGTGAGCGTTCGCGTTCCCTGCAGCACCTCAAATCTGGGGCCCGGATTCGATTGTCTCGGGCTGGCGCTGCAGCTTTACAACACCACGACGGTCGTGCGCGGCGTGACGGCCCGCCCGCCCGCCGGAATGATCGCGGCGACGGCGGACGCTTTCTTTGAGCGCGCGACCGGGGGCAAGCTCAAGCGCTTTCCTTTCGAGGTCAAGATCGACGGCGATGTGCCGGTCTCGCGCGGGCTGGGCAGCAGCGTCACGGTGAGGCTGGGGATTCTCATGGGCTTGGCCGAGCTGGCGCGCGAGGAATTTCCGGTCGCGTCCGAGCAGTTGCTCAACCTGCTGATCGAGCTGGAGGGGCATCCCGACAACGCGGTGGCGTCTTTTCGCGGTGGGCTGGCCATCTGCGCTCATGTTGCGGCGGACCCGGATGCGGGGTTCGCCTACACGCGCGTGCCGGTGGGCGAGGAGCTTTCGTTCGTCGCGCTGATTCCCGAGCTGAAGCTTTCCACGGAGGTTGCACGCGGTTTGTTGCCGAAGGAGATCGCGCTTGCGCAGGCGGTGGAGAACGCGCAGCGCACAGCGCGCATCGCGGCCTGTTTCTGCACGGAGGACTATGCCGGCCTGCGCGGGTTGTTTCTCGATCACTTCCACCAGCCCTACCGCCGAACGCTTATTCCAGGCTTCGACGATATCCTAACCTCGGCGACCGATGCCGGAGCGCTGGGCAGCTTCCTGAGCGGAGCCGGTTCCACGCTGATGGCTATTACCCTGGACCGGGTGGAGGAGATTTCCACCGCGATGCTGGAAGCCGCAAAAAAGCACCAGCTGCCCGCGCGCGTGCAGGTGCTGCGGGCGGACAATGAGGGCGTGAAGATCGTGGGGAGCTGAGACGCACTTGCGCAGCGGGCGCGAGGGGCCGTATTTCGATCGAGCTAAAGCCGGATGGCCAGGCGGCGCCGGCGGAAGGTCGGCAGGTCGAGATTCTCGCCGCGATAGATCGTCTCGGCGGTTTTGTCAAAACGTCCGCGGGTGGCTTCGAACTGCATTTCTTCCTGCCGGGCTTCCACATGGCGCGGCGAGCGGCCGTCTGGCGGCTCCCCGTCGGCACGAGAGTCCTGCGCGGAAGGTACTTCCAGGATCGTTTCATCCACGATCGCGATTGGTGGAATGAAGTCGGGTTCCAGCCTGGCGGGGGTCGGCGCCGGTTTGACCCTGGTCGGCTTGGCGGCCGGCTGGGTTTCCGTGGCAGAGGCCTTCGTGGCTGCGGCTTTTTTCTTCGCCGCGATGGCGGCAAGAGAGACGGTGTCGCCCAGCACGCGGGAAGGGGGTGGCGCCTGCTTGACGGCGGGTTCGACCGTCGGGCGCGCCTCGAGGGGAATGGGCGTGGTCATGGCCAGCAAGACGGTCATGCGGACGCGGTTGTGCTGCTCGTCGTCGAGTGCCGCGCTCGTCGCGATGACCACGTCGGTATCCAGCCGCTGCTGAAAGGCGCTGACCATCTCCTGCACGTCGGAGAGGCCGAGGTCGCGCGTGCCGCTCACGGCCACGATGGCATGATCGACCAGCTTCCAGACCGAAGGGTCGGCGATGAGAGGGCTGTTGAAGAGCCGCTGCATGAGTTCGCCGGTGGTGTCGTGGATGTCACCCTCGACGTGCGCGACCCAGCAGTTTTCCAGCGCCTCGGCGCCCTCGTAGCGGCCGTAAAGGGACCGCACATCGGCAAACGAAAGCTGGATCAGGCCGCGCTTGCACACCACCTGCGCGAGGGCCTGCACCGCCTGCGCCATCAGTTGATGCATCAGATGAAAACTGTGCCGGATGTTGCGGGGGACGTGCGGGTTGGCCTCCAGCCGGTCGTGGGCGAGAACCAGCACGCTGTCGCACTCGGCGCGCAGCGTGGCGATGGCGGCGACGGAGCGATCGCGCTTGGCCCAGCCCTCAAAGGAAAACGGCTGCACGCCGATGGCGATCACCTTCGCGCCGGCATGGCGGCCGAGCTGGACGAGATGTTCCGCCAGCGCAAGACCGGTCGAACTGCCCAGCGCGAGGACGAGGATGACGAAGTCGCAGCCGTGCATCGTCTCGGCCAGCCGCGCCGATTCCAGGCGCACGATCTCCCGGGCGAGATCGAGATCGCCGCTGCAACCCAGGCCGTGCACGGTCGACTCGCCCAGCAGGTGCCGGTTCGGGACGACGGAGGCCTCAATGGTCTGCTGATCGGAATCGAAAACCCAGATGTCCTGCCCCGGGCGGCCGTGCAGCACAAGTTGGTCGCACACCGCGGCGCCGGCCTGGCCCAGCCCGATGATGCGCACGCGGTCGGGAAACAGCGGGTCGGCCTTACCGGCAGCGAACGGTCCGTCAGCGTTGAATTCGATCATGCTCAGATAATCTCCGGGTTTGGTTGTGCACTGTCGAAATCAGATCACGCGCATGTTGGCGAGCGCCCGCCGCAACGATTGCCCGACTCGGGCCAGACCGCGGCTGGTCGGCACCTCAAGCTCCGCCTGACGCGCATACTGGAGCAAGCCCAACAACGTGCTCAGGTCGGGCCGGCGTCCGTAATTCTGGTCACCGTCGAAGGGACTTTGGTGCGCGAGCTCAACCGGGCAGGGGAAAATCTGCGAGGCGAGCTCGACCAGCCCCTTGACCTGGGACGCACCGCCAGTCAGGTAGATCGTGCCGGCGAAATCGGGCCAGAACTGAGCCGTCTGCAAATCGTCGAGGATGATCTCGAAGATCTCCGCCTGCCGTGCCTGCATGATCGTGTTGAGCGACGTGCGGTAGAGATGCCGCTCCTCGAAATTGTAGGCGCCGGGGAGCGTGATGGTCCTGTCGCCATCCGCGGGGTCGAGGATGACCGAGCCTTCCGTCTTCTTCAGCAGCTCGGCCTTGGCGTAGGGAATCTTCAGGCCGGAGACGATGTCATTGGTGAGGTGGTCGCCGCCCACGCCGAGCACGCCGGTGTGCACCACCGCGCCGTGCTGGTAGGCGATGTAGTCGCTCACGCCGCCGCCGAGATTGATCACTACCGCGCCGGCCTGTTTTTGATGGCGCGTGAGCACTGCCTGCGCGGTCGCGTAAGAACTGAGGCAATAATTCTTCACATCGATGCTCAGTTCCTTCACGCAGCGGATCGTGGTCTGCAGCCGCGTGGCCAGGCCGTAAACCTGGTGGAAATGGGCCGTGAGTTTTTTTGACGCCAGGCCGATGGGGTTGTCGGTCTTGGAGCCGTCGTCCAACACGTAATACTGCAGCAGATGGTGGACGATCGCGTGATCGACCGGCAGCGGCTGCGCGGCGGCCATCTCATGAATTTCCTGCACGTCGTCCTGCGTGACCTCGTCGCCATCGTGGTGGACGTTGGTGGTGACCCGCGTGTTGGAGGAGCGCAGGTGGGCGCCGGAAATCGCGAGGTAGACCTCCGCGATGACCACGTCGGTCTTCTGCTCGGCCGCGGCCAGCGCCTCGCGCACGCAACCCTGCGCCACCTCGAAGTCGACGATCTCGCACTTGCGCACCTGGCCGGAGGGGCCTTCGCCGATGCCCAGCAGGGCGAGCGTGCCGTCGGGCCGGATTTCTCCGATGGCGACGGCGACCTTGGTGCTGCCGACTTCGAGTGCGGCAATGATGTTGCGCGATTTTCCCCAGAACATAGGCGTGTGTGTGACAGGTTGGGTTGGCTTAATCCAAGAAAGTGATCGGGACGTTCATGTTCGGCGTCAGGTCGACGGTGCGCAGTGTGCGCTGCTGCTTGTCGACAAAGGTCTCGAAGATCTGCTGCAGGCGGCTGACCTGCTGGTCGATGTAGTCGAGGCGGAAGGTGATCGAGAGATCGTTCGTCGTCGTCATCGTGATGGAGAGCGGCTGGCTCAGGTCGATCGAGCGGATGGTGATGGAATTGTGCAGCTCGTCGCACTTGTCGAGCGCGTCGAGGATTTCCAGCGCGCGCCGCAGCGTGTCCTCGTCCACCGGGGTGCCGGGCTGGAGCTCGGCATTGGTCAGCCCAACGATCTCCGGCATGACGGGCGGAAGCTTTTCGCCCTCCCGCGGCTTGAGCACCATGCAGTCGCGGTCCAGGTACATCGTCTCGCGCGTGCCGAGGTCGGAGTTGATGCCGACGATCTTCACCACCGGCTGCCGTTCGTGCAGATAGATGGAAAGCTTGTCCGGGAAGTGGCGCTCGACCCGCGCGCTGGAAACGTATGGCAGCTTCTCCAAGTCGTTCGTGATGCGGCCGAGGTCCATCGTCCACAGGTTCTGTCCGGTTTCGATCCCGGCCGCCAGGCAGATGCTGTGCGCGAAGAACGCGCCTGCGGGCTGGATGTCGACCCGCTTCAGCGCGTAGCGCGGATTTTGGTAGAGCAGATGGCTCGCGACGAACCCGATGCCGGCGTGCAGTCCGAACGCGAACAGCAGCAGCGCGGCCATGATGCCGGTACTCCACGCCGCCACGCCGAAGACCTGCTCGCGCGAGTGCCGCTTGCGCACGGTGGTATGCAGCAGGTTGATTTGCTTCTGGCGGGTGCGGTTGCGCTTTTGCTTCACGCCAGGCCCTCCTCGGTGCGCGCCGCCCACGAGAGCTCCACGATGCGCTGGCACAGTTGCGGGAAGGACAGGCCCACCGCCGCCGCTGCCTTGGGCAGGAGGCTCGTCGCCGTCATTCCGGGAATGGTGTTGATCTCGAGGCACCACGGCGTGCCATCGTGCTCGAGCAGAAAATCGATGCGGGAATAGATCGTGCGGCCCACGGCCCGATGCGCGGCCAGGGCGTCGCGCTGGATGAGGGTCGTGATCTCCGCCGGGATCGGCGCGGGGCAGAGATAGTCCGTTTTGCCCTTGGTATATTTGTTGGTGTAATCGTAGAAGCCGTCAAGCGGGCGGATTTCGATCACGGGCAGCACCTGCTCGCCCAGCACGCCGACGGTCAGCTCGCGGCCACGGATGAAACGCTCGACCAACGCCGGGGCGCCATAACGAAGCGCGTGCTCCAGGGCCGGTGCGAGCTGCGCAGCCTCGTGCACGGGCGCGGAGCCGACGCTGGACCCGAGGGCGTTGGGCTTGATGAAGAGCGGGAGCGGCAAGGTGATCTCCTCCGCCCGCGAAACGAGCTGGCCTGGCGGTACCGCAACGCCCGCGCGCGCGAGCTGCGCCTTGGTCTTTTCCTTGTCGATGCAGATGCGGCTGGTTGCGGCATCCGCGCCGGTGAACGGAACGTGGCGTGCGGTTAGGATGTCCTGCACCTGGCCGTCCTCGCCGAAGGTGCCGTGCATGGCGAGGAAGGCAAGCTCGGTCCCGGCCGGCACGACGAAGTCGGGGCCGTCCACCACCACCTCGGTCACTTCGTAGCCGCCCTCGCGCAGCGCCGCCGCGCAGGCCGCCCCGGTGCGGAGCGAGACGTCCCGTTCGGCGGAGGGACCGCCCATGAGCACGGCAAGTTTGCGGGGCTTGTCGCTCATCTCAATTTTCCTCTCCCAGCACGATGACCTCGGTGTGCAGCTCGATCTGGCGTGCCTCGCGGGCGCGGCTTTGGATCAGCGAGATGAGCTGGAGCACGTCCTCCGCCGTCGCGCCGCCGTCGTTGACGATGAAGTTGCCGTGCACCTCGGAGACGCGGGCGTTGCCGATGGAAAGATTCTTCAGCCCCAGCTCGTCGATCAGCTTGCCCGCGGGCAGGGGGCCGGGATTCTTGAAGATGCAGCCCGCGCTCGGCGCGGCGGGTTGCGAGGTCCACCGCTTGCCCGAGTAGGCCTTGAGCTTCTCGCCGATCTCCTCCTTGCTGCTCGGCTTGCCGGCCAGCCGCGCGGAGACCGCAATGTGCGTCTGAAAGTGCGGCACGTTGCGGTAATGGATTTCGAGGTCGGCCTTTTTGATCTCGTGCACGTGCCCGAGCGAGTCGATGCTGCGCACGCTCTCGACCACCTCCATCGTCCAGCCCTGCATCGCGCCGGCGTTCATCCGCAGCGCGCCGCCCAGGTTGCCGGGAATGCCCTCCATGAACTCGAAGCCGCCGAGATCGTGCTTGCGCGCCTCCGCCACGATGGCCTTGAGCCGCGCGCCCGCGCCGACCGTGACCGTCGTGCCTTCGATCTCGATGCGGCTGAAGTGGGGCCGCCCCAGGTGAATGCACAGCCCATGGATGCCGCCGTCGCGGATGAGCAGGTTGCTGCCGCGCCCGATGAACGTGACCGGAATGCCGCGGTCGTGCGCGAAGCGGAGCCCGGCGCGAAGATCGTCCTCGTCGATCGGCTCGAACCAGAGCTGGGCCGGGCCGCCGATGCGCATGGTGGTGTGCTTGTGCAGCGGCTCGTCGCGCTTGAGGATGCTCTCCGGCTTGATCAGCCCGACCAGCTCGGTGTGCCAGGTCAGGCCTTGCGCGAGATGCTGTGCGACCCGGTGAATGTCCCCCGCGCCCAGCGTGATGACGAGATCGCCCGGTTGGAGAATGGCGTTCACCGCCGCGCGGAGCCGGCCCAGCGTCGACTCGTAATGCACCGCCGCATGACCGGAGCCGCGCACGGCTTCCGCCACGGCCTCGCCCGTCACGCCCGCCATGGCCGCTTCGCTCGCCGCGTAAATTTCGGTGATGAACACCTCGGTGGCATCGTGAAACGCGCCGGCAAATTCGCCCAGCAACGCGCGGGTGCGCGAGTACCGGTGCGGCTGAAACAGCGCCAGCACCCGCTTCCAGCCGCTGTTGCGCGCCGCCGCCAGCGTCGCCTTGATCTCCGTCGGATGGTGCGCGTAGTCGTCCACCACCATGTAGTCAGGCGAGTGGTACTTCACCTCGAAGCGCCGCGCCGCCCCGCGGAATTCCGCCAGCGCGCTGACGGTCTGCGTCCACCCGATGCCGAGTTCCGTGGCCAGGGCGATCACGCCTAGCGCATTGGCCACATTCTGCGCGCCCGGAATCTGCAGCGTCACCTCGCCCAGCAGTTGCCCGTGGCGCAGCACGGCAAAGCGGGAGCTGAAATTCTCCAGCCGCACATCGAGCGCCCGGTAGGCGGACAGCTCGGAAAGCCCGTAGCTGACCGCGCGCTCCGCGTGCGAGCAGAGGAGCATCGTGTTCTTGTCGTCGGCGCAATAGACGATCGGCCCGCGCGTGCGCTCGCAGAGCGTGGCGAAGACCTGCACGATCTCCTCGATGTCGTGGTAGAAATCGAGGTGCTCCTCCTCGATGTTGAGGATCAGGCTCGCGTGCGGTGAGAAGAGCGCGAGCGTGCCGTCGCTCTCGTCCGCCTCGACCACGAAGGGCTGGCCGTCGGTCCACGCGGCATTGGCGCCGAGCAGTGGCACCTGCGCCCCGATGTAGTGGGAGGGATTTTGGTCCGCCTGGCGCAGGACGTGGGTCAGCATCGACGAGGTGGTCGTCTTGCCGTGGCTGCCCGCCACGATGTAGGCGCTCTTGGCATCGGTCAGGGTGACCAGGCATTCGGCGCGGCGCACGCAGGGAATGCCGCTGTCCACCGCGGCGCGGCGTTCCGGGTTCTCCGCCGCGATGGCGGAGGAGAAAACGACCAGCGCGGCTCCTTCCACGTTGGCCGCGCGGTGACCCTCAAAATAAGTCACGCCTTCCGGCACGTAGTTGGTGGCCAGCGTCGCGGAAACCAGATCGGACCCGCTGACCGCATGGCCCTGCGCGAGAAGGAGGCGGGCCAGGCCGCTCATGCCGCTGCCGCATACGCCGATGAGATGAATCTTCTGCGCCGGCTGGGCCAGAATGGCGTCAAGGCGCGCCTTCAGATCGGTTTGCATGATGCCTCGATTTCTTCCGCCACGCGCTGGGCGGCGTCGACCCCGGCCAGGCTGAGCGCCGCGGCGCTCATCTGCTGGCGCAGGTCGTTGTTCCGCAAGATTTCCGTCACGGTCTCGTGCAGCATCTCCGGCGTCGACTTGCTTTCAACGAGGATGCGCGAAGCGCCGGCGTCCTGGTAAATGCGCGCGTTGAAGCTCTGGTGATCGTCCGCCGCCGCCGGGTAGGGGACGAGCACCGAGGGCAGGCCGTAGTGACCCAATTCGGTGAGAGAGGCGGCGCCGGAGCGGCTGATGACCACGTCCGCGAGACTATAGAACTGCTCCATTTCCGTCGAGAACGCCTCGACCACCGCGGTCAGGCGCTGGCGGCGGTAATTGATCTCCGCAATGTTCGCGTCCGCCTGGCCGGCGAGATGGATGAACTGCACCTGGTCGCGATCATTGTGGAAAAGCGGCAGCGCCTTCATCACCAGCTGGTTGATGCCGTGCGCGCCCTGGCTCCCGCCCATGATGAGCACAACGGGCAGCGCGGGATTGAGGCCAAATTTCTCCGCCGCAGTCAGGCGGTCCACCCGCTCCAGCCCCTTGCGCACCGGCGTGCCGGTGAAGACGCAATGCGCGCGGTGCAGGTAATGGGCGCAGCTTTCGAATCCGAGCAGCGTTTTGTTCACCCAGGGCGCAATCAGGCGCGTGACGCGGCCCGGAATCGCATTCGATTCGTGGATGAACGTCGGCAACTTGAGCCGGCGGCCCAGCAGCAGCGGCACCGCGCTGGTGAAGCCACCCATCCCGACCACCGCCGTAGGTTGAAAGTCGCGGTAGACCTGCCCGCACTCGCGCCAGCTGTTGAGCAGACTGCGGCCGAAGGTGAACACACGCGGCGAGAGCATGCCCGGCCAGCCAATGCCCGGCAGCGCGTGCGAGTTCTCGTTCGCGCCCTTGAGCGCCAGGGCGTCGATCTGCTTGGCGGAGACAAGCAGCAGCGTGTCGTGCCCGCGCTGGCGCAGCTCTTCCGCCACGGCCAATCCCGGAAAGAGATGGCCGCCGGTGCCGCCGCAGGCGATGGCAATTTTCATCTGCATCACATTCTCACGCTGTAGGGCTTGGCCACCAGCGGTCGCGTGCGCGGGGCAGAGTAGATACCTTGCCGGTGAATGTTGAAAAGCAGCCCCACGCCTGCGAGGCAGGTCAGCAAATTGGATCCCCCGTAACTGATGAACGGCAGCGGAATGCCCTTGCACGGCATGAGCGAGGTCACGACCGCAAGGTTCATCATCGCCTGCAACGCAATCATCAGCGTCACGCCCGTGCCGAGCAGCACGCCCGACGTGTCCGGCGCGTGCAGGGTGATCCAGCCGCCGCACAGGGTGATGATGAGAAAGGCGAGCACCACGCCGAGCGCGACCCAGAGCCCGAGTTCCTCGCCGATGATCGGGAAGACGAAATCGGTGTTCACTTCCGGCAGCCAGTACATCTTCTGCCGGCTGTTACCCAGGCCAAGGCCCCACAAGCCGCCGGAGCCCAGCGCAATGAGCGCCTGCAACTGCTGCCACTCCTTGCCCGTCGCCACGGTGTGGTCCACGTGCGGGTGAAACCACGCCAGCCAGCGGCCCACGCGTTCCGGGGTGAAGAGCGAAACCACCAGGATGCTGGCCAGCCCAGCCAGCCCCGCGGGCAGCAGGTAGACCATCCGCACGCCCGCGCAGAAGAGCATCGCCACAAGGATCGCGAGCATGATGGCCGTCGTGCCGAGATCCTTCTGCGCGATCATTAGCACCAGGATCGGCAGCACGCCCGCGACGGGCCACACGAAGCCCTGCACGAAATCGCCGGTCGGCCTCTGCTTTTTTCCCAGCCACCACGCCAGGAAAACAATCAGGGCCAGCTTGGCGAGCTCGGAGGGCTGATAGGTCCAGCCGTCCAGCCGCAGCCAGCGCGGCGAACCGTTGACCCGCACGCCGATGTGCGGGATGAGGCAGAGCGCCAGCAGCACCGAGGCCACCCCAATGAGCCCCGGTGCCACGCGCATCAGCTTCTGGTAGTCGTAGCGCGAGAGAAATACGCAGGCCGCTCCGCCCAGGGCCAGCCAGACGCACTGCTTGCGGAGGTTGCTGTAGACGCCCGTCATGTCCCCCAGCGGCGCCAGCACGGAGCTCGTGCTGGTCAGCATCACCAGGCCAAGCGCGATGAGCGCGAGCATGGAAACAAGCAGCAGGTAAGCGACGTTGCGTTGCATGAACATGGCGGTTCTAGGAGACCAGCGGAGGACGGCCCATCGTGAATGCCCCGAGGACCGCGACGTGGCGAACGGCCATCGCGAGCAGCGCGATCCCCATGTATAGGAGCAATCGCGCGGCCAGCAAGAGCAACGCGCCCCGCAGCAGTGAAAAGGGCATCATGACGGCGACGCGGCAGGCTACGGCACGTAGTTCGCGAGCTGGCCCTTGGCCGTGGAATGCGGCTCGGATTCCGGCGTCGCGGTCTGCTGCGCGGTCGAAGCCTCGCCCGACGAATGCGACGGGATGTGGAGCTTCTGGCCGATGCTCAGGCGGCCGGCATTGGGCAGGCTGTTTGCCGCCATGAGTGCCGAGGTGCTCGTGTGATAGCGCCGCGCGATCTTCGTCAGCGTATCGCCCTTCACCACGGTGTAGAGGTGACGCGTGGAGCCGGTGGTCTTGTGCGTATGGCGGGGCAGCGCGCTGGCGAGGGTCGACTTGCGGGTGGGAAGGGCGACGCCGTCGCTTTCCTGGACCGGCTGGGCCACGGGAGCGGTCGCCACACTGGAGGGCGTGGAGCTCGCGGAGGTGGTGGAAGGCGCGGCAGCCAGCGTCTCCGAGGTGTCGACGGCGGTCTTGGACGTGCGGCTTGGGATAACGAGCTTCTGGCCGATATGGAGCGGCGCGTTACTTGCGAGGCTGTTTGCCGCGCGGAGCTTGGCCAGCGCAACATGGTGTCGGTGCGCGATCCGGGCCAGGCTATCACCACGCTTCACCGTGTAGGGGACGCCGTCCACGGAGGCGGTAGCCGAGCTGTCGTCGGCGACGGTGGGCGCTGCGGGGGCGGTGGACGCAGCCGGCTCGGCCGGAGGCGTGAGCAGGTCAGGCGGATTGACCACTGGGCCATGACGCACGGGGCCGGAGGGCGTCGAGGCGGTCACTTCCGGATTGGCCGCGGCGGCGGAGGCGTCCTCGACCACGGTGGGCGTCGCAGGCATCGCGGGCGAAGCCGGCACGGTGATGACCGAGTTGGCCGTGGGCGTCGAGGCGTTGGCCGCGGTGTCGGTCGCGGAGGCCGTGGGCGTCGCAGCGGTGGACGTGGCGGCCGTGCTCGCGGCGGCGGCGGCGGCGGGGGTCGACGTCGGGCTAGACGTGGACGCGTCGTCCGCAGGCGTCGTCGTTTCGGTGGTCCCGCTATTGTCCGCAGTCGCGGTGGACGGGGCCGGGCTCTTGTCGCTCGAGCCGGAGTCGGCGGCGGTGACGTCGCCGATCGTGCTGTCGCCGGCGATCCTCGACTTGTGCGTCTTGTCGAGCGCGAGGTCGTTGTCGGGGTTGCTCGGGTAGAGCCAGGATTTCAGGGCAAAGCCGCTGATGACCAGCACATGCAGGGCAAGCACGGCGACAAAGATCGTCATCAGCTTCAAATTCCCGGTCGGCTGCGGTTTTAGCGGGTTGTTATCGTTCGGTTCCATACGGGTTCTCTCTTTCGGTGTGGTGGTTGAGGTTGGTTACGAAGCGGGTGGGGCGGCCAGCGCCTGGACGAGGGCGCGGAACTGGTCCCCGCGGTCCTCGAAGCTCTTGAACATGTCGTAGCTGGAGCAGCCGGGGGAAAAGAGGACGGTGTCCCCGCGCTGCGCGAGTGCCCGCGCCTGCGCGACGGCGGCGGCAAGCGAATCGCAAGCGTGGCACGGCACGGCGGAACTCCAGGCGGCGTTCAGCTTCTCCGCCATCTGGCCGATGAGCACGACCGCGCGCACCTTCTCCCGCAGGAGCGGGCGCAGGCCGGTGAAGTCGAGCCCCTTGTCCTTGCCGCCGGCAAGCAGCACGACGGGCGTGCGCATGGCGAGGAGCGCCTTTTCCAGCGCGTCGATGTTGGTCGCCTTGGAGTCGTTCAGGTAAACCACGCCGTCGATCTCGCCGACTTTCTCCAGCCGGTGCGGCAGCGGGCGGTAGGCGCAGAGCGCGCGGATCGAGGCCTCCCGCGGAACCCCGCAAAGATCGGCCACGGCCAGCGCCGCGAGCATGTTCTCCGCGTTGTGCTCGCCGATCAGGCGCGTGCGGCTTTGCTCCAGCACCCGCTCGCCGCGCGCGACCAGCCAGCCGTCGAGGAGCTGGTAATCGGCGGCCAGCCCCAGCGCACTGAAGGTGACGCGGCGCGCCCGCACCTCGGGGAGATCGAGCGCGGCGTTGAGCACGGCGTGGTCGTCCGCCGTCTGGTTGCGGAAGATCTGCCGCTTGGCCTCCGCGTATTCCTCCATCGTCGCGTAGCGGTCGAGATGGTCGGGCGTGAGGTTGAGGTGGACGCTGATGCGCGGGCGAAACCGGTCGATGTGCTCGAGCTGAAACGAGCTGACCTCGAGCACCATGAAATCGAGTTCCGCGCTGGCCCGCACGGCGGCGGAAAAGGCGGTGCCGATGTTGCCACCCGCGCGTGCGCGCTTGCCTCCGGCGACAAGCAGCGCCTCAATCAGCTCGGTGGTGGTGGTCTTGCCATTGGTTCCAGTGATGGCGACGATGGGGCAGGCGCAAAAGCGGGAGGCGAGCTCCAGCTCGCCGAGCAGGGGCAGCCCGGCCTGGGTCAGCGTCGCGACGATAGGCGCGGCGGGATTGACGCCCGGCGAGAGCACGGCGAAATCGAAATCGGTCGTGCCCGCGACCTCGCTCCCGAGTTCCACGCGCAGGCCGCGCCCGCGCAGCACGTCCGCACGCTCGGCCACTTTGCCGGTCGTCGCGTCGTCGCGCACAGTCACCCGCGCGCCGTGGTCATGAAGGAGTTGGGCCGCTTCCATGCCGCTAATTCCCAGGCCGATGACAGCCACTCGTTTTCCGTGCACATCCATACGCGCTCATCTTAGTTTCAACGTCGCCAGCGCCATGAGCGAGGCGAGCAGGCCCATGATCCAGAACCGCACCGTGACGGTGGTTTCGTTCCAACCCTTGAGCTCGAAGTGGTGGTGCAGCGGCGACATGAGAAAGACGCGCTTGCCGGTCAGCTTGAAGGAGGCGACCTGGATGAGGACCGAGCCGGCCTCGAGGACGAACACGCCGCCAGCGATGATCAGCGCCAGCTCCTGGTGCACGCAGATGGCGATGACGCCGAGCACGCCGCCAAGCGAGAGCGAGCCGGTGTCGCCCATGAAGACCTGTGCCGGATGCGCGTTGAACCAGAGAAAGCCCAGGCCGCTGCCCGCCAGCGCCGCGCAGAAAACGCCGAGATCGCCCGCGCCGCTGACGGGCGGCAGGAGGAGATAGGTGGCGATGCGGACGTTGCCCGCCACGTAGCAGAAGATCGCGTAGGTGACGAAGACGCTGACCGAGCAGCCGATGGCCAGGCCGTCGAGGCCGTCGGTGAGGTTGACCGCGTTCGACGTGCCCATGATGACGAGCGCGAAGAAGACGGCGGTGAAGATGCCCATGTCGACCGCGATGGGCGACTTGAGGAACGGAATGTAGAGGCTGCTGAATTCGCCGGCGTAGTTGGCGAAGTAGCGCAGGAAAAGCGCGACAAAGACCGCGAGCAGCAGCTGCGCCGCGAGCTTCTGCCACCCGCGAATGCCCTTGGAGTTTTTCTTCGCGACTTTCTCGTAATCGTCCGCGAAGCCGATGAAGCCCAGATACAGCATGGAACCGAGCGCCAGCCAGACGAGGTGATTGGCCGGGTCGCACCAGAGGAGCGAACTGATGGTGACGGTGACGAGAATGAGCAGACCGCCCATGGTCGGCGTCCCCTTCTTGCCGCTGTGCAGGTCGGCCAGTTCGCGCACCTCCGACTTTTGGCGCAGCGGCTGGCCGAGCTTGAGGCGCGTGAGCAGCAGGATGATGCGCGGCCCCAGGGCAAAGGAGAGCAGCAGCGACGTGAGCGCGGCGGCGAGCGCACGAAAAGTGTCGTAGCGAAAGACATTGAGCCCGCCGAATTCGGTCGAAAGGCGCGAAAGATAGTAAAGCATCAGCCCGCTTCCTCCGCCGCGAGGCCTTCGGCGAGTTTTTCCAGGCCCATGAAGTGGGACCCCTTCACCAGCACGGCGTCGCCGGGTTGCAGGTGGGTCCGCAGCTGCACGGCCGCCTCCTGCGCGTCGAGCGCAAGCAGGACACGCGAGGCGTCCATCCCACCGGCCAGCGCGCCCTCGCGGCAGGCCTCGGCATGCGGGCCCACGGTGATGAGAAGCGCGAGGTCCTGCTGCGCGGCGAACTCGCCGACGCCGCGATGCAGTTCGGCGGCATGCCGGCCGAGTTCGCCCATGGAACCAAGCACGGCGAGCCGGCGCGTGGCGTTCGGGAACTCCGCGAGCGCGAGAAGCGCCGCGCGCATGGAGGCGGGATTCGCGTTGTAGGCGTCGTTGACGATCGAGGCGCCCCGCGCCCGGACGACCTGCATGCGCGCGCCAGGGAGGGTGACCGACTCGAGCCCGAGCGCGATTTCCTCCAGCGACAGCCCGCACTCCACGCCGACCGCCGCGGCGAGCAGCGCGTTGGCCGCCATGACGCGGTTGTAGAAGGGCAGCTTCACCGGCGCGGATTCCTCGCCATGGCGCAGATCGAAGGCGAGGCCCGTTTCGGTGATGCGCAGGCCCTCCGCGCGGAAAGTGGACTCGGGCCGCGAGCCGACCCACACCACGCGCGCGGTGGTGCGGGAGGCGACGGTGCGGCTCCATTCGTCGTCGCTGTTCAGTACGGCGAGGCCAGAGGAAGGCAGCGCGGCGATGAGCGCGGCTTTTTCCTCAGCGATGGCAGCCTGGCCGGAAAAGAACTCGATGTGCGCGGGCCCGATGCTGCTGATCACGCCGATGGCCGGCGCGGTCATGGCGGCCAGCGGCGCGATCTCGCCGGGATGGTTCATGCCCATCTCGATCACCGCGTATTCGTCCTCCTCGTCGAGGCGGATGAGCGTGAGCGGCACGCCGATGTGGTTGTTGAGATTGCCCTCCGTGGCGAGCGTGCGGTAGCGGATGCGGAGCACGGCGGCGATCAATTCCTTGGTGCTGGTTTTGCCGCTGCTGCCGGTGACGCCGACGGTGCGGACGGGCAGGAGGCTGCGGTAGGTGCCGGCAAAACGCTGCAGCCCCTCGAGCGTGTCGGGGACCTCGACCAGGCCGAGGCCGGCCGGTGCCTCGGCGGTGCGGGTGGAGATGAGCGCGGCCACGGCGCCGTGCTGGCGCGCTTGCGGGACGAAGGTGTGGCCGTCGAAGCGGTCGCCGCGCAGCGCGACAAAGCAATCGCCCTGCGCGAGCGTGCGTGTGTCGGTATGCAGGCGCGTGACAGCCAGGGCGGGATCGCCCTGGAGCACGCGACCGCCGGCGAGGCGCGCGACCTCGGCAAGGGTGGTCTGCCTCACCCGTTCCTCCGGCGCAAAAATTCCTGCACGACGAGGCGGTCGTCGAAAGGATGGAACTGGCCCTCGATTTCCTGCGTGGTCTCGTGCCCCTTGCCCGCGACGCAAACGACATCGCCCGGGCGCGCGAGCGCAAGGGCATGCGCGATGGCCTGGCGGCGGTCCGGCTCGGTCTGGTACTTCGCCTGCCACTCCGGGCCGGCCACGCCGGCCTTCATGTGCTCGAGGATGCCCTCGATGCTTTCGTTGCGCGGATTGTCCGCGGTGAAGATGGCGTAGTCCGCGCCCTCGACGGCAGCCCGGGCCATGAGCGGGCGCTTGGCCGCGTCGCGGTTGCCGCCGCAGCCGAGCACGACGATGAGCCGGCCGCGCGCGATGCCGCGCAGGACGGCAAGAACCTTGCGCACCGCGTCGTCGGTGTGCGCGTAGTCGACCACGGCCAGCACGCCGTCCGGCGACATGAATTTTTCCAGCCGGCCGGGCACCTGCGGCGTGTCGCGCAGCCGCTCGAGGATGACCGCGGGCGGAACGTCGAGCGCGAGCGCGCCGCCGACCGCGGCGAGCGCGTTGGCCACGTTGAACGAGCCGATGAGCGGGAGCTCGAAGTCGTGCGGATGGCCGTTGATGTGCAGCGTGCCGCGGGTGCCGAGCGCGTCGACCTCCAGGCCGCTGGCGATCAGCTCGGCGCCGCGCACGCCGCGCACGCTGTAGGTGATGGCGCGGACGCCGCGCGGCAGCCAGCGCGCGAGCTTGGCGCCGTATTCGTCGTCGAGATTGAGCACAGCGGTGCCGCGATTGAGCGTGCGCGCGACGTTGGTGAAGAGGAGCTTCTTCGCCTCGAAGTAGTTCTCCATCGTGCCGTGGTAATCGAGATGGTCCTGCGTCAGGTTGGTGAAGATCGCGACCTGGAACTCGATCGGCAGCACGCGGCCCTGGTCGAGCGCGTGGGAGGAGACTTCCATCACCGCGCTGCGGCAGCCGGCGGTCTTCATCTGCGCAAGGAGCTCATGCAGATCGAGCGACTCGGGCGTGGTGCGCGCGGCGGGCAGCACGCGCTGGCCGATCTCGTAGCGCACCGTGCCGATGAGGCCGACGGGCGCGTCGGGCTGGGCGAGGAGATGCTTGAGAATGAAAGTGGTGGTCGTCTTGCCGTTGGTGCCGGTGACGCCGACCATCTTCATCGCGCGGTCCGGCCGGCCGAAGAAACTCGCGGCCATGGTGGCCATGGCGCGACGGGCGTCGGCGACCTCGATGAAGGTCGGGCCGGCGGCGGTGTATTGCGGGTCCTCCAGCACGACGGCGGCCGCGCCGCGGTCGGCCACCTCCGCGATGAAGCGATGGCCGTCGGTCTTTGCGCCGCGCCAGGCGAAGAAGACGTCGTCCTGCTCGACGCGGCGGGAGTCGTAGCGCAGCGCGTGGATCGGGCGGTCCACGGAGCCGCGCACCGACTTGACCGGCGTGTCCTGGAGGATTTCGGCGAGTTTCATGCGGCGAACGGGACGGCGCGTTTTTCTAGGAGAGAACCACGCGGGCGCGGAGCGAGCGCACGAGGCGCGCGCCGTCGAAGGTGCTGGCCACCGGCGGCGCCAAGCGCGTGTGCAGGTCGGCCGGCGGTTCAAAGCGCAGGCGCGGCAGGGGCATCGTCTTCGCGTTGGAGCGTTCGTGGCGGGTGAGGTCGAGGGAGGGGTTGGTTATCATGGTGTCCACTTGGTTTTGGTGTCGGTGCTGCTGGTAAGGGTGGGACCGACCGCGGGCGCAGGCGGCGCGAGAGGTTGGTCGGGCGTGAGGTTAAGGATTTGCGCCACCTGCGAGGCGAGGCTGGCAAAGACCGGGGCGGAGACCTTGGCCCCGTAATAATTTTGGCCTTTGACCTTGGGGTCATCGACCATGACGAGCGCGACGAAGGCGGGGTCCTCCGCGGGCAGGAAACCGATGAAGGACGCGACGAACTGGGAGTGGGAGTAGGTGCCGTCCACCACCTTCTGCGCCGTGCCGGTCTTGCCCGCAAAGGAGTAGCCCGGGACCTTGATGTCCTTGGCCGTGCCGTCGATGGTCACCTGCTCGAGCGCCTTGGTCGCTTCCGCCGCCGCATGCGGGGTGATCACCTGGCGCAGAGCGTGGACAGAATAGGTCTGCAGCACGTTGCCGTCGGCATCGGCCACTTCCTTGGCGAGATGCGGGGCGACCATGCGGCCCTGGTTCGCGATCACGCTCATGGCCGTGACCATCTGGATCGGCGAGACGGCGACTTCCTGGCCGATGGGGATGCGCGTGACGGAAAGCGCGCTCCACTTCGAAACGGGCTGCAGCAGGCCGCGGGTCTCGCTCTGGTTGCCGAAGAGATTCGTGCGCTGGCCGATGCCGAACGCGGTGGCGTATTTATAGAGGCGCTGCGGCCCGAGAAAATTCAGGCCGAGCTTGGCGAAGCCGATGTTGCTGGACTTGGCCATGACTTCCATGACCGGCAGCGTGCCGTTGGGTTCGTCGTCTTTGAGTGTGTGGCCGGCGTAGAACCAAGGGCCGGTGCAATCGATCAACGTGTCGAGGCCGACGAGTCCCTCGTTCAGCGCGCCGGAGAGCGTGATGATCTTGAAGATCGAGCCCGGCTCGGCCACGTCGGTCATGCAGCGGTTGCGGATGGCGTCCGGCGTAAAGGTTTTGCGGTCGTTCGGGTCGTAGGTCGGGCGTGAGCCCATGCCGAGGATCTCGCCGGTATGGGGATCCATCACGATGATGTAGGCGGCGTCGGGATGGTACGCGTCGACGATGCCGTCGAGCTTCTCCTCGACCACGTGCTGGATGGCCAGACGGATGGTCAACGTGACGTTGTCGCCGTCGACCGCGGGCTCCTCGGCCGTGCCGTAGGCGGCGATTTCCTGGCGGCGCGCGTCGCGCTCGACGTAGCGCTTGCCCGGCACGCCGACGAGGAGCTTGTCGAGGGTCTTCTCCATGCCGGCCATGCCGTGGCCGGTCGCGTCGTCGATGTAGCCAAGAACGTGGGCGGCCAGCTCGGCGTTGGGATAAGTGCGCTCGTCCCGCGGCTCGATCATCACGCTCTTGAGCTTGAGGTCGCGGAGGCGGGCGATGGCGGGATCGTCGACGCTCAGGCCAGTGGCGAGCGCGATGTCGCGGTTTCGCGGATTGAAGTTTTGCAGGACCTTGGCCAGCGGCTGGTCGAGCGCGAGGGCGATTTCGCCCAGATGCGCGCGATCGGCTTCCAGCGCGCCGTCGAGGCGGACGTCATAGACGCGCTGGCTTTGCGCGAGAACGTTGTGGTCGGCGTCGTAAATGGAGCCGCGGATGGGCGGGATGGTCTCGACCCGCGTGTGGTTTTCGACGGCAAGGCGCAGGTAGCGCGTGTGCTGGACGAGCTGGATCTGGATGAGGTTGAAGGAAACGACGGTGAACCCGCAGGCGAGGAAGAGCAGAATCCAGATGCTGCGGGTGCGGGGTTCCATGGCGGGGTTACTGCGCGTTCGAGGCGGTCACGTGGTGAGAGTCGACGTCGATCTCGACGGGGGCGTCGGTGCCCTTGGGCACAAGCCGCATGCGCGTGGTCTCGCCTTCCATGCGGGCAATGCGGGTCTGCATTGTCGGATCGGAAAGCGGCACGAGCGAGGAACGGATTTGGGCCAGGTGGCGCTTCAGCCGCTCCGGGGATTTCAACGTCTCGAGGTCGAGCGTGAGCGTGGTGTTGTGGCGTTCAATCGCGGCCAGCTTCTTGCGCAGGGCAAGGGTCTGGTTGGCGAGGTTGAGGTTCTGGTTCTTGCAGAACATGTAACTTAGCCCGAGGACGGAAAGGAACCCGAGGATGACGACCCATTTCAGCACGCCCATCCAATGGAGCGACTGGCTGTTGCGCATGCGGTTTCGGCTCATGACAGGGACTCCTCGTTACGGACCGCCACGCGCAGGCGCGCGCTGCGGGACCGCGGGTTGCGGTTGATTTCCTCTTCGCCGGGCAGAAAGCGTTTCACGTCGCGCAGGAAATGGCGCGGGTTGGGCAGGGTGTTGGGATGGGCGGGGGTGTCCAGCCACTCGGCGGCGTGCTCGCGCAGGAAGGTCTTCACCACGCGGTCCTCGCCAGAATGGAAGCTGATCACGGCGAGGGTCGCGCCCGGCGCGAGCAGTTCGATCGCCTGCGGCAGCGCCTTCACCAAGGCCTCCTGTTCTCCGTTGACGGCGATGCGTAGAGCCTGGAAAACCTTCGTAGCCGGATGTACTCCTGCAGCTCGCCGGTGGGGGAGGGCCGCGGCCACCACCGCAGCCAGGTCGGCCGTGCGGTGAAAGGGCGCGATGCGGCGCCGGGCCGCCAGGACCCGGACCACCCGCCTTGCCTCTCGCTCGCCGCCGTTTTCATAGAAAATTCCGGCTAGTTCCGCCTCGGTTGACCGATTGACCAGATCGGCCGCGGTTGGCCCCGCGCGACGGTCCATCCGCATGTCGAGCGGACCATCCGACTGGAAGCTGAAGCCACGCTCCGCGGTATCCAACTGCGGAGACGAAACGCCGAGATCCAAGAGAATCCCGCCATCCACCGAATTCCAGCCGTGTTGTTGCGCGCATGTCTTCAGCTCCTCAAAATTGCGTTGCATCCAGGTGAAGCGTCCGGGCCACCGCGCCGTCAGAGCGTGCGCGGCCGCCGCGGCATCCGCGTCCCGGTCCAGGGCAAGCACCTGCGCGCCCGCCTCCAGCAGCGCGGAGGCGTGCCCCCCGCGGCCGAACGTGCCGTCGATCCAGCGCGCGCCGGGTTGCACCCGCGCGGCCGCCAGCACCTCGGCCAATAAAACCGGAATGTGTTCGCATGTTTTCTCCTCGCCGCCGTTCATCCCGACTTCCAGCGCCACCCGGGCGCCAGCGCCGGCCGTTTCAAGCCCACCAGTTCAAAAGCATTGCGCCGCGCCAGGCGCACGACGGACGACCCGATCGTCTCCCCCGCGCCGTTCTTCTGCTCCTCGAAGCCGTAAACCATTTGTCCACGCACAAGACTCTTGATTCGGATGTCCATCTTCCTGCTCCTCCGGTTGAAGCGGCGAACCGCCGTGATGCCGTTGCTGAGTGACAGGAAAAAGGGCATCGCTATCTCCTGGTCATTTTCCGGACCCGGCCGGCCGCTGCCGTTCGGGTCCGCCACAAATCGGTTGGGAATCTCATAGGCCCATGGCGCGCAGCGCGTCCTCCACGGTGACGGGCGCTGGCTGGCGGCTTTCCCAGGCAGCCTTGTCCCAAATCTGAAAATGGTCGGAGCAACCGATGAGCATCGCGTCCTTCTTCAGCCCGGCGGCGCGGCGAAACTGTTCCTTCACCATGATGCGCCCCTGCTGGTCGAAGGTGGCGTTCTGCGCGCCCGCCGCCAGGGCCTCGAGCGAGGCGCGCTGCGGGTCGGCGGCGCGAAACTCGGCCACGCGTTCCTGCAACCGCGAGAGCCACGAAGCCGGGTAGACGCGCAAGCAGGGACTGGAGGAGCGAAGAATGAAAAGCCGGCTCTCGAAGGGCAGCTCGCGCCAGTCGGAGGGCACGGTGATCCGACCCTTGGCATCGAAGGCATGCGCAAAGGAATCCGTGTACGAAGCACGATAATCGGGTGAATTGTTAGCCATCTGTCCTCATTCTCTGCCACTTCTCTCCACTTCTACCCACCATTATCGGCAGGGCAATCTTTTTCGGTAGGGAAACTGCAATGCTAAACGGTTGTATAACGGGCGTTTAGCGGATTTGCCGGAAACGGAGGCACGGCCCCAGGCAAAAGCTGTATAAGGTGGGCTACTAGGGATAGTTGCGGGGAGCTGATGTCGTTTCGCTCCTTTGCGGGCCGTAGTTGGGTGGTGTGGTTCTCTCAGGGCGGAGCGCGGCCACGCCTTGCGCAGGTGAAGTACGAAGGCTTCCCTAAAGTCGGCGCCTCCCGGTGCGAGAGTGGCTGGGTCCTCGCTGCGCTTCGCTCAGATGACCGGAAGTGTAAAGGTTTGTGTGGGAGAGAGTGCGTTACGGAGCGCGCGCGCCCTCAGGTAGCCAGCGCTCTCCGAGCGCCGGTCCGAGTAGAACACGCGTCCGCAACCAACCGGCGCTCTCCGAGCGCCGGCCACCTGGGGAGGCGTTGATTGTTCGTCGGTTCCCGATTCGAAAAAACTCTCGCCCTCAAAAGGAGTTAGCGTGGTCCCTGAAATATCAGGGTGGGCGGCTGATGTCTTTCGAACAGCCAGGGTGCCTGGCAGCGCCTGCCAATGCCATGCAGCGCCAGCACCCTCCCGCGCCACGGCATCCCCGTCGTGCGGAGAGGCAACAAGGCGCTATACCGTTCGAGAGGGGCCTTGCGGGGCCGTCGCTTCCGGTCAAAGCCAGAGCCGCCCGCCTTAGTGCGCGGCCTGGTACTCGGCCTTGAGCTTGGCCATCTGCGCCTCGACCTTGGCGATGATGGGCTGAACGTCCGGATCGGCCTTGATCATGGCGGCTTTCACCTTCTCGCCGTGGGAGCGCATCTCGTCGCCCAGCTCCTGACGATCGACTCCGGCAGAGTCGCCGCTTTGCATGGCCATGACCTTTTGCATCAGGTCCATTTCCTCCGTCTGAAGCGTCGGGTCGGCGGCGATCGCCTTGGTGCGGGCCGATTGCAGCTCGGTCTTCTCCTCGGGGGTCAGGGTGGCGGTGGCCTGCTGCATGACGGCCGCATAGCCGCCACCTTCACCCCCGCCCGGCGCGGACGGCGCGGTCGCAGCAGCCGAGGGCGGGACAGCGGGCGCAGTGGTTGTCGTGGACGAGGTGGAGGTCGAGGTGGTGCTGGTCTGGGCGACGAGCGGAAGAGCGGCGAGAGCAAGCGCGGCGGCGAGGAGGGGCTTCATTCAGAAAGGCTACGTGGATTTGGAGACGAGGCAATGGGTTCGTGTGCGATGAGCGTGAGGATCGTGGAAGGGTTGAGCGTCGTGGCGGGAGAAAGGGGAAGTTGATCGCGCAGGCGCCGCGGGTTTGCTTTTGGCGACCTCGTGCGGGCGCGACCGCCTTCGGGCCGATGGCGGCCACCTTGTCGGAGAACGCGGGACGCGCTAGCCTCGGCGCTTCCATGTCGCGCGAATTTGCCACCATCACATTCATCGGTCAGGACCAGGCGGGGGTCATCGCCCGGGTGACGCAACTGCTCTTTCAACTCGGCGCGAACATCGAGGCGCTGGAGGAGCAGGTCACGCGCGGGCAGTTTAGCATGACATTGCAGGCTTCGTGGACGCGCGCGGCCTTCGACCGCCCGGCCATCGAGGAGCGGGTGCGCGAAACGGGACGTGCGTTGAAGATGGAAACGCGCGTCCACTTCACGCCGCCCGGGCCGCCGCGGCTGGCCATCCTGGTGACGCGCGAGCCGCATGTCCTGCGGGGCCTGCTGGCGAAATCGCCGCGCGCGCTCGGCGCCCAGCCCGTGATCGTCATCGGCAGCCGCCCCGATCTGGCGCCTCTGGCCCGGAAAGCGGGCCTGCCCTTCGTGCATGTGCCGTTCAACGACCGCGCCGCGGCGGAGAAGCAGGTGCTGACGCTGCTGGACGAGCACCAGATCAACTTCGTGGTCCTCGCGCGGTTCATGAAGATTCTGTCCCCCAGTTTCGTCTGGAGGTGGAAGAACAGGATCATCAACATCCATCCCTCGCTGCTGCCGGCGTTTCCCGGCGCGAACGCCTACCGGCAGGCCTACGAGCGCGGCGTAAAGGTCGTCGGCGTCACGGCCCATTTCGTCACGCCGAACCTGGACGAGGGACCCATCATTGCGCAGGACGTGCTGAAGCTTCGCCCCCAAGAGCCGCTGGCCAGCATCGTGAAGCGGGGACAGGCGCTGGAGACCAAGTGCACGTTGCGCGCGGTACGGGCGTTCATCACCAAGCGCCTCGATGTGCACTGGGGCCGCGTTTATAATTGAACTGCCCCGCGCGTGAGGGCGACATCCGCCAGCCGGCGGATGCGTCCTCCTGTCAGGGCTCTGTTTTGAGGATGGGTCCGATCCAGGGCGTTACCTTGGGCTGCTTAATGCGCCCCGATGGGGCTGCGAATACAGCCCAGAATTCGCGTAGACAGGCCTTCGAACCACTTCGCGACGTTGTACTTTGAAGATGGTCTTTCCCGTGACCCGACCTAAGGCTTCAAAACCACCTTGATGCAGCCGTCTTTCTTGTCCCGGAACGTCTTGTAAAGCTCGGAGCCCTCCTCGAGCGGACGTTCGTGCGTGATGACGAAGGAAGGATCGATCAAGCCATCTTCAATCGTCTTCAGCAGCGGCGCGAGGTAGCGCTGGGCGTGGGTCTGGCCGGTCTTGACCGTCAGGCCCTTGTTCATGAGCGCGCCCATCGGAACCTTGTCGAGCAATCCGATGTAGACGCCGGGAATGGAGAGGGTCCCGCCCTTGCGGCAGGTCATGATTGCCTGGCGTAACGCGCCGGGCCGGTCGGTGGAAAGCTTCAGGGCCATCTTGGTGCTGTCCACCACCTTCTCCACCGGGTTCGTGCCGTGAGCCTCCGCGCCCACGGCGTCGATGCAGCTGTCCGGGCCGCGGCCCTTGGTCATTTCCTTCAGGCGCTCAGATGCGTTTTCATTGCTGGTGTTGATGATCTCCGCCTTGGCCGCCTGGGCCATGGCCAGGCGTTCCGGTACGTCGTCGATGGCAATGACGCGGCCCGCGCCGAGCAGCCAGGCGCTGCGAATGACGAATTGGCCGACCGGTCCGCAGCCCCAAACCGCGACGGTATCGCCGGGCTGGATGTTGGCGTTTTCCGCCGCCATGTAGCCGGTCGGATAGATGTCGGAAAGGAAGAGCACCTTCTCGTCCGGCAGGTCGCTTTCGATCTTGATCGGGCCGACGTCGGCGTAGGGCACGCGTAAATACTGCGCCTGGCCGCCGGGATAGCCGCCCAGCATGTGCGAATAGCCGAAGAGC
>CAZZYY010000020.1:0-26527 GCA_964658475.1 uncultured Candidatus Methylacidiphilales bacterium | reverse complement strand
AAGTCGGTACAGATCAGCTGAAAACCGCCCGGATGGGAGACCGGTCCGGTTCCGCCGTTACGGGCGCGTCTCGACACGGGTATTTCGGGTGCGCCGCCAACAAAACAATCCATAACCGAATGCCAGCAGGGGCGTGAAAAAATAGGGCGGCAGCGCCAGGTGTACCGGCAGAAGCGCCCAGAGCAAAAGGCTGACTACCGCGAGCGTTGCGCCGGCGACGAGGAACGAACGGGCAAGGGTAAAGCCGGCCAGCATGGGCCTTAACTTAATTTTACCGCGGCAAATGACAACTGGGATCGTCGCAGCCTTTGCACAGCCCCTGCGGCGGCCGAGGCAGGCAGGGCGTTGCCGCGTGCCCGCCAATCGCAAGTCAGGCGAGAGATCAACCTCCGCGCGATCACGACACACGAGAGTGTAGAATGATTCGAAGCGCGGATTCTTGCGGAGGCTGATCTCTTGCCGGCAGACCTTAAGCCGCCTCGGCGGCGAAAGCGTGAAGCGAAAAAGCAGGGATGTCTTCGGCAGGCGCGGACGCGGCATAGTTCGCCCATTTCTCCGTGCGGGCGAGCAGGCGGCGGGACGGGCCGGTCAGCTCGGCGATCGCAAGCCTGACCACGCCGTGCCGATGCCGAAGCACCAGTTCGCCGTGCTCAATCAACTCGATCTCGGCGTCTTCAAAAAGGTCGCCCGAGCAGGTCGTCCACGACCAGTGATCCTCACCGATGGTCACGAAGTCCTTGGCAAAAGCCCAAAGGCGGCGAGGACCCAACGCGAAAACGAGCGACAACTTGACGATTAGCATGCTGAGCAGGACAGGCAAATAGTGCATCAAAAACTCCTTCGTTTCCCTAATAATCGGGCACGTTATATCAGGAGTAAAGGAAAATTCAGAACAATCTGCCTGATTTTGAGCCGGTCAAAGCCAAAATTATCAGAAAGAGGATCGCTTACGTCACTTCTTATGTAATTTTTTTGCCTACTGATTTCTAGGCGGGCTTCTGGTTACGGTTAAACGACGCGGCAAGCAGAACTTCTCCGCCGAAACAATCGAGGATGCGACGAGCCGGAGGGTAGAGGCTGGCAGTGGCGAATCGTCTCCCCACTATCCCCGCGCAGCGGCGCGGTGCTAGTAGGCGTTCTTCTGCTTCAGGAACGTGCGGACCATGATGTAGAAGTCCAGAAAGACGCTCCAGTTCTCGAGGTAGTAGAGATCGTACTTGAGGCGGGCGGTGAGGTCAGTGTTGCCGCGCAGGCCGTTGACCTGGGCATATCCGGTAACGCCCGGGCGGGCGAAGTGGCGCGCGTTGTAATGGGTGATCTCGCCCTTGAGCGTTCTCACGTTCTCCGTGCGCTCCGGCCGCGGTCCGACCAGGCTCATGTCGCCGATGAGCACGTTCCAGAACTGCGGCACTTCATCGATGTTCCACTTGCGCATGAACGCGCCGATCTTGAGGCAGCGCGGGTCGTTCTCCACCGCGAACCGGGCGCCCTTGGCGTCGGCGTCCAGCTTCATGCTGCGCAGCTTGTAAATGTTGAAGCTCTTGCCCCCCATGCCGGACCGCGCCTGCGAATAGAAGATCGGCCCGGGGGATTCCCGGCGGATGAGATAGCCAAAGAGAAGGATGATGGGCGCGGAAATCAACAGGCCGACCACGGCGCCAATCACGTCCACCGTCCGCTTGACGATGCGGTTGAACATATGGTCGAGCGGCAGCTTGCTGACGCCCAGCACGGGCACGCCGCTGACGTGCTCCAGGTGCAGGCCGGAGGAGAGGGTTTGGAAGTAGGAGGGAATGACCTTGAACTGGACGTTCTCGCGCACGCACAGGTTGGCCAGCGCGATGATCTCGCCCATCATGGGATCGAGATCGGCCATGATGGCGATATCGGGCTGGTGCTCCCGCATGATCTCCTCGAGGGAGTGGTAGTCGCCCAGAACGGTGACTTGGCTGGGAGGCCGCACCCAAAACTTGCCGTGGGCCGAAGGCGTGCAGCCAATGACCTCGTAGGCATGGCCGGGATCGCGCAGGATCTTGTCGAAAAGGATGTCGGACTCCTTGCTCCAGCCAACGACGACGGCCTTCTTCCGGAAGGCGACGTTCCACTTGGACTCGAGCAGGAAGTGGCAGAACGTCAGGCGCCAGGCGGAGACGAAAACAAGCGCGTTCAGGAAGGAGAAAACGAAGAAGTAGCGCGAGACCGGGGGCTGGAACTTGAAGGCCAGGCTCAAGGCTAGGTACACGACCATCCAGGCGCAGGTCGATTTCAGAACCACCTGGAGGCTCTGGGTGGAGCTGAAGAAGCGCTGGCGGCTGTAGGCGCCCAGATAGCCCAGGGTCGTCATGAACACTCCGATGCCGGTGAGGATGTAGGTGGAGTAGGGGCCGCGAAAAATGTCGGAGGCGACGGTGCGAAACGAGAGGTGCTTGTCGCTGGAGGTCGCGCAGACCAGGGCGGCCGCGATCATGATGACGTCGACGGCGAAGGTGAGCAGAACGAGAAACTCCGCGGAAGGCGGGGGAATCGCCACCGCTTTACCGGGAGTCGCATCGCTCATCGCCCCGCGAATCGGGAGCGTGGAGACGCCCCGGTTCGATTCGGACGGTGGGATTGCGTGCATTAGTTTCTGTGAGTACATGTAGCAATTGCTCGCAATATATAGGTTTGTTTATTTCAAAATTAGTACAAGCACCAACTGTTCCTGCCACCTGATTTTTTCCATTTTCTATTGTAGATCAATTACTTAAGTCCGTAGGGACGTGAAGCTGAATGCCTTACTTCCGAGGTCGAATCGAACAGAACGAGGCCGATTCAGACACCGGGCGGGTCGTTGCTTGTCCCGATCCGCTCATCCTGACAAATCCGTTTCCACTTGGCGCGACCATCGCTACGATGCCTGCGTGAGCCGGATTTTCCAGGGTTTTCATGTCCCGCTTCTTCTGGGCGCAGCGGTCCTCATGGCCTTTCCCGCCCGAGGGTTTGCCACCGGCACGCTCCTGTCGATCACGGTGAGCCCCGCCACGATCCGGCAGACGAGCGAGAAGACGACCTCCAAGGCGGTGGCCACCGTTTTGCTCCAGGATCCGGCGCCGGCGGTTTTCGTCTGCGTGATCCGCAGCGAAGAGGCGTCGAAGATCAGCTTCCCCACCATCATCTTTCGGAAAGGCGACCGCCTGGCGACGTGCGAGGGGAAGGTGCACTGGAGCGGCGTGCTCCGGGAGCGTCGCATCCGACTTTCCGCCTACAACGCGGACGCGCCCGACCGCAAGCTGACGTTCACCGTCATGCTCGTGCCGGCGGAGGAATCGTCGCCCGACAGCCCGCCGTCGAGAGAACCCAGCCGGGAGGCCGATCCTGCGGCGGGTCCCTAGGCGGGGACTATTCCTGATAGACGTACCGGTAGGCGTCCCGGTATTTGGCACTGCGCTCGCCGAGATAGTGCGGGTAAAGCCTTTCGCTCCAGGGCGGCACCGCATTGAGCACCACGCCGGAGAGCTTGATGTCCGCGCGCTGGAGCAGGCTCAGGGCATGCAGGGCGTCACGCCGGTTGGTCCGCGCCGCGCGGATGACGAGGCAGACGGAGTGCAGGTAGGAGGCGATCAGCAGGGAATCGCTGACGAGGTTGATCGGGCTGCAATCGACCACCACCCGCTCGTAGCGGATGAGCGCCGCAGCCAAAACTTCGCGGAAGCCGGTGCCCGAAAGCAGTTCGGCCGGGTTTGGGCAACGGATGCCTGACGTGAGCACGTCGAGGTTCTTGTCGACATCGTGGTAGACCGCGTCCTCCAGCTTGAGACCCTGTGTGACCATCTCCACGAAACCGTTCTTGTTCTGGAGATTGAACACCTCGTGCACCGAGGGCCGGCGCAGGTCGATGTCAATCAGCAGGGTCTTGATCCCGGTCTGGGCGACGGCCAGCGCATAATTGCAGCTGACGAAGGTCTTGCCTTCGTCCGGCAGGGCGCTGGTGAAGAGGATGGAGCGGTGGTCCTTGCTCTTGCCGAGCAGGCTGACGGCAGCGCGCAGGGAGCGAAAGCCCTCCGCCGCCCCGCTGCCGGGCTCGGTTTGGACGACGAGTCCGCCGCGGGAGCCGATCATGCCCGCCTTGCGCGAGGCAGCGGAACGGGGCGGCCCCTTGGTTTTCTCCTCGTTGACGAAGAGGGGGATCGCGCCCAGCACGGGGAAGCCCAGCAATTCCTCGGCTTCCAGCGTCGTCTTGATGGAGCTATCCAGCGCGTTGGCCGCGAAGACTGCCGCCGAGCCGATGACCAGGCCAAGGAGCGTGCCGACCGCGAGGATGATCGTCTTGCGCGGCTTGGCCGGCTTGGCCGGCAGATTGGGAAGCTGGCTGACTTGGACCTGGCTGGCCAGGGCGGCGCTGCTGACGTCGGCGGTGCCATGCTGCTTCAGCACGCTGTCATAAAGCGCGCTTTCGGTATCAACCTCCATCTGCAGGACGTTGGCCCGGGCCTCGACGAGCTTGAGCTCGAGGGAGGTGCGGACCGCGGCAGGCGCGGCGGCGATTTCGGCGCGGTTGCTCGCCCAGTACGCGCCCTCGCTGGTATGGCTGTTGGCCACCTTCTGGAATTCGTTGTCGAAATTCTTCATCAGGTCGGCCATGAGCGCGCGGGCCTGGATCAACTGCGGGTGCTTCTCGCGGTAACGCTGGCGCAAGGTGTCGATCACCCGCTGCTGGTCCTCGATCCGGTCCTTGAGCAGCAGGGTGTCCTTGTAGATCTGCAGCGAGTTTTCCGAACCCTGAAGCCGCTCGGAGACCTGCGACGATTGGTTGACCAGGAAGGTGGCGGCCGCCTGTTCGGTCGATGTCTTGGCCCGCGCATTCTCGAGGGTAAAGGCGTTGATGAGCGCGAAGACCGTCTTTTGGGCGACCGCGGCGTTGAGGTGCTCGAAGCTGATGTCGATCAGGCGCGTGCCGTGCCGTTGGTTGACGTGGGTGTGGTTCTGGATCCACCACGCTACGTCGGTCGGGTCGGCGGGGCGGACCTTCGAGGGAAAGCCGTCGAAGAAATGGGGGTCGCTGGTGAGGGAAGGATCGGACGCGGCATCCTGAAACAGGTTAAAATTCTGCAGGTTCTGCTCGATCGTCTTGATCACATCGTCCCCGCGCAGGTCGTCGTCGCTGGCGTTGCCGTCGTCGGCACTGCGAAATTGCCGCTGTTCCTGGGTCGGCACCTGCAGGGTCCCGGTGGAAACATACAGCCGCGGCGCGTGAAGAAGGTAGATGATCGTGAGGAGCAGCACGGCCCCGAAACAGGCGGCAAAAAGCGTCGCGCGGCGCAGGGCCAGCCCGACGATATGCTGCCAGTGGATCGACCCGGAGGGCTCGGCAACGGAAGAACCGGTATTTTCCATGAGAGGCTCTTTAAAAGATGCTTTCGCCGACGGTGATGCGATCGCCTGGCTGCACCATAAATTCCTGAACCTGGGTATCGTGGGCCAGCATGTAGGCGTTGACGCGGGCCACCGTGTCATGGCCGTCCCTCACCCGCCGCACGATCACGTGCGTCGGGTCGGCGACGCGGGTATAGCCGCCGGCGAGCGCAATCGCCCCCAGCAGATCGAGCCCGCCTTCGGGTGGAATCTCCACTTGGCCGGGTTTCTGGACTTCGCCCAGGACGGTGACCCACTGCTGCGCGTACTGCATGACGGTGAGGGTGACCTGCGGGTTGATGATGTAATCCTTGTCCAGCTTTGTCCGAATTTCGTTCGTCGCATCGGCAACAGACTTGCCGGCGAGCTCCACGGCGCCCAGGAGAGGCAGGGTTATGTAGCCCGATTTCGAGATGCGCGTCTCCGTCGTCATGTCGTCTTCCTGGAAGACCGTGATTTTGATGAGGTCGTTGTTGTGCAGCACGTAGCTGTCGGAGGGCGCATGGCTGGACGATCCAGAGGAGGAAGCGGCTGCGTCCGTTGGTGGCTCGGTGGCGGGCGTGACTTCCTGCGCGGTGGCGTAAATGAGGCCGAGGATCAACGCCAGGACGATGGCCGTGAGGCGGCGCACGGCGGGCACGGGGCGGCGCACCAAGGCAAGCCCCGTCCGTGACGTAAGGAGGATCATAAGTCGGCGATGCAGCTTAGATGCCATAAGTTTAAAATTGAAGTGAGGATTGAAGGTCGAGCTGGCTGTCGTTAAACGAATTCCCGATGAAGTTGGACTCATCGGCGGACACCTGCCCGCGCATCGCAACGCTGATCCATTCGCGAGGGTCCCACTCCAGGCCGGCGCTGGCGAAGTAATAGTGATCGAGACGGCGGCCGCCCGGGCCCGAACCGGATTCGTCCGGATCGTACTGGTCGAGGGTGTAGCCGCCGGTGAGCACGGCGAAGAAGTTCTGGAAAAAGCGCTGGCGGACGCTGCCGGTGACCGCCGTGCTGAGGAAGTTGGAGCCGACCTCGCCGTACGAAATCACGTCCTGACGATAGGCGCCAAAGGAAAGCAGGGTGCTGTCGAACGGCGTGTAGCTCGCGTTCAAGGCAAAGACGGGATAGAGACGGGTGGTGGAATCCTGGAACTGCCGGTATTCCCCGCCGCCCTCGAAGCTGACGCTGATCTTTTGCGTTGCCTGGTAATTTAAGCGGACAAGGAGGTCCTGATACGTCTGGTCCGGCCCGCCGCTGACATCGACGAAACCGAGGCGCGGGCCGAGTGCGACGGAGAGCTTCGCGCCCACCTGATAGCGGGCGTAGAGATCGGTGATTCGCTCGGCCGTCTCGGTGATGGGCGGCTGGTCGAAGATGAAGGAGAGCTTCTGCGTTTCGCTCCCGCCGAAGGAGAGCTTGTCGTTGTAAGTGTAGTCGGCGCTGAGCTGCGTGGTGTAGATGTCCTGCTTAAAGAAGTCGCCCACATCGATGCTGGGGTCGGTCAACTCCTCGAAGCGCTGCTCCAGGCTGATGACGAGCCGGGTCCAGCGATACTGGTAAAGCGCGTCCGCATAGTAGTCGACGCGGTCCTGCTGGGACTCGCGGTCGTAGAAATAAAGCGTGGGGCGAAAAACGACGTTCAGATAGCTCGCGTGCTCCGCCGTTTTGTCGCCCCGCACCAGGTCGAGCATGGGGGTGACGTGGGTGTAGAAATCACCGATTTTGTGCTGCGAAATAAAAACGTTGTCGTCGTAGGTCTCACCGACCGTGAGGCCATAATAGAAGGGGGAGCCGTGGAGAAAGAGCTTGTCGAGGAAGGAGGGAGGGCCCTGGCCGGTGACGGCCGACTCGGAGACGGCATCCTTGCCATCCGAAATAATGGTGACGGCGGGGTTGTCCTTGGGGAAATCCATCACCGATCCGTCGGAGGTCATGCTTTCGGCCGGATAATCTGCATGAGCTTTTAGTTCCTGAGCATGAACAACATGCGACGCAAAGGCAAACAAGGTCAGCAGCGGCAAGTGTCTGAATAGATGGAAAGCTTGCCCCGGCATGACCTCCTATGGGCTAGCGATTGTGGTAGACATGTCAATAAATGTCGGACAAATTCAATTAACCTGACTGTTTCAAAAGGTCAAATGATATCAATTTGAAAATATGTTCAGCCTAATAGTCACCACCATCGGACGGACTTCGGAGCTCTCGACGCTTTTCCGGTCGCTGCGCGACCAGACCTGTCAGGACTTCGAGGTGATTTTGGCCGACCAGAACACGGACGACCGGCTGGCCAGTTTTTTGGAGGGGCTCAACCCCGGCTTCCCCCTGAGGCGCGTGGCGAGCGGCGGCGGGGCCTCGCGCGGCCGGAACGACGGGATAGCGGCGGCGCAGGGCGATTTGCTCGGGTTTCCGGACGATGACTGCGCTTTTCCGCCCACGCTGCTGCAGGATGTGGTGACGTTCTTTGAGAGGCATCAGGAGTACGGGTACCTGAGTGGCCGTTCCTTTGCCGACGACGGGCGGGATTCGGTCTCGCGCCACGCCAAGGTGGCCTCGGAAATCCGGCGCGAAACCGTGCACGCCCAGTGCATCGAGTTCGCGATCTTCATCCGCCGCTCGGCGCTGGGGCCAACCCGGTTCGATGAAACGATGGGCCCGGGCTCGGCGCTGGGCTTTCACTGCGACGAGGGACCGGACCTGTTTCTGCAACTGGCTGCCCGCGGCGTGCGCGGGTACTACGAACCGGCCCTGGCCGTGTGGCATCCGCGTCCGGTTAGCCGCTACGATGAAAAGGAAATCGACCGGACGTTCCGCTACGGCTGCGGAAACGGTTATTTCTACCGCAAGCACGGCTACCCGTTCGCCTATTTTGCCGCGCAAATGGCCCGGACCTGCTGCGGCGTTTTGCTCGCGCTGCTGACTTTGAAGCCGGCCAAGGCAAGCCTTTACGTAGCCCGGCTGCGCGGGCGATGGAAAGGCTGGAATGCCATTGTTCCGGCCGAGGCTTCGGCACCCCGTTTGCTTGGCACTGAAGAGGCTGGACAATGAACATCGTTTTCGTCGCACACTCTTCCTTTAGTGACATTTACGTGGTCGGATCGCATCATCTGGCGCGAGAGATGGCGGAGAAAGGGCACACGGTCTGGCATATCGGGCCGCCCGTAACGCCGTTTCACCTCTTCCGGTCCCGCCAATCGCGGGTACGCGGGCGGGTGAAGCGAGCGATGCAGGCGCCGGTCAGCCATGGGAGCCTGACGGAGATGGATCCCATCTCGCTGGTGCCGTGGCAGGTGGCGCGGCGTTTTATTTCCCGATTCAATCTGTTCGTGCAGACTTCGAACCTGAGGCGGCGCCTGGCCAAGGTCTTCGAGCCGGGCGAAATCGACTTCCTGATCATTGACGATCCGCGCTTCGCCGGGCTTGAGCAAGCGCTCAAGCCGAAGGCCACCTTTTATCGCGCCACCGACTTCTATGCCGAGATGAAGCAGGATCCCTCGTTGATCCAGGCCGAGCGCAAGCTGCTGGCGCGTTGCGCGGGGGTGGTCTCGACCTCCGAGCCGGTGCTGCAGCACACACTTTCCCTCAAGCCGGGGCTGCCCAGCCTGCTGCTGGAGAATGGTGTGGATTACGAGAGATTTTTCACGCGGGCGGCCGAACCGGAGGTGGTGAAGAACATTCCGCACCCGCGCGCGGCCTATATGGGAGCACTCGATTTTCGCTTCGACTACGAGCTCCTCGGCCGGCTGGCGCGCCGGTTTCCGAAGGTGCAGTTCGTGCTCGCGGGCGAAGGCCGCAGCGCGGCGCGGATCGCGGCGTTCAAGCTGCCCAACATCCACCTGCTGGGGCCCAGGCCCTACGATGAGATGCCCGGGTTCCTGCAATCCTCCGACTTTGGCCTGCTTCCGCTGATCGACAATCTGGCGAACGCGGGCCGCAGCCCGATGAAGCTTTACGAGTACGGGGCGGCCGGCCTGCCGGTGCTGGCGCGCCGCACCCGCGAGATGTCGCGGCGGCGGGAGAAATTCGTGGAGCTCTTTTCCACCGAGGAGGAGGCGGTCCAGGCGCTCGAGCGTTTGCTGCAACGGCCGACCGACCGGGCAGCCATTGCGCGCGAATGCGCGGCGCAGGGTTGGGAAAAGAAGACCGCAGCCCTGCTGGATTTCATTTCGGGGTGGCTGGTGCGCCGGCGGACCGCGCGCGTTCCCATCTCCCATTGCGCGGCATGAGGCGTTGCGTGTGCCTGCTCGGCCTCCTGGCCGGGTTGACGCTCGTGGACGCTGACGCGGCCGACGATCAGGTCGGCGTGAACACCCATTTCGACCAGAACTGGAATCCGGCGGAACTGATGCCGCGGGTGGCGGACCTGGGCGCGGGCTGGATTCGCGACGGGGTTTCCTGGGGCGACGTGGAGCCGGAGAAACATCGCTACGTGGTGCCGGCCAAGACGGCGGCGTGGATCGACGCGGCACAGGCGCTGCATCTGCATGTCCTGCTCATCCTTTATTACGCGAACAAGAACTACGCGGATCCGTTCTCGCCGCCGGACTACGCCAATGCGGCGGCGTTCCTGGCGAAGGCGCTGGCGGGCAAGGTGGAGGCCATCGAGATTCTCAACGAGCCGAACAACCCCCCATTCCGGCCGGTATACGGCGGGGCTTGGAATGGCAACGAGGGCAACGGCAAGATCTCGCCCTGGGTGTCCAAGTACGCGGAACTGATCCGCGTGTCGACCGCGGCGATCAAACAGGCCAACCCGCGCATGAAGGTGATCGGGTACGGCGCGCCGGCACCGGCCACGTTTCGCATGATGCGGCTGGGCACGCCGCCGCGGCTCGATGGGATCACGGATCATCCGTACTCCGGGGCCACGAACCTGCCGGAGTCGGTGCCCTATCCTGCAACGGCCGATCTCCTGCAGCGGGACGGCATTGCGACCGCCGACCTGGCGGGGACCTATCGCTCGCAGTGCGCGATGTTCCGCGCGGAGGCGGCGAAGGACGGCCTGCCGCACGCGGAGCTGTGGAATACGGAATGGGGGTTTGCGACGTCGATCGACCAAAAGGCAAACCCGCCCACGCGGTCCGACGCGGAGACGCAGGCGGTTTACGTGCTGCGGCGGCTGCTCGAAGCCCGGGCGCTCGGCGTGATGACGTTCTACTACGACCTGCGGGACGACGGGGCCGATCCGACGCAGGAATGGGAAAACTTCGGACTGCTGCGTTACGACCGCACGCCGAAGCCTGCGTTCGATGCGATGAAGCGGTTTACGGCGATGTTCGCGGGGCTGGAGGGGGACGGGACGGGGGATGGGTTCACGCTTGGGCCCAACGTGGACGACAAGAGTTTTCGGTGCTACGCGTACCGGCGGCCGGGTTCGTCCGACCGCTGGGTGGCCGTTTGGAGGGTTGCACCTTTTCCGCCCGGTGACCTGAATGGAGCCGTACCGTTGCTTCACTTGCCCGGAAAAGGAGGCTTTCATCATGCGCACGTGACAACGCTGGTGACAGGTGTGGAGGGTGAACTACCAATTCAGGGCACAGGCTCCGATGCGGCGATGTGCGAGGTCGAGCCAGCCGCGTCGCCAGTCGTCATCCATTTCTCCGACTAACGCGCATGACCACGCCCTCAGTCGTCATGAACGGCCGCTTCCTGCACCAGGACTTGACCGGGGTGCAGCGCTATGCGCACGAACTGCTGATCCGCATGCCGGAGCTGGACGTGATTTCGCCCCATGCGCCCCTTGGCTCGGCGAAAGGTCACCTGTGGGAGCAGCTCTTGCTGCCGCGGCTGTGCAGCGGCCGGCTGCTTTGGAGCCCGGGCAACACGGGTCCGCTCGCCTACGAGAACCAGGTCGTGACCATCCACGATGCGAGCACGCTCGATCATCCGGAATGGTTCTCGGGCGCATTCGCCAAGTGGTACCGCTTCCTCCTGCCGCGGCTGGCCCGGCGCGTGAAAAAGATCATCACCGTGTCCGAATTTTCGCGCGGCGAATTGGCCCGGCTTTGCGATGTGCCCCCGGAAAAGGTGGTGGCAATTCACAACGGGATCAGCGCACGTTTTGCGCCTGCGTCCGCGGAGCAGAAGGCGGCCCTGCGCAAGAAGCACGCGCTGGAAAAGCCGTTCGTGCTCTATCTCGGTTCGCTCGAGCCGCGCAAGAATGTGGCCGCGCTGCTGGCGGCGTGGAAGAACGTTGCGCCGCCCGAGCACGAACTGGTGCTGGCCGGCGCGGCAAGCCGCATTTTCCGCGAGCGGGGTTTCGCCGAGCTGCCGCCCCGAACGCGCCTGCTTGGGCGGGTGGATGACGAGGAGCTTGCCGTGCTGCTGAGCGCGGCGGACTGGTTCGCCTTTCCCGCGCTTTACGAGGGGTTTGGCTTTCCGCCGCTCGAGGCGATGGCCTGCGGCACGCCGGTGCTTTGCTCCAACGCGACCAGCCTGCCCGAGGTCTGCGGCCCCTCCTTCGACGGCAAGACGGGGGCGGCGCTTTACTTCGATCCGCTAAACGTGGACGACCTGACCGCGCAACTTGGCCACGCGCTGCAACTGGAGGCCTGCGCGCGGGAACGGCTGGTCGCGCAGGGCCGCAGCCAGGCGGCCCTTTTCACCTGGGACCGTTGCGCCGAGCGGACGCGCGCGGTCCTGGGGGAGGCGGCGGCGTGAGTGACTTTGGCCACGTGGCGCTGGCCCACCATTGGCTCGTCGGCATGCGCGGCGGCGAAAAGGTGCTCGAGCAGATCGCGCAGCTTTTCCCCGCTGCCCCGATCTACACGCTGGTGGCCGATCCCGCGCGGCTGAGCCCCGCCTTGCGGCGGCATTCCATCCGCACTTCGCCCCTGCAGCGGCTGCCGGGCGCGGCACGACACTATAAAAAGCTGCTCCCGCTCTTTCCTTCGGCGGTCGGCGCGCTACGCGTGCAGGAGCCGGTCGATCTCGTGATCAGCAGCGACGCGAGCGTGATCAAGGGGCTCTCCGTGCCGGAACACGCGCGGCATGTCTGCTACTGCCACTCGCCGCCCCGCTATCTCTGGGACCTGCAGGAGGATTACCGGCAAAGCTCCGAAGTCGGCGGCTCGGTGGGCCGATTTGTCTTCAACCGCGTGACGCCGTATGTGCGCGAATTCGACCGGCGAGCCGCCTCGCGCGTCACCCATTTCATCGCCAATTCCAGCTTCGTGCGCGAGCGCATTCGCAATTACTACGGCGTCGAGGCGGAGATCATTTATCCACCGGTCGCGCTCGACGCATTCACCATGGCGACCGCGCCGCCGGCGGACTTCTGCCTGGTGGTCTCGCAGCTGGTTCCATACAAGCGGATCGATGTCGCGGTCGCCGCGTTCACCCGGCTGGGCCGCAAGCTGGTCGTGATCGGCGAGGGGAGCGAGCGGGCGCGGCTGGAGGCGATAGCGGGACCCAGCGTGCGGTTCCTCGGTTCGCAGCCGGGCGATGTGCTGCAGGACCACGTGCGCCGGTGCCGGACGTTCATCTTTCCCGGCGTGGAGGATTTCGGCATCACGCCGCTCGAGGCCATGGCCTGCGGCCGGCCGGTGATCGCGTACCGCGCGGGCGGGGTGCTGGAGACGGTGCTCGACGGGGCGACCGGGCTGTTCTTTGACGAGCAAACGCCGGAGAGCCTGGTCGGCGCCCTGGAACGGTTCGACACGATGTCGTTCGATCCCGCGGCGTGCCGGGAGCAGGCGGAGCTTTTCGGGCCGGAGCGGTTTCGCGCGGAGTTGGGTCGCTTTCTGAAGCGGCATTTGCAATGATGGCGCTGTGCGTGCCCGGGTGGAAATCGGGGGATTTCGGCCCGGGTTGGCCAGGGACGTGCATGTGGGGGGCGTTTGTCTTCCTTTGATCTATCCTGTCGCAAACGTGAACACCTTTCCGCTTTTTCCATGACACAGCGCTTCGGTCCGGCCTTTCAGCGCTTTCTGCATAACTCCGCCGCGCAGACGTTCGGGCAGGTGGTCAATGTCGTGCAGCAGATCCTGCTGGTCTCGGCCTTCCTCCGCGTCTGGTCGAAGGCGGAATATGGCGAGTGGATCATCATCACCTCGATCCCCAGCGTGCTATGGACGCTGGACGGCGGCCTTTCCGGGCTGGCGGCCAATCGCATGACGGTGGCGGCCGGTTCGGGCGACTGGGCGCGGGCCAATCTGATCTTCCACAATGTGCTCTTCATCCAGGGGCTGCTGAGCCTGGTCATCTTCGTGGCGGCGGGTTGCTTCTGCGCGTTCGGCGATGTCAGTGCGATGTTCAACTTCAAGCTCATGCACCGGCAGGAGGCGGGAGAGATTCTCTTTTGCATGATCCTCTACATGATACTGGGTTATGGCCTCGGCCTGCTGCGGGCGGCCTTTCGCGCCAGCATGCGGGAGGCCCGCGGCGTGGCGCTGCTGAACGTGCAAAAGCTGGCGGAGCTGATCGTCCAGATTTCGGTGCTGGCGGCGGGATGTCACGCGACGGGGATCGCGCTGGGCATGCTCGGGAACATGTTCTTCTGGTTCGTGGCCGGTTCGATCGACGCCCGGCGGCAGTGCCCGCTGATCAAGTGGTCATTCGGCCCGCTGGACTGGGCGCAGGCGAGATCGATGCTGGTGGACGGGCTGCCGGTGTTTGCGAATTCCGCGGCCAGCGCGTTTTTCCTGCAGGGCTATCCGCTGATCGTCAACGGCATGCTGGGCGCGGCGGCCGTCGTCACGCTGACCACGGTGCGGACGGGCAGCCGCACGCTGCTGCAGGTGGTTGGCATCGTCAACAATGCCTCCGGCTCCGAGCTGTCGCGCAGCTATGGGAGCAAGGATTGGGACGCCTACCTGCGCATCCTGAAGGTGCTGATCGCGACGACGGTCTGGGCTTCGGTGGCCGCGGCGTTTGGCCTGACCCTTTTCGGCCCGTGGGTGATCCTGAAATGGACGGCGGGCAAGGTGGTCATCTCGCACGCCTTGATGTTCCTCTTCGCCATCAGTGTCGCGTGCCAGTGCTGCTGGTTCGCGTGCAGCGGCGTGCTGTTCTCGACCAACATGCACCACGCCTTCAACTATACCTACCTGGCGCTCACGCTGGCGGGGCTGGGCCTAGCGGGGTTTGCGATTCGTATCTGGGGTTTCGCCGGGGTGCCGATCGTCATGGTGCTGGTCGACGGGGTCCTGCTGGCGGTCGTGCTCACCATTTGCCGGCGCAAGCTGGCCTTCATTTCCTTGGCCTCCTTGGGCCGCGTCTTCGATCCGGTCTATTATTTCGAAAAGGCGGGCGGGATGGTGCGGCATTTGCAACAGGGGCGCGGAGGCGCCATCCGATGAAATGCTTCTGCACTTTTGAGAACCGGCCCGATTCGTGGATCGGGCTGAAGCTGCTGGCGCTTTCGCTGGAGCGGCATTGCCGCGACTTTACGCTGTGCGTTGGCATGGTGGAAGGGCAGGAAGAACTCGCCAAATGGCTGCGCCGGCGCGCGCCGCACGTGGTGCAGGTTCCCATGCCGGCCTTCCGCGACGCGTGGAGCGTCTGGAGCGTGAAGCCGCGCCTCATGCTGCAGCCGCGCCTGGCAACTCATCACCCGCCACCAGGATCCCATCGCCCCAGGCCTCGAACGTCTACCCTCCTCATGACGGGCAGCCTGCTCCTGCGCGACTTGTTGACCTGCCTCCGCCAACCGACGTGAAATCCTGACGGCGCCAATCCATGCAAAAGCTCGAAGAATTCTACGTGGCGATCTGGTGCGTGCTCATGCCCGTGACCGGCACGGTGCTGATCCCTTCGGTGCAGGGGACGATTCCCGCCTACATGATGGCCTTCGGCTCCGTGTTTTTTGTGCTGATGCGCCTGCGCTTCGGTGAAATGACGCCGGCGGTGCGGGGCTATCTCTGGACGGCGCTACTGGCCCTGATGGCCTGGGTTTTCCTCCTTGGCGCGAGCCAGCTCGGGCTGCTCGCGTCGGACCGCACCGATTTTCGGAACATCACGATGATCGACCCGAACGATGCGAAGATCGTCCTGCGCACGTCGATGTTCACCCAATCGCTGTACCTGATGGCGTGTGTGCTGATCGCACTCTATTTTCGCTACTTCTTCCGTGAGTCGTGGATGCGCTACGTGTTCTACGGCGGTTATCTTTTGGCGGGCTACGGCATCTACGAGTGGCTCTATTTCCTCATTTTTCATCAGCCGGGCGATTTTCTGGTCAACCGGGCTTTTGGGGACGAACAGCATACCGGCAGCTGGTCGCAAGGGATGAATTTCGGGCCGATCGCCCTGCTGCGAATCAAGAGCACGCTGGGCGAGCCGACCTTCTTTGCGGGGGTGGTGCTGCCCTACCTCTTCTTCGCGCTCGACCACCGGAAGGTGGTGCTCTCGTGCATGCTTCTTTTCACGGCGTTGTTCTCGACGTCCACGGCCTGTTATCTGGGCCTGGGCACCTGCCTGGTGGTGAAGAGCGTCTGGTCCGGCCGGGTGAAGTTTGGCTACGTGGTCCTGCTCGGGCTGCTCGCGTTGTTTCTGGTCGGGATCGCAGTGGTGTATCCCGACACGTTCGACAATATCTTCGGCTCGAAGTTTTCGGGCGACAATATGTCGGGGAAAATGCGCCTGGACGAGGCGATGGCGGTGCACGATCTCTTCGCCAGCTTCACGGTGCCGAACTGGCTCTTCGGCGTGGGCTTCGGCTATGTCTATGAGAGCGTCTTCGCCGAAGTTCTCATCGACACCGGCATCGTGGGACTGGGCTTGTTTCTCTTCATTCTTTTCCGGCCCATCATTTTGCTGCCCATCCGACAGGGAGCGGAGGGGCTGAAGCTGGGCCTGCTGGCCATCGCAATTCTCTTCGGGTTGTCGCTTTCCGAGTTGTTCCTGCCCACGACCTGGATGTTCCTGGGCCTGGCCTACCGCCAGCTGGTGCAGGGACAGATTACCCTGCCGTTTTTCCCGCGCCGGTCGGTCCGGCGGCCGGTCCATGCGGCCATTTCTTCCTGAAATGCACGACTCCCTGGCTGCACCGAGCGTCTCCGTGGTGATCGTCTCGAAGGGGCGCCCGTCCATCCTGGCCGAGACCCTGCAGAGTCTCGCCCGTCAAACGATGAAGCCCGAGCGCATCGTCCTGGTGGTTCCTTCCACCGCGGATTTGCCGGAACATTTCTGGAACGACAATGTGCAGACCGTGGTCGGGCCGTTGGGAGCAAGCGCGCAGCGCAACGAGGGCATCGCGGTGATTCCGCTCTCCGTGCGGTATGTGGCTTTCTTTGACGATGACATGGAGCTGAAGGAGGATTATCTCTCCAGTGCCGTCGCGTTTCTGGAAGCAAACGCCACGGTGGTGGGGCTTTCCGGCCATGTGTTGGGTAATGGCAACGTCACTCGCGAAGAAGGCCGCGCGCGGATCGATGCCTATCGACCGAAGCGCGATTTCCAGGGCAAGTTTCAGTCGCAGGGCAGCGGCCACACACTGCACGGCTGCAACATGGTCATCCGCCGCGACGTGCTGGAGTACGAACAATTCGACGAGGAATTGCCGCTCTATTCCTACAACGAGGATTACGACCTTTCGCTGCGGCTCGAGGCCTATGGCCGCGTCGGCCGGTTCATCGGCTGCATCAGCGTGCACCTGGAAACGCCGAGCGGGCGTGTGCGCGAGGACATGCGCGGCTATTCTCTCGTCGCGAACAATTACTACTTCATCAAGCACAAGAGCACCCATCTGCCGGCGCCGCTGGCCTGGATTCGTTTCTGGATCGTGTGTGTCGCCCGGCCGCTGCTGATTTGCCTGGTTCATTTGGCGAAAGGCGACACGTCGCACGATTTCCGTGCGCGGCTCAAGGGAATCCTGATTGCCGTGAAAGACATCTTTACGGGCAAGAGCCATCCCGGGCGCATTCGGGAGATGTGAAGCACGCTCGGCCTGCGTCGGCCTGAGGCAACGAAGAGGCCGCTCCTACTTGCAAACGGATTGCAGCAGCGTAGGCTGCCTTATGACGACTTCTTCCGCTCCTGGTCGCGTGGCTGCCGATCAGGCTGCGCCGCTCGATTCCGCCCCACCGCTGCCCGCCGCGACAGGGTTACTAGACGCGTACTCGCAGGCGGTGATTGGAACGGTGCAACGCGCCGGGCCCGCCGTGGTGCACATCGCGGCACAAGGCGAGAAGGGCCGCGGCGGCAGCGGATCGGGCTTCCTGATTTCTCCCGACGGCCTGGTGGTGACGAACAGCCATGTGGTGCATGGCGCCGCAAAGCTGACGGTGCAGACGTCGGATGGCCGTATCTCCCGCGCGACGCTGATCGGGGACGATCCCGACACCGATCTCGCGGTGATTCGCATCGACCTGCCCGACCTGCCGCATATCGGCTTTGCCGATTCCGGCGAGGTGCGCGTGGGGCAGATCGCGGTGGCGATTGGCAATCCGCTCGGCTTCGACAACACAGTGACGGCGGGGATTGTCAGTGCGCTCGGCCGGACATTTCCATCGCGCACCGGGCGGCTGATCGACAACGTGCTGCAGACCGACGCGGCGCTGAATCCCGGCAACTCCGGCGGCCCGTTGCTGGACACGCGCGGGCGGGTCATCGGCGTGAACACGGCGATCATCGCCGCGGCGCAGGGCATCTGCTTCGCCATCGGCAGCAAGACCGCGGAATTCATCGTGAGCTGGCTGATCAGGGATGGCCACATCCGCCGGGCCTTCATCGGCGTGGCCGGGCAGGACGCGCCGATCCACGAGCGGGTGGCGCGCTTCCACCAGCTGCGGCAGCGGTCGGGCATTCTTGTGCACACGGTGGAGAAGGGCTCAGCCGCGGCGGAGGCGGGCGTGCAGCCAAATGACCTGCTCATCTGGATCGACAACGAAGAGCTGCGTTCCGTGCACGAACTGCACCGGCTGCTGGTGCTGCGCGAGCCGAACCGGCGGTCGCGGCTGACCGTCCTGCGCCAGCACGAGCTCGTGCATCTTTGGATCACCCCGCGCGACCGGGCGTGACGCCCGGCGCTATTTGTGCGCGGGCAAGACGAGGTGGGAGTTGTCGAGCTTGGTCGGGTTTTCCGGCGCCTTGATCGTCTGCTTCACGTTCACGGTGTACTGCTCGTAGGTGTAGACGCTCGACGCGCCGGCGAAGAGGAGCAGGGCGGCGAAGGCCGCGCCGATCGACCAGACGCCGAGGCGCCGCGTCCACAGGCCGCCCGCCTTTTGTCCCGCCGCCTCTTCGGAATGCACGAGCAGCTCGGTCGTGGTCATGCTGAGCATGCAGTAGCCGATGAAGTAGTAGAGCCCGACGCACGGAATCGACTTGGTCGCCTGCTGGAATTTAAGCGCGTAAAGCGCGAGCAGCACGGCGGCGACGAAGACATCGGCCATCGACCACTTGCCAATGGTGTGAAGAAACTCGGCCGCCCGGTAGTTCCACGCCTTGTTCCTGGAGATGGTGACGAAATAGGTCAGCGACGCCTTGGTCAGTGGGGTGCAGATGCTGAAAAGAAGCAGGAACCCGCCGATGATGAGATGCCCGCCGGTGAGCAGTTCCCAGATGATCGCGGCGATGCCCCGCACCTGATGCTGGATGATAAAGCTTAGATTGCCGGTGGCCATCGGGATGTCCGGCACGGTCCAGATGACCATGGCGGGCGCAAGGATTCCGACGATGAAGCAGACGAGCGAAACGGTCGTAAGCGCGAAGAGGGTGCCGCGCGCGGTGAGGCTGCGCTCCACAGTGAGGACGAGCACGACGTAAAGCACGCTGAGGCAAAGGAGGTACTCGGACCACCACGCCGCTTGCCGCGATTCCTCCCGCACCAGCTTCATATAATGCGGAAGTTCGGAATGAAGCGCCTCGTTCGACTGCGAGGCGGTCGGCAGATCCATCTCGTGCCGCGCGGGCGAGTCGATGAAGAAGCCGAGAAAGGGATGCTCGTGGTTGTAGCGCTCGAGCGCCTGCGAGCCCTCGTTCTTGAGGCTGTAGAGCCCGAAAATCTTCTCGATCGCCTGGGTGGAATTCTCCGAACGCTTGATCAGGTTGCCGGCCGCGACCGCCGCACCGAGGGCGAAGAAGACTGCCAGCAGCGTGAGGATGACGTTGCGCGAAAGCGAAGGAGCGCGAGCCTGGCGGCGTTGGGTCATGAAAGGGTTATCGGTCCGGCAGTTCAAAGACTGCGCCTATTGCAACAACTTGCAATCGGGATGACCGCTGATTTCGTGCCGGAACATTGACGGGGCCCCCGGACGGGCGATACTGGCGGTCCCAACCTACCAGGAGATTTCATGGCTACCCCCAACCGCAGTTTGAAGAAGACCAACGGCAACAGCAAGCCCAGCCGCGTAAACTATTTGCACGAGCGCCTCAGCCCGCGGACGGACTTGGAGGACGACGGCACGAAGAATGTCGCCGCCGCGCTCAACGGGATCCTGGCCGACGTTTTCGCGCTTTACCTGAAGACGAAGAATTTTCACTGGCACATGAGCGGGCCCCATTTTCGCGATTACCACCTCATGCTCGACGAGCAGGGCGAGCAGATTTTCGCCATGACGGATCCCATGGCCGAGCGCGTCCGCAAGATCGGCCGGCGCACGCTGCATTCGATCGGCGAGATTTCGCGCAACCAGCGAATCTCCGACAACGACGCTGAGTACGTGAGCCCGGGCGAGATGCTGGCGGAGTTGCGGGATGACAATCAACAACTGGCCAAGCGGATGCGCGAGGCACACAGCGTCTGCGAGGACGCGGAGGACATCGCCACGGCCAGCCTGCTGGAGAACTGGATCGACCAGACGGAGCGCCGCAACTGGTTCCTGTTCGAGGCGAGCCGCCAGGGCGGAGCCGACGGACACTAAAACCGGCGGCGGTGAGGTGCGCCCTTATAATTCCAGGGCGTTGCCGCGACCGTTTTTTTCGGGGAAGTGGCGCGTCCAAAAATAGCGCACGGAGGGCGTCGCCTTCGCGGGCAGACGGCTGACAAAAGCGGCCGCGGTGATTTCCTTTTCGCCGAGCTTGAGTTTGCCACGGCGAAGCACCGTGCGAAAGAGCATGGCCAAGCCTCCTTTTTGAGGCCGGTCGAAGAGATCGATGACTCGCGCCGAACTCACGGTCAGGCCGATCTCCTCGCGCAGTTCGCGCCGGAGCGCGGCCTTGATCGGTTCGTGCGGGCGCACTTTGCCGCCAGGCAAAGACCAGAGCTTCCGGCCGGCCGTCTGCTGGACAACCAGCACGTTGCCGTAGGCGTCCTGAATCCAAGCGAGTACCGAGATTTCCTTGCCGGCACCGCGAGTTCGCTTGGAGTCTCCCTTTTTTTCGGCCATGAGACTCCTTCTAAACGAATGACTTGCGACTGTCACCTTAATGTAACATGGCCGGTCGCCGCTTTAGGAGGGATTCTTCGCCTTCGCTTTCAGCAGATCGAGTGATTTCTTGGGATCGATCAACTGGAGGCGGGGATCGGCCGGCGAGGGCTGCAGTCCCTGCTTGATCAAGTCGATGACTTCGGCCGGTTTCAGGGCAGGATCGAGCGCAAAAAGCTTAGCGGCCAAGTTGGTTACTTCCGGAGAGGCCATCGAGGTGCCGGAAAGCTTCAGCGTGGTGCCACCGGGGATCGGGCTTTCCACCTCAAAGCCGTCCGCATAGGCCGCGACGTTTTTACCGAAGCTGGTGAACGATGTGACGTCGCCGGCCTGGTCGACCGCGCCGACCGTGATCAGGTTCGGCAGATCGAAAGAGGAGGGAATGACCTCGTCGAAATTGACATCGTTATCGCTGTTGCCGGCCGCGGTGATGAAGAGAATGTCAGGCGCGCTTTTTAATGCGGCGAGCAGGCCGTCGCGACCGATGTCGAAGATATCGCGGGCCTCCTTCTTGCGCTCGTTCGCGTCGCCCACGCCGTTCATTTCCAGCGCGTCCTCCACGTCGGAGAGCGAGCCGCCCCAGCTCATGTTCACGACGCGGACATGGTGCGCCTTGAAGTAATCGACGGTCGCCTGGTCGGCGGCGACATCCTTGCGCGCCTGCTCGACGCTCGGCTTTTCCGGAATGCGATGGTAATCGAAAGTGATGCGGCCCACGAGCAGACGCGCCGCCGGGTTGCCCTTCGCGGCGATGCCGGCCACATGGGTGCCGTGGACATAATTGGCGAAAAGCTCGATGTCCTCCTCGAACTTCTTCACGTCGCCGGGAGGAAGTTTCTTCGTTTTGGCGATCAGCGCGGCGGCCTCCGGGCTGTCGACATTGGCGCCAAGATCGAGTTCGCCCTTGATCAGCGCCCGCAGCTCCGTGGTGCGCCGGGCGTCGGGACCGAGGGGATAAAGGTCGCCGTGGACGCGGTTGGAATGCAGGTCGAAGGCAATGCCGTTGGGATCGTCCTTCGATGTGGGATCGACAAACATCTTTCCGGGATAATCCTTGGGATCGACGCCGGAATCCCAGATGCCAATCACGACGGGCGTGAGAGGCTCGGACTTTGAGAGCGTTACGTCCCGCGACTTCCAGATGTCGGCCTTGGCCACGTTGTGACCCTTGATCACGGTGGTGATGGCCGCATCGATCGAAGGGGCGAGCGGCAGGAAATTTTGCAGCGTGGCGCGGTTGGCGATCAACCCGGCAGCCATGCCATCGTCCAGCGAACGGGTCTTGGCCACGGTGGGCTCCATCTCGCTTTCGATGCCGCCGATGACGAGGTTTTGGTTCTCGATTTCCGCGCCCGCTTTGAGGGACTTGAGCTCGTCCTGGACTATGCCGTAGGGCAGCGCTGCCGCCCGGCGCGTCAGCTCGTCCTGGAAGGCCTTTTGAAAGGCCGGATCGGACAGATTCTTCGAGCCGGTGCGGTCCTCGACGTCCATGCGGGTGAGGGACAGCAGGCCGGTGGTCAGCTTGAGCGCCTGCTTTTGCTCGAGGTCGGTCAGCTCGGTGATGAGCTTGCGCGCGTCGTCGTTGCGGCCCTGGACGAGGGCGATAATGAGCAGTGTCTCCTTCAGCCGCTTGAGCGTGGTCTTGTCCGCGATGTCGTAATCGTTGAGGTCCTTCTCCACGTCGGCGCGGACTTGGTTGGCCAGTGCGTTCATTCGCGCGTCGTCATGAAAGAGATCGATGACCTTGCCTTCCACCGGATAGGTGTGGCGCGGCAGGTCGTCGAGCTTGGTGACTTTGGGCTTGGCCGGGGCGGGCGAAGGAGCGGGCGGCGCGGCCGGTGGGGGAGGCGGCGGCGCGGGGGGCGCGGGCTGCGGACCGCAGCCGGCAAGCGAGGCAATCAGACCGATGAAAACGAGAAAACGGACGGGAGTCATAAAGGGTTCAGCGTAGCACGAGCGCCCAAGTTGGCGAGGGCTGCGATGCGGAGTAACAGAGATGTAAGTGCGCGGCTGCGCAACGGTCGCTCGGCACGAGGTAGACGGCGTCGGGCCTTACGCCGGCTACACCTTCGCACGGCGCAGTGGCCTGGGAGATCACTTGTCCACGCTGAACTTGTAGACGGTCGTGGTGTGGAAATCCTGGCCGGGCTGCAGGACGGTGCTGGGAAAATTATCGTGGTTGGGCGAGTCGGGGAAATGCTGCGTCTCCAAAGTCATGCCCGCGTATTGAGGATAGCGCTTATGCTCGCGTCCGACGTAAGAGCCGGTAAGAAAATTGCCTGTGTAGAATTGAAGTCCGGGCTGGTCGGTATAGACGTCCATGCGACGACCGGTGCCGGGATCCTGCACCGTGGCGGCAAGGCCATAGTCGGAAAAGTAGCCCTTGTTCAACACGTAATTGAAGTCGTAGCCCTGCGGCTTGTCGTCGAGCTGCTTGAGGCGCGCGCCGGGGGCGGTCGGCTGCCGGAAGTCGTAAGGCGTGCCGGCCACGTCCTTGATTTCTCCGGTGGGAATGAGCGTGGGATCGACGGGCGTGAATTTGTCCGCATGCAGCGTGACGAGCTCGTTGAGGATCGTGCCGCTGGCGGCGCCGCCGAGGTTGAAGTAGGTGTGGTTGGTCAGGTTGAGGATCGTCGTCTTGTCGGTGGTCGCGGCGTAGGCGATGCGCAGCTCGTTGTCGTCGGTGAGCGAGAAGGTGACGCTGACGAAGAGGTTGCCGGGGTAACCCTCTTCGCCGTCCTTGCTCAGGTAGGTGAGGCGCACGGCCGGGACGTCGGAATCGACCTGCTCGAAGTTCCACATCCGGCGATTGAAGCCGAACCAGCCGCCGTGCAGCGCGTTGGGCGGGTTGTTGATCGCGAGCTGGTAGTTGACCTTTTCCAGCGTGAACCGGCCGCGCGCGATCCGGTTGGCGTAACGTCCCACCGTGGCGCCGAAATAGTCCTTCATCGTGAGGTAAGGCGCGAACCGGTCGAAGCCGAGCACCACGTCGTCGAATTTCCCGTTGCGGTCCGGCACGCGGATGCTGGTGATGGTCGCCCCGTAATCCGTGATGCTGACGCTCATGCCGTTCTTGTTCGTGAGCGTGTAGAGCGTCACCGTGCCGTTGTGCGGGTTGCGGCCGAAATACTGCCGGGTCATGGTGTCGCCGAAAGTCGTTGTCGCGGCGTTGGTGTCGGTGTCGGCGGGCGCCGTCCTGGCATCGTCAGGCGCCGCGCAAAGCGGGGCGCAGCCGAGCATCAGCCAACAGGCGACAAAGCGGCCGGTGCCGCGGGAAAGGCAGGTCATCATAAAGGGATGGCGAACCTAGGCGCTGAAACTTTCGCCGCACGAGCAGTGGGCGGCGGCGCTCGGGTTGGTCACCTTGAAGCCGCCCTTCTGCAGGTCTTCGCTGAAGTCCAGCAGGGAACCGGAAACAAAGAGCGCGCTCTTCGGATCGATCACCACGTTGACCTCTTGCGAGCGCACAAGGATGTCGCGGTTGGCGGGACCGTCCACCAGGTCCATCTTGTACTGCAGCCCGGAGCAGCCGCCGCCAATGACGGCGATGCGGAGCGCTCCCTGTGGCCGGCCCTGGCGCGTGAGGAGCGACGTGAGCTTTTCCGAAGCCTTGGGCGTGATCTTGCACAGCTTTTCGTTGCCGATCTTGTACTTGGCCGGTTCCGGGACCGGTGCGCTCGCGAGGACTTCCATAACAACCTTCAGTATGCGGGAACTATCTCGCGTACGCAAGTCGGGTGCCCGGAGCGGGCGTTACCGCGCCTGCGCCACGGCGGGCAGGTGCTTCGGCGCGGTGCCGGTCAGCCATCCTTCCGCGGCGCCTTCGCGGGCCAGGGTGGCGCCGCTGACCAGCGCGGCGATCGATTGCGGCCAAAAGCCGGTCAGCAGCATGAGTGCGATAAGCACGGACAGGACGATGGTGGCCGGGCGGCCGACGGGGATGGGCGTGCGGTCGAGCGGCTCCGACCAGTACATCGCCTTGATCGGACCGAGGTAATAGTAGATCGCGGCCACGGCGGCAAAGAGAACAAGGGCGAGCAGGACGTAGAGACCGCGATTCCACGCCACCAGCACGACCAGGGCCTTGGCCACGAAGCCGCTTAGGGGCGGAATGCCAGCCAGGGAAATCAGCGCCAGCGCGAAGGCGGCGGCGAGCAGCGGGGCGCGCTGCGAGAGGCCGGCGAGGTGATGCACCTCCAGTCCCGGCAGGCGGGTGCGGAGCAGGGCCAGCACGATGAAGCAGGTGAAGGTGGCCAGCAGGTAGGTGACGAGGTAGACACTGACGGCGATCTGGCCGGTGTTGATGTCGGTCATGAGCGGGCGCGGCAGGTTGGGCAGCGCGGCCGCGGCGCCGATGACGGCAACGAGGATGAAGCCGCTGTGGCCGATGCTGGAGTAGCCGAGCAGCCGCTTGAGATTGCGCTGCGGAATGGCCGCGAGATTGCCGAGCAGAAGCGAGAAGATCGCGCCGACGGTCAGCACCGGGTACCAGACCGCGGTCCCGCCGTCGCCGCCGAAGGCGCCGAGCGCGATGCGCAGCAGCATGATGAGCCCGCCCGCCTTGGAACCCACGGAAAGGAACGCGGTGATGGAGTTGGGCGCGCCCTCATAGACGTCCGGCGCCCAGACGTGGAACGGCACCATGGCGATCTTGAAGCCCACGCCGACAAGCACAAGGATGAGCCCGAAGCCGGCCATGACCGGCATGCCGCCGTGGAAGGCGTTCACGAGTACATCGAAGCGCGTGGTGCCCATGACGCCAAAAATGTAGGCGACGCCCATGACGAGAAACGCCGATGAGAGCCCGCCGAGTATGAGATATTTCACCCCGGCCTCGAGCGCGGCGAGCGTGCGGCGCCGGTAGGCGACGAGGATGTAAAACGAGATGGTCACCAGCTCCAGCGCGACGAAAAGGAGCATGAAGTCGTTGGCCGAAGCCAGGAGCATCAGGCCCACGGTGGTGAAGAGCGGCAGGATGGCGAATTCGCCGCCGTACTCGACCGGGGCCTGCACCTCGTCGCCCATCCAGATGACGAGCGCGCCGACGGCGAGGAAGAAGACATCGAAGAACTTGGCCGAGCCATCCCAGAGGCACATTCCGCTCCAGAAGACGACGGGATGGCTGTCGAGCAGCAGCGTTTCAATCGCGGCCACGCCCAGGCCGGCGAGCGCGAGGTTGGCGGTCTGCCGCGGCGTGAACTCGAAGAAGGCATCGCCGAGGAGCAGCACCATGGCCCAGAGCGTGACGAGCAGTTCAGGCGCAAACCACGCCACCCAGCCGGGATTGAGGAGGTGCAGGTGCAGCATAGGGACGAACGAGAGAGATGGATCAGGGGTTCCGAACGAAAAGGGTAACCATTCCGTGGATCATGGCCACGGCAGCATTTAGTAGGGTGATGGCCATGAAAAGCTCCTGTCCCACCTTCTTTCTCATTCGCAAAATTCCCACCACGAGGAGCAGCACCAGCAGGGCGAGCTGAAGAGTGATGAAGGCGATTTTCATTTTACAAACGGCAGCAGGGTCACCGTGGGCTGGACGAGGTGAATCAGCAGGAACGGCATGAAGCCGATGGCGAGTGATGCCAGGGTGAGCAGCACGTAGGGCGCGCGCTCGGCCAGCGAGGAGACGTCGGTCATCGCGGGGATGGCGATGGCGTCCGAGCCGGGGGGCGCGGGCAGGTCGGTAGCAAAACGCTGCGGCATGGGGCCGTAAAACACGCTCTTGATTGCGCGGAGCTGGAAGATCGCCGTGATGACGGTGCCGTAAATCGCGATCAGCGCCATGACCGGCACGTTGCCCGGCAGGAAGGAAGCGAAGAAGACCATGAGCTCGCCCGCAA
>CAZZYY010000019.1:4333-27483 GCA_964658475.1 uncultured Candidatus Methylacidiphilales bacterium | reverse complement strand
TACGTCCGCGCGCGCGCCATCATCCGGGATGTGGATCTCTTCGACGCCGATTTCTTCGGCTTCCAGCCGCGCGAGGCGCAGTACACCGACCCGCAGCACCGCCTGCTGCTCGAAACCGCGTGGCAGGCGCTGGAAAACGCCGGCTGCGATCCCGCGCAATTTGCCGGGCTCATCGGTGTCTTCGCCGGCTGCAGCCAGAACACCTACCTGTTGCACAACCTCGCTTCGAACCCGGCGTTTCTGGCGGAGTACCTCGCGTCGCAGCAAATGGGCGCGCATCCCGCGCTGTTGGGCAATGACAAGGATTTTCTGGCCACGCGGCTCTCCTACAAGCTGAACCTGCGAGGCCCCAGCATCGCGGTGCAGTCCGCGTGCTCGACCTCGCTCGTCGCCGTCTGCCAGGCCGCGCAAAGCCTGCTCACCTTCCAGTGCGACCTCGCGCTGGCCGGAGGTGTCTCCGTCACATTTCCGCAAAAGCGCGGTTATCTCTACGAGGAGGGCAGCATCGTCTCGCGCGACGGCCATTGCCGGCCCTTCGACGCGGCGGCGGATGGGACGGTCTTCGGCGACGGGGTCGGGCTCGTCGTTCTCAAGCGCGCGGACGAGGCGTTGCGCGACGGCGACACCGTCTATGCTTTGCTGCGCGGCTTCGCTGTGAACAACGACGGCTCCGGCAAAGTCAGCTACATGGCGCCGAGCGTGGAGGGACAGTACGAGGCCATCGCCACCGCGCAGGCGCTTGCCGGAGTCGAGCCGGAGACGATCGGCTATGTCGAGGCGCACGGCACCGGCACCGCGCTCGGCGATCCCATTGAGATCGCGGCGCTGACCAAGGCGTTCCGCTCCGGAACGGACCGCAACCAGTTCTGCGCGCTAAGCGCGCTCAAGGGCAACATCGGCCATCTTGAGGCTGCGGCAGGCGTCGCCGGCCTGATCAAGGCGGTGCTCGCAGTTTTTCATGGCGAGATTCCGCCCACGTTCAACTTCGACCAGCCCAACCCGCGCATCGATTTCGCCAACTCGCCCTTTTACGTCGCCTCGAAGCTCACGCCGTGGCGGACGGAAGCCGGGCCGCGCCGCGCCGGCGTCAGCTCCTTCGGCGTCGGCGGCACCAATGCGCATGTTGTCCTCGAGCAGGCGCCTTCCGTTGCAGCGAACGCGCAGGAGCCCGGACCGCAATTACTTGTTGTCTCCGCGCGCACCGCGCCCGCGCTCGATGCTGCCGTGCAGCGACTGCGCGAGCACCTTGATGCGAACCCGCAGATCGATCTCGAGGCCGCGGCGCAAACGCTCCAGCTTGGGCGCCGCGCCTTCAACCTGCGCCGCGCGATCGTCGCCCGCACACCTGGCGAGGCCATCACGCTGCTCAGCGGCCAGCTCCCACCGCCTGGGGATTCGCAGGGCCGCACGCCGCCGGTCGCTTTCCTCTTTCCCGGTCAGGGCGCGCAGCAGGCCGGCATGGGCCGGGAGCTCTACGCGCGCGACGAGGTCTTCCACGCAGAGGTCGATCGTTGTTGCGAGATGCTCCGGCCCGAGCTCCAGGTCGATCTCCGCGAAGTTCTGTTCCCGCAGGGCGCGTCGACCGCCGCGGAAGAAAAACTCACCCAGACCTCGCTGACGCAGCCCGCGCTTTTCATCATCGAATACGCGCTGGCGCAAACGTGGTTTGCGCGCGGGGTGCGGCCGCAGATCATGGCCGGCCACAGCCTTGGGGAGTATGTCGCGGCCGTCCTGGCAGGCGTGTTCTCGCTGCCGGATGCGCTTCACCTGCTCGCGGTGCGTGGCCGGCTGATGCAAAGCCTGCCGCCCGGCGACATGCTCGCGGTCGCGCTTTCCGAAGCGGAACTCGCGCCCTACCTGAACGCCTTCGTTGGCCTTGCCGCCGCGAATGGGCCGCGCAGTTGCGTGATCTCCGGGCCGCCCGACGCGATGGCTCAGGTCCGCGACAAGCTCGTCGCGGACGGCGCGGCTTGCCGTGAACTCAAGACTTCGCACGCCTTTCATTCCGCCATGATGGATCCAATCCTGGCCGATTTTGGCGGCGAAGTGGCGCGCGTGCGACGGCAGCCACCCAGCATCCCGATCATCTCAAGCCTGCACGGCCGGCTGGGCACGGACGAGGAATGGACCTCGCCCACTTACTGGTCCGCGCAACTGCGCCGTGCCGTCCGGTTCTCCGATGCGATGGGTGCCCTGCTCGTCGATACCAGCCGCGTCCTGCTCGAGGTTGGCCCGGGCAACACGCTCTCGGCCCTTGCGCGCCAGCATCCCGCGTGGCAACAGAATCGGGTGTCGATTTCCTCCCTCGGCCGCAGAGCGGAAGACGGTCTGCTGCCGGCCACCGGTCAACTCTGGCAAGCCGGCGTGCCCCTCACGTGGAACGCGCTCCACCTGTTGCCGCGACGGATCGCGTTGCCGACCTATCCGTTCCAACGCCAACGCTACTGGATCGAGAGGACCGAGGCGGACGCCGGTCCATCCATGCCGATGAAACAGCCTGTCGCGCCGGTCGAGATGCCACCCGAACCCATTCGCGTGGATGCCGCGTCCGTGGAAAAACTCATCGATGAACAGATGCGAATCATGGCCCGGCAGCTCGAAGTTTTGCGCGCCGTGCCGATGAACGGAAAGCACTCATGAGCGCCAACCCCTCCCGCCTGCCGCTGCTCGAGGCCGAAGTGACCGCGGTCATGCGCAAGCTGTCCGGGCGCGACCTGGGCGGGGCCGATGCGCAGGCGACCTTTTTCGATCTGGGGTTCGACTCGCTTCTCATGACGCAGGCCAGCCAGTCGCTGCGTCAGAAATTCGGCGTGAAGCTCACGTTTCGCCAACTGATGGAAAGCCTCGTCACCATCCGCGACGTCGCTGCGTACTTGAACGACCAGTTGCCGGCGGACCAATTTACCGGCGCTGCTGCCGCGTTAGCGGCCGTTGATCCTCGACCGGTAAACGTCGCCGCCAAATCCGCCCCGGCCACCACGGTGCCGGCGACAAGCAACGGCTCCGGCGGCGAGCTACTTGATCGCGTCGTGAAGCAGCAGCTCGCGCTGATGAACCAGCAGCTCGATCTCCTCCGCGCCAACGGCCGCGAGGTGCCTTCGCCGACAGCCGTCGAGCTCCGGGCGACGAACTCGTCCCAAAAACCTTCCACGTCCACCAGCGCTCCCACGAGCGACCAACTCCCCCCCTTCCACGTCCCCGACCAAAGCAAACCCGCGCCCGATCAACCCGCGCGCTACTTCGGGCCCTACAAGCCGCTCGACCGCAGTCCCGGCGGCGGCCTCACGCCGCTGCAGAAGGAGCACCTCGACAATCTCATCGTCGCCTACACCGCGCGCACGCCGCGCTCCAAGGCTTACACCGCCAAACACCGCCCGCATCTGGCCGATCCGCGCACCATTGCCGGTTTCCGCCAGCCGTGGAAGGAGATGGTCTACCCAATCGTGGTCAAGCACTCGAGCGGCTCCCGTTTCTGGGACCTGGACGGCAACGAGTACATCGATCTCACGATGGGTTTTGGCACGAACCTGTTCGGGCACTCGCCCGAGTTTCTGGCCAACGCCATGCGCAACCAGATCCGTCACGGCGTGGAAGTTGGCCCGCAATCGCCCATCGCCGGCAAGGTGGCGCAGCTGCTTTGTGAGTTTTCCAGACAGGAACGGGCGGCCTTCGCCAGCAGCGGGTCGGAGGCGGTCCTCGCCGCCGTGCGGCTCGCGCGCACGGTCACCGGCCGCACGCGCATCGCTACCACCAGCGGGTATCACGGCATCAACGACGAGGTGCTCGTCCGCGCCAGCGTTGTGGACGGCGTGCGTCGCCCCGCGCCCATCGCGCCCGGCATTCCACAGCACGCCGTCGACCAGGTGCTCGTCCTCGACTACGGCTCGCCCGAGTCGCTCGCGCTCCTGCGCGCGCATGCCCACGAACTCGCCGCCGTGCTGATCGAGCCGGTCCAGGCGCGCCGGCCCGACCTGCAGCCGCGCGAGTTCCTCCAGGAAGTGCGCCGGATCACCGCGGAGTCCGGCACGGCGCTCATCTTCGACGAGCTTATCACGGGCTTCCGCACCGCGCCCGGCGGCGCCCAGGAATATTTCGGCATCGAGGCCGACATGGTCACCTACGGCAAGATCATCGGCGGCGGCGTGCCCATTGGGGCGATCTGCGGGAAGGCCAGGTATCTTGACGCGCTCGACGGCGGCGCCTGGCAGTACGGCGATGATTCGTCGCCCGAGGTCGGCATGACCTTCTTCGCCGGCACCTACGTGCGCCATCCGCTGGCCATCCGCGCCGCGCTCTCCGTGCTGACCCGGCTCAAGCGCGAGGGCCCCGTCTTGCAGGACGATCTCGCCGCGCGCACCGCCCGTTTCGCCAACGAGCTGAACGCCTGGTGTGATCGCGAGCAGGTTCCGATGCGCGTGACCTTTTTCCGGTCGATGATCTACTTCGTTTTCCAGCAGGAGTTCAAGTACGCGAGCCTGCTCTTCTATCATCTTCGGCTCAAGGGCCTGCACATCTTCGAGGGGCGCCCGTGCTTCTTCTCGACTGCGCATACCGACGGGGAGATCGATTACATCCTCGGCCTCTTCCGCGAGAGCTTTGAGGAACTTCGCGCCGCCGATTTTATTCCCAAGCCGGCGCAGCCCGAGATCAAGGCAGTGCTCACGCCGGCGCTGGCGGCTCCGCCGGAGCCGATCGTCCGCCCGGACAAGCCCATGGAGTATAGCCTCTATTTCTTCGGCAATTACGACGCGGCCTATCGCGACGACAAATATACGCTCCTGCACGACGCCGCCAGGTTCGCCGACGAAAACGGCTTCACCGCCGCCTGGCTGCCCGAGCGCCATTTCCATTCCGTCGGCGGGTTCTCGCCGAATTCCTCGCTGCTCGCCTGCTCACTTGCCGCCGTCACGAAGAAATTGCAACTGCGCGCCGGCAGCGTCGTGCTGCCCCTGCATCATCCGGTGCGCGTGGCGGAGGAGTGGTCCGTCGCCGACAATCTCTCGCAGGGCCGGATCGCCATTTCCATCGCCACCGGCTGGCATCCGAACGATTTCGTCTTTGCGCCGGAAGCCTTCGCCGACCGTCGCGACATCTGCGCGCGCAATCTCGAGCTCATCCAGAAACTCTGGCGCGGCGAGACGGTTGAGATGGCCACGCCCAACGGCGACAAGCTGCCCGTCCAGCTTCATCCGCTGCCGCGCCAGCGCGAGCTCCCCATCTGGGCCACCTGCATCCACAAGGAATCGTATGCCGACGCAGGCCGGCGCGGGCTCAACGTGCTCGGGTATTTGATGAACCAGACGGTCGATGAACTGGCCGCGAAAATCGCCGCCTACCGCGAGGGCCGGCGTTCCGCGGGGCTCGATCCCGCCGGCGGACACATCACCACGCTTCTCTTCACTTATCTGGACGAAACGGTTGAGCAGGCCCGGAATGTCGCGCGCGCGCCGCTCTGCGTCTACCTGCGCTCCTATCTCGACAACAGTCAGAAAAAGATCGAGCAGCAGATCGGCACGATGGATGTGGACCAGGAAGACATCGATTATCTCACGAACAAGTCGTGCGATGATTACTTCAACGGCAAGTCGCTCGTCGGCACGGTCGAAAGCTGCGCGGATGTCGTTGCGCGCCTGAAGAAGATCGGGGTCGACGAAATCGGCTGCTTCGTCGACTTCGGCGTTTCGCCCGCGCAAGTTCTGCAAAGCCTGCAGCGCGTGACCGAATTGATGACCCGCAAGGAAAAGCCGGACGAAATCGAGCTGCCGCTGCCCGAGGCTGAGCAGGGTCTCTGGCTGCTCTGTTCCATGAACGAGGACGCCGCGCGCGCCTACCGCGAATCGACCACGCTCCTCCTCACCGGCGAGCTCGATCGCGATTGCCTGCTGCGTGCCACCCAGGCGGTGGTTGATCGCCACGGCGCCCTCCGCACCACAATCGAGTTCGACGGGCGCGTCCAAACGCTCCATTCCGACCGCGCCTTCGAGCTCGATTTCATCGACTTCACCGACCTTCCGGAAAAAGAGGCGCAGGCCGAGGCCGAAGACACGCTGGAGCGACTGGAGAACGAAAGCCCGCTCGGCCTGCGCGGTCCGTTCCTCGACGGATGCCTGCTCAAGGTCGCACCGCAACGGCATCTGCTCACGTTCTTCTTCCACCATCTGATCGGCAACGGCCCTTCCTATTGGGTGTTTCTCGACGAACTCGCCGCGCTCTACCGCGCCCTCGTGCAAAAGACGGAGCTGAAGCTGCCCGCGCCATTTTCCTTCGAGGAATTCGTTGACCGTCGCCGGAAATACGAGACCTCGGCCGAAAAGGACGAAGCCGAAGCATTCTGGCGTGGCCAGATGCAGGGCGGCGTGCCGGTGCTCGATCTGCCGTTCGACCATGCCCTGCCGTCCGAGCTCACCTACCGCGGATCGCGCGCGGAGATCGTCATCGATGAGGACCTTGCCTCGGCGTTGCAGCACATCGGCGCCTCGCAACGCTGTTCGCTCTTCATGGTGCTGCTCAGCGCCTACCACGTCCTGCTGCACCGCCTCTCGGGCCAGGACGACATCATCGTGGGCGTTCCCTTCGACAGCCCGATCCGCGCCGAAGCCGCCGATCGTCCTTTGTTCGCCAACACCACCAACATGCTGCCTCTGCGCAGCCATTTGCCGGCCGACATCGCTTTTCCGGAGTATCTCGCCGAAATGAAGAAGCTCGTCCTCGCCGCCTCGGAGCATCAGGACTACTTCTTCGGAAATCTCGTCGGCAAGCTGAACCTGCCGCGCAACCCGGCGCGTTCGCCGCTGTTCAACGTCGTCTTCAATCTGGAGACCGGCGATTTTGTCCGGCCATGCGGCGCGGTCGAGATGGCGCTGGAGACACGCAACGTCCCGTACCGCGGCCCGCGCTCCGCCGCGATGTTCGATCTCTATCTCAACGCCGCCGAACGCGCGAACGGCGAAATTCTTGTACAGTGCGACTTCAACACTGCGCTCCTCGAGCCGGAAACAATGGAGCGCTGGCTTGGTCATTACCGCGCTCTTCTGCACGGCATCGTGCGTCAGCCGCGCCAGCCGGTGGCCGATCTTCCGCTGACCGAGGATGAACCGGCAGAGGCTGCTTCCGCATGAGTACCATCCCCGAGCTGCCTTTCGTCAGCGTGACGCACTGGTTCGAACACCAAGTGCAAGCCACGCCCGAGGCGATCGCGCTTGTTTTCGACGAGCAGGCGATCACCTACGCGGAACTCAATCAGCGCGCCAACCGACTTGCGCGTGTGCTCCAATCGCTTGGCCTTGGGCCGGACAAGGTGGCTGCGTTCTGCCTCGCGCGCACGCCGGAATTGGTTGTCGCGCTGCTCGCGGTGATGAAGGCCGGCGGGGCCTATCTGCCCATCGACCGCGACCTGCCGCCGGAACGCCAGGCCTTCATGCTCCAGGACGCGCAGCCCACCGTGCTGATCACCGAGAGCGCCTTCCGCGATCTTTTGCCGCCTGTCTCAGCGTCGGTCCTCGTTCTGGATGAGGAGGCGCCGCGCGTCGCTGCACAGAATGCGGATGATCTGCCCGCAACGATCACGCCCGAGAACCTTGCCTACGTCATGTACACCTCCGGCTCGACCGGCGTGCCGAAGGGCGTCGAGATTCCGCATCGCGCGCTGGTTAATTTCCTGGTCGCGATGCAGAAGCGCCCCGGCCTGGCCGCAACGGACGTTCTCATCGCCATCACGACTGTTTCGTTCGACATCTCAGGCTTGGAAATTTATCTCCCGCTGGTGACCGGCGCGCGGCTCGTCCTCCTCAATCGCGACGACGTGGGCGACGGCTTCCGCATCCTGCATCACATCGAGAAACAAAAGGCGACCGTGCTGCAGGCCACGCCGTCGACGTGGCGCATGCTGCTCGACGCAAAGTGGGCCGGCACGCCGGGCCTCAAGATGCTCTGCGGCGGCGAGGGTCTGCCGCGCGATCTCGCCAACCAGTTGATCGCGAAAGGCGGCGAGCTCTGGAACATGTATGGCCCCACGGAGACGACGATTTGGTCGTCTTGCGCTCGTGTCGAACCCGGCGCGGGCGTCATCACCATCGGTGAGCCGATCGACGCCACGCAGCTCTATATATTGGATGCGAAACTCCGGCCCGTTCCGCCGGGCGTCCCGGGCGAGCTCCACATCGGCGGCGCCGGCCTTGCTCGCGGCTACCGCAACCGGCCCGAACTCACGGCGGAGCGCTTCATTCCCGATCCGTTTCTCGCTGGCAACTTCATGTACAAGACCGGCGACGTGGCGCGCGTGCGCGGCGGTGCGATTGAGGTGCAGGGCCGCATGGACCATCAGGTAAAGATCCGCGGCTATCGCATCGAGCTCGGCGAGATCGAGGCACGGCTGGCGGAGTTTCCCGGGATCAAGGAGGCGGTTGTGACCGCGCCGGAAGTCGCGCCCGGCCGTCGCCAACTCGCCGCCTATCTCGTGTGCGAAGTGCCGTCCGCCGCGCCTGACGAGCAACTCGCCGCGGCCCTGCGCGACTTCCTAAAAAGGACGCTGCCCGACTACATGGTCCCCAGTTTCTTCCAGACGCTCGCCGCGTTTCCGCTCACCCCCAACGGCAAGATCGACCGCAAGGCGCTCCCCGCTCCGCGCGCGGAGCAGGCGCGTGCCAGCCAGCCTTACCTGGCCCCGCAGGGCCCGGTGGAAACGAAGCTGGCGGAAATCTGGGCGGAGATTCTGGGCCGCGAGCAAGTCGGAACGCGCGACAACATCTTCGAGATCGGCGGCGATTCGCTTCTCATTTTCCGCATTGCCGCGCGCGCCAATGAGGCCGGCTTGCCGCTCGCCGTGCGGCAGTTCTTTCAATACTGCACCATTGCGGAACTGGCCGCGCAAGTGGGCAACGAGACCGCAGCGCCCGCGCGTCCCTCGCTCGTCGCCGTCTCGCGCGAGGCTTATCGCCGTCCCGTCGCGGCGCGGCCATGAACACGCTGGTCGAGCCGACCGCCGCGGCGGACGAGGCCTTTGTCATGCCCGCGTCGGTCAGCCAGAAACGCTTCTGGTTGCTCGAGCAAATGTCGCCCGGCAACACCGCGCTCGATATTCCCATCGCGTTCGAGCTCGACGGCCCGCTCGACGTTGCCGTGCTGGAGCAGGCACTGCAGTCGATCGTCGATCGGCATGAAATCCTGCGCACCCGCTTCGAGCTTATTGATGGCGAACCGCGCCAGCTCATCCTGGCGCACGCCAAGCTCACGCTCGAGCATCTCGAGGCGCCGCTGCGGGCAGGGGATCGCGCCGCGCGCATTCGGCACGTGCTCGATCAGGAGGCGAAACGACCGGTGGATTTCAACCGTGCCCCGCTCCTGCGCGCCGCGCTGCTCGTACTCTCGCCCGAGGACCACGTGCTCTTGCTCACCGCGCATCACATCATCAGCGATGGCTGGTCCAACGGTATTCTCATCCGCGAGCTGGCCGCCTTTTATGACGCAGGGCGGCGCAAGATTCCTCCCGCGCTCCCGCCGCTCGCCATCCAATACGCCGACTATGTCGTCTGGCAGGAGGAATGGCTCAAAACGCCCGATTACCAGGCGCAGCTTGAGTACTGGCGCGGCCAGTTGGCCGGCGACATGCCCGCGCTCGACCTGCCCACCGATTTTCCCCGCGAGACCGCGCAACCAGTGGATGCCGTGCTCGAGGCGCGCCTGCTTCACGCCGCCCTGACGGAAGCATTGAAACGCCTCGGCCAGGAGGAAGGCGTCACGCTGTTCATGATTTTTCTCACCGCCTATGTGGCGCTGCTGCATCGTTACACGGGCCAGTCGCGGCTAGTGCTCGGCACCACGGCGGCGAATCGGAACAAGCCGGAACTGGAGGCGCTCATTGGCCTCTTCGCCAATCTGCTCGTGCTGCCCGCGAAGGTGGATGCCGCCATGACGTTTCGCGACCTGCTTGCGCGGCAGCGCGACCAGGCGCTTGGCGGGTTCGCCCATCACGAGGCGCCCTTCGAACTCGTGCTGCAGGATGCGGGCGCGGGCAGGGTGCCGCTGCAGACACACTTTCTCTTTCAGCGCGCGTTCATGCAGCCGGCCCAGGCGGGCGAGCTCGCGTTCCGCCCGCTCCATTCGGTCAGTCCCGGTTCTACCTTCGAGCTCACCTTCGGCATCGTCGAGCGCGCGGAGGGCATCCGCCTTCAAATGGAGTACCGGACCTGCCTTTACCGGCGGGAGACGGTCACGCGCCTGCTGGAACATTTCGAGCAAGTGCTCGAGGCCGCCGCCGCCCATCCGGAAACACCGCTGGCGGAGCTGCCGCTCTTCGCCGAAAACGAGCGTGAGGAAATCGAGGCCCGATTGGCCATGGCGCTCCACGGCTTGCCCGTTTGCTCGCGCGAGGAAGCTTTCGCCGATCTCGACCAACAGCTCGAAGCGCACTGGCTCACAGCGAGGGAAACGTTCGCCCCGATCCGGGTCCCGGCCGGCGTTGCGCTCGCCGCGATGGACGACCACCAGCGGGTCGCCCCGCTTGACGTGGTTGGCCGCCTCGCCATCGCGCTTCCCGGCGCACGGACGCCGGAACCGACGCCGTTTCTAGGGCGTAATACCCGCGATGGCATCGAGCTGTGGGGCCGCGAGGCCGACCTCGTTCGGCTTAAGGGTTTTCGTTTCAATCGTCGCGTTGTCGAGGTGCACCTACGCGCGCATCCTCGCGTCGACGACGCCGCGTGTGTGGTCGGCAGCAACGGTCGGCTCATCGCGCATGTCAGGTTGCGCGGCGAAGGCAGTGCGCTCTCGGGGACGGAGTTGCGCGACTGGCTGAAGGGCCGCGTCAGCGACCTGCTGCTGCCCGCTTCCATCCGCCTCGTCTCTTCCCTGTCTCGGACCGCGCACGGCGAATGGGCGATCGAAGAGGAGCCGGAGCCCGCTTCCGCCGTGCCGCGAGAGACCGGCGCGGTCCCGCTGCAGGCCTTGGTGCAGCAGCAATTGCTCGAGATTTGGAAGCGCCTGCTCAACACCGCCGATCTCAGCATCGAGAGCAACTTCTTCGAGGTGGGCGGCACCTCCTTTCTTGCCCTTCGCATGATGCTGGAGGCGGAAAAGCTCGCGCGGCAGCCCCTGCCGCTTTCGCTCCTGCTGCGTGGTGCGACCGTGCGCGATCTCGCGCGGCATATTCTCGAAGGCGTCAACGCGAAGGACGCCGACGTGATTTCGGTTCAGCCCGGCGGGACCCGGCCACCGTTCTTCTTCCTGCATGGCGACTGGATCGGCGGCGGCTTTTACTGCAACCGCCTTGCGCACGATCTCGGCAGCGATCAGCCGTTCTACGCCTTGCCGCCCTATCATATGCGCGACGAGCGCATCGTCTCCATGCGCGAAATGGCGGCGCATCATGTCACCGCGCTGCGCCGCGAGCGTCCGCATGGCCCTTACCTTGTCGGCGGCTACTGCATCGGTGCCGCCGTCGCGATCGAGGTGGCGCGCCAGCTGGTGCGCGAGGGTGAAACCGTGGAGCACCTGCTGCTCGTCGATCCACCGCTGTGGGGCGGCGTGGTCCTGGCGTGGCTGTGGCCCTGGATCGACCGGCTCGGCGATCGGCGCGGATGGAACCTGGAGCGCAAGATCGCGTTTTTCGACCGCACCGCCGTGGCGGCCACCCGCTGGTGGCGCAAACCGCTGCGCGCGAAGTTCGCCACCGTGCTCAACCGTCTCGATTTGAAGTCCGGCGCCGCGGGTCCAGCTTCGTCCGTGCCGGCCCCGGAGGAAGACGACGGCGCGCAGATTCTCGATGGCCTCGATTTCTCCACCTACTACATGACCCACCGCCTGCATCGCCTCGCGGCTCTCGACGTTCCTGCCACCTTGTTCTTACCCGCCACCACGGTGCCATCGCGGCGCGCTGAAGCGCCCCGGCTCAGCCGTCTCGCTCTCGACAGGGTGAGGGTGGAGATCGTTCCCGGCAATCACACCACGTGCATCACCCAGCACACCGCCGAACTTGCGGAAGGAATCCGCCGGGCGGCCCACCCCGGTAGTCGCGAGCTCCGGGCCACCGCCGAGAGCGAATGTTCTCGTTCCTTACGCGCCTAACTCCCGCATGAGCAGGTCGCGCAACGCGCCCAAGTCCACGGAGAAATTGTCGTCCTCGTCCGCGGCCTCGCCGAGCAGATACAGATGCCGCTGGCCGAGTGCCTTCGCCTGCGTGTGGAAGTAGTTGGGTGGCCGCTTCGTCGCGTAGAAAACCAGCAGCGTCAGCGGCCCGGAGAAAACCGTCGTGACCAAGCCGGCGCCATGCGGTCCCACCACGAAGGCCGCCTCCTGGAAAAGTTCCACCTGCTCGCGCAAGCTTAGTTTTTCCAGCTCCACCACCTCGAAGCCGAATTCGCGCAGCAGCCCGTCCACCGCCTCCTCGTTCGTCACACGCCGATGCCGGGCGTTGCGGCGCGTCACGTAGAGGCGACGCCACGGATCTCTTGCCCGAGCTACGCCGTAACGCGCGAAAATCCGCGCACGGATCGCCTTCAAATAACCCTCTGGCAACAAGGCGTTGCAACGGCCCGAGGCGAGGGAAGGCCAGAGAAACCGTTCCGACTCGATCCACGTTTCGGGCGATAGATATTCGACCGAAAAATGCGCGGGCAGAAGTGCCTCCATCGACTCGCGTTGGAACTCCGACAACCCTTGCGGCATCAGCAGCGTCAGCTTTCGACCGACCTGCGCCCGCTCGAGCGAGATCAGCTTCGGCAGGCAGTCGATTACCCAGTGCCACGGGTTGCTGGCGTAACAGTAGTTGATCGTGCTGTGCGTTCCTTGCCGTCGGGTCCAGCGCCGCGGCTTTGCCTCGTCAAACGGGCTAAACGCCTTAAGCCGATCCAGCCGGCCCGTGTCGGCCAGCGCGCGGAAGTCCGGCGTGCAGACAAGTCCGCTGCCCACCTGCAGCAGCCCGCGAGGGATCTCCGCGACAAAGATGTCCGGCTGGTTGAAGAACCCGTCACGATAATACTTTGAGATCGGGATGAAGCTGTCCTCTTCCGGCCGTCCGATTTCGACCCGACGCGCGGGTGACACGATCACCAGCGCGCTGACCTCGCGTCCCAATCGCTTCTCGGCCAGGATGAATGAGCTGAGCCCGGTCAGTCTCCGCCAGCGCCGCAGGAACGCGTGAGCCACTTTATGCAGGACGCGTCGCATCATATCCCGCCGCGCATGATGCGGGATTGGTCCTGTTTGGCAATCGGGTGCGCTGATCCCGATTGTCACGGACGGCCTTTTCGCGCAGGCTCCCCGTTTCCATGAGCGCTTCGGTCCTTGTCGTCCAGCCGGATCCGGAGCAGGCAAAACGACTGGGCGAGCTTATCCAGGCCGGCACGCCGGGGGCCACGATGTTCTTCGCCGCCGCGCCGGAGGAAGGCGTGGGCATGCTCGGGCTGATCGCCGACCTCGCCCTTTGCGTCTGCGAACTTTACTACCCGGACGGCGGCAACGGCCTTGCGCTGCTCGCGGCCGTGCGCGAGCGCTTTCGGCGCGCCCGCATCATTGTCGTCACGAGCTACAATCTCCAGAACTTCGGTCCGCACTTGCTCGGACTCACCGTCTTTCCGGTGCCGCTTGACGAGTCGGCATTCATCTCCACCACGCAGGACACGCTCACCACGCTCGAAGGTCAGATCTTCCCGCCTTTCCGCCTTGGGCAAAAGCAGCCACCCGACCGCTGGGGCGATTGCTACGCTGCCTACGACATGGGGGTGAAGCGCGACATCTTCATCACCATCACCCATCCTTGGGCTACGGAGGAGGATCGCGTGTTGTTCCGGCGCTTCGCCGCGCTTATGGCCCGCTCCGGCCACCCGCACGTGCAGGCCGTCTATCAGGCGGGCGAATACCAGGGCCGCGACTTCTTCGCCCGCGAGAAATGGGACATGCCCAACCTGGCGGAAATGACCACCGCGGGCCGTGGCATCGATCCGCGCCTCGCGGCGCAGATCATCCACGTTGTCGGTTCCGTGTCGATCTTCTGGGACACACAAAACTTTCCGCACACCGCCATCCTGCCCACCGACATCACCGTGTCGCCGCAGGGCGTGGTGAAGATCGCCAACTGTGTTTCTCCCAACCAGCCCGTCACGCCGCCGGGCCTGACCGATCTCAGCACGGTCGCGGCCGCGGTGCAGGCGCTCGTCGCCACTCCGGAGGAAATGCCCCCGCGTCTCGCCAACCTGCTCGCGGAGCTGCAGGCGGGCCCCGTGCCGCTGGGCCGCGTCACGGGCGAGGCGCAGGCGATCGATATCGAGCTGGCGCCGAAAAAGGATCTCGCCGTGACGCAGGAGCATGTCGTGGCGGTCAAGGCGATTGCGGTGGAGCGGCGCAAACAAAAGTGGGCCTTCTACGCTTCCGCCGCCGCCTTCCTCGCGGTGATCCTCGTGCTCAGCTACGTGGTCTACATGAAGTTTTTCTGGTTCCCGACTGCGCGGGCCTTCGACGCCATGGTTGCCATTCCCGCCGGCCAGTACATTTACCAGTCCGGCCCTGCAACCATGGACCACGCCTACTACATCGATAAGTACGAGGTCACCTGGGGCCAGTATCTCCGCTTCCTCAAGGCGCTGAAGGCAGCGAAGAGCGACAGCGCCTGGCGCTCGCCCGACCAGCCGGCCACGAAGACCAGCCACGATCCCGGCGACTGGGCCGATGCGCCCGACGGCACGCCCGGCATCTTCGAGCGCATCCGCACCCGCCAGTATTACAAGAGCCAGCTGATCACGCTGGATCAGCCGGTGTTCAACGTTGATTGGTACGACGCCTACGCCTACGCCAAATGGGCCGGCAAGCGCCTGCCTACCGAACAGGAGTGGGAAAAAGCCGCGCGAGGCCCCAAGGGAAACCTCTATCCGTGGGGCAACGGGCTCTTTCCCTACGCGAACACCAGCGCACCCATCCCCGGGCAGCCGCCGCCCGGCCCGCATATTATGCTTGTCGTCGACACCATGCCGAAGGACCGGAGCTACTACGGCGTTTATGACCTGGGCGGCAACGTCAGCGAATGGACCGGCTCGATGGGTTCCGGGATCATCTCCTCCCTCAGCGTGCCGGTGATTCGCGGCGCAAATTTCGAGACCAACTCGGTGGAACGCGTTGAGCTCACGCACCGCACCGTTCGCTACCCGGCGGAATACCGCAATTACTGGCTCGGGTTTCGCTGCGCGAGCGACACCCCGCCGGCTGCTCCGGCCAAGTAACTGCCGCGGCCCTTGTCAGGGATTCGGCGTGCCGGGTGTGACCACTTCGGCTTGCCCGCGCCGCTGGGCCAGCAGCCACGTCCTGAGCGCCTCGTTGCCGTAGGCGGCGTCCCAACAATCGTGGCCGGCGTCCGGAAAGATGGTAAGATGCGCATGGCCGCCGGCGCGGCGGACAGCCTCCGTCATGGCCGCCATCTGGCCGGGTGGCACGATCGGGTCCTTTCCGCCTTGGAATCCCCAGATTGGCACGGTGCGCAGGCGCCAGGCGTCCCTCGGTTCACTCTCGCCCGACATCGGCACTACCGCGGCAAAACGTTCGGGGTGAAGCATCGCCCAGTCCCAGGCCGCATCGCCGCCCGCGCTGACGCCCGTCAGGTAAACCCGCTCGGGATCGATCCGGTACTGCTTTTCCAGGGTATCGAGCAGGTGTTCCAGCACCGGGATGCTCCAGGATTGGGCGAAGGGACATTGCGGAGCGACCACGACCGCCGGCACCTCACGGCCGCGCTGGATCAAGTCCATCAGTGCGCCGTTTCGCACCACATTGAGATCGTTGCCGCCCGCGCCGCCGTGATGCAGAAAGATGATGAGCGGCCAGCGTCGCGCGGAGTCTGGCCTGTAGCCTGTCGGCAGGTCGACCATGTACCGATATCCCGGCGCCAGTCCCAGCCGCGCGCGGAGATCGTACCACCACGCCGCGTTGCGCGTGTCCGCGTCGCCGTGCAGGAATTGCGGCGGATCCCGCGGCCCTGTTTCGGACAATCCCGCGAGGAGAATCGCAAAGCTCTCCGGGGCCGCGCCATCCTCGTAATCGAGCAGCATGTTCTGCAGCGCCGCGCCGACCGCCGGCTGCTGCGCGCTCATCACCTGGGCGCTGATGCCGAATGCGGGCGGCAACTGCAGGGTGAGGGGAAGGTGGACAAGATCCGCCGGCACCGGCGCCGGCGTGCGGTAAAGCGTGATGTAACGATGTCCGCGCGCCACGCCCGCAAAACGGATTTCCACCACCGCACCGTAGCGTCCCGGATGCGTCGCCTCCTTCACCTCGTGGAACGACGCGTCGTAGAAGCGCACCGAGGCGCTCACCGGGACGAAGGCCCGCCGCAACAAGCTTCCGTTGTCCAGATCGCCCTGAGGAAACGCGGTCTCGCTAAAAACGCAGGTCCGGAAATGGTACGTCACCTGGTCAAGAACGGGGGCCGTTGCAACCAGTTCGGCACCCGCCACCAGAATCACCACGGCCAGCGCCCCCGAATAAAATCCAATCCAGCCGCGCATGGGTCTATATAGCCGTGCCGCCCGCGCGGGCAAAGCTCACGCTTCATTACCAGCCACGCCGTACTCGCTTTGGTCGCCCGCTCGCTGCTAGCGTCAGGCCCCGCATGAAAGGACGCCCGCACGCTACGCTCGCGTTTCTTCTCCTCCTCGGCCTCGCTGGCCATGCGCAGAACAATCCGCCCTCCACCGCACCCGCGCCGCTCTCCCTCTCGCCCGTCATTCTCGCGGAGAACCCCGAGGTCGTGCAGCGCTTCGCCGTGGACGATGGCCGCGTGCGCCAAATGGTCGACTCCGAGCTCCTGCGCCTTACCAGCGCCTCCGACATCGGCCTGGCCTGGCGCCGACTGGGCATCGTCCCCGGCGATGTCGTCGGCATCAAGATCACGACCATGGGCGGCCCGCTGCTTTCCACGCACCGCCCGCTTGTGCAGGCGATTTGTAATGGCCTCCAGGCGGCTGGAGTCGCACCGTCCCACATCATCATCTGGGACAAATCGGCCGCGACCATGACCCGGGCCGGGTACGCGCCGATTGAACCCGCGCCCGACCGCGTCGGCATCGCCTCCGTCTTTCCCGGCAGCGGTTACGACATGAATGTCGCCTACCGCAACGAGATTATTGGCACCCTCATCTGGGGCGATAGCGAGTTCATCGAAAACAGTCCCGACGCCGACCTCATGAGCGCCGCCAGCGACATCACCCGCGCGCATCCGTACGGCGGAGGCAGCGCCGAGACGCTGGGCGGCGACGACAACCTCGTCACCAGCGGTGGCTCCGCCATCCCGCAGACCAGCAACCTCTCCTACTACGCCAACCTCGTCACCAAAATCTGCACGAAGATCATCAATGTTCCCGTCCTGACGGACAACCCGCCCGTCGGACTCAACGGCTGCCTGGGCAGCCTCGCGCTTGCCTGCGTCGACAACAACCGGCGCTTCCAGGGCGACCCGACCTACGGCGATCCCGCCGTCTGCGAGATTCTCGACAAGGACTTCATCCGGCGAAAGGTCGTCGTCCACATCCTCGACGCGCTTGTCGCGGAATACGCCGGCGGCCCGCAGTTCGACCCGCAGTTCACGCAATCCATCGGCGCGCTCTACGTCAGTCGCGATCCGGTCGCCATCGACACCCTCGTGCTCAAGCGCATCGAGGCGTGGCGCCGCCGCAACGGCATCGATCCCATTGGCAAGGCCGGCAGCCACATCGCCTCCGCCGCCACGTACAACCTCGGCACCAACGATCCTCGCCGCATCCAGCTCATTCGCGTGCCTTGAAGGCTTTGCGAATCCCGAACCCGCTTCCCTCCCATGAATGACGCCAGTGGCCCCGCCCTCGAGAAAGTCATCACCCTCATGGCCCGCCTGCGCGCGCCGGACGGCTGCCCGTGGGACCGCGAGCAAACGCCGCAGAGCCTCAAGCCCCAGATGCTCGAGGAAGTCTACGAAGTGCTTGAGGCGATCGACAGCGGCTCCGCGCCCCACCTCGTCGAGGAACTGGGCGATGTCCTGCTCCACATCGTTTTTCAGGCTCAAATCGCGCGCGAAGCCGGCCAGTTCACCTTCGCCGACATCGCCGACGCGCTCGCGGAAAAGCTCGTCCGCCGCCATCCCCACTTCTTCGGGCAGGCCAAAGTCGGCAACTCCGCCGAGACGATCACGCTCTGGAACGAACTGAAACGCGCCGAGAAGCCCGAGCGCGCCAGCGCCCTCGATGGCGTTCCGCGCGCCTTGCCCGCGCTTCTGCGCGCCGAAGCGATGCAGAAAAAGGCAAGGCACGTCGGCTTCGACTGGCCCGACGTCCACGGCGCGCTCGCGAAGGTCCGCGAGGAAATCGACGAAGTCCAGGCCGAGCTTATCCGCACTGGCGGCCACGCGGACCCCCAGCTTGCCGCCGAGCTGGGCGACCTCCTCTTCGCCCTCGTCAATCTCACCCGCCACCTCAAGCTCCACGCCGAGGATCTGCTGACCGTCGCGACCGACAAGTTCGCCCGCCGCTTTCGTGCCGTTGAAACCGAATTCAGAGCTGTCGGCAAACCCATGAAGGAAGCCACCCTCGAGGAACTCGACGCGGTCTGGGAAAAAGTCAAAGCCCAGGAACGCCGGTAGCCGACGCTGTCCCCAGCGCGCGGAACGCAGTCGATAGCCGGCGCTGTCCCCGAGCGAAGCACCGCCCAGCGGCGCATGGTCAAAGGACCTCTGACCATTCCGCGAGGAACTCCGCCGAACGAATAACACCCGCTCCTCCAACTCCCCTCCGCCCAGCATGCCGGCAAACTCCCTACGCAAGCTCACCGACCCTCCTCCCCCGACCCCGAATCTTCACTCGCCCACCCTCCCTTGTAACCTAAGCTGAGAAATGCTGTACCGCGCCGATACCGTCCTGCCCATCGTGGCGGCGCCGATCCCCAACGGCGCCGTCCGCATCGAGCACGAGCGCATTGTCGCGCTCGGCCCCGCCGGCGAGCTCCCCCCGTTGCCCGGTGAACGCGTCACCGAACTCGGTGCCTGCACGCTTCTGCCTGGCCTGATCAATGGCCATTGCCACCTCGATTACACTCATTTCCGCGGCGCCATCTCGTCCGGCCACAGCTTCACCGAGTGGATCAAGAACATCAACGCCCTGCGCCGTTCCTTCGGTCCCGCCGATTTCATCGAGTCGATCGCCGAGGGATTTGCGCTGCTCGAAGCGGGCGGCACCACCACCGTCGCCAACATCGAGTCGTTGCCGGAACTCCTGCCGCTTCTCCCCGTGCCGCCGCTGCGCACCTGGTGGTTCCTCGAGCTCATTGACGTCCGCCAGCGCCTCAACAGCGAAGAGACGCTCCTCGGCGCGCTCAGCTTCTTCGAGCAGCACCCGGAGTGGCTCGGCGGCTTCGGCCTCTCCCCCCATGCGCCCTACACCGCGTCGGTCGATCTCTACCGGCTTGCGCGCGCCTGCGGCGACAGCCACCGCATGCTCGCCACCACCCACATCGCCGAGTCGGTGGAGGAGCACGAAATGTTTACCCACGCCCGTGGCCCGCTCTTCGATTTCCTGGCCGAAATGGGCCGCGACAACTCCGACTGCGGGCAGGGCTCCGCTCTCTCGCACCTCGTCGAGCATGGCGTCATCGGCCCCAATTGGATCATCGCCCACCTCAACTACCTCCAGGATTACGATTACGAACTGGTGGCCAAGTCCGGCGTCTCGGTCGTCCATTGCCCCAAGTGCCACGCTTATTTCGGCCACGCCCGTTTTCCACTGCGCGAGTTGCGCAACCGTGGGGTCAACATCTGCCTCGGCACCGATAGCCTGGCCAGCAACAACGGGCTCGATATGCGGTCCGAGATGCGGGAGGTCGCGCAAGTCCACGGGCTGAGCGATCGCGAAGCGCTGGAGATGGCCACCATGAACGGCGCCCGCGCCCTCAGCCAAGCCGGCCAGATCGGCGAGTTGTCGCCCGGCGCGCTGGCGGACCTTGTCGCGTTTCCCTATCCCGAAAGCACGCTCAACGATCCCTACCGCCGCGTCATCCAGTCCCATGCGCCGCCGCGCCTCCTGGTCGTCAACGGACGCGAACGCATCGCAGCGTAGCGTCGGTCTGTGGGTTCTCCCTACCGCTTCAGCAATGGCGCCAGGTATCGCCCCGTCTCGCTTCCCGCCTGCATCGCGATGAACTCCGGCGTGCCCTTCGCCACGATCTGGCCGCCGCCTTCTCCGCCTTCAGGGCCGAGATCGATCACGTAATCCGCGCATTTCACCACGTCGAGCTGGTGCTCGATCACCACCAGCGTGTTCCCCGCGTTGCGCAGCTTGAAAAGAACCTGCAGCAATTGCTCGATGTCCGCAAAGTGCAGTCCGCTCGTCGGCTCGTCCAGGATATAGATCGTGCGCCCCGTCGCGCGCTTCGCCAGCTCGGCCGCCAGCTTGATCCGCTGGGCCTCGCCGCCGGAGAGCGTCGTCGCATGCTGGCCCAGGTGCAGGTAACCGAGGCCCACCGAGGTCAGCGACTCCAACTTGTCCGCCACCGCCGGCACGTTGCGGAAGAAATTCAGCCCGTCGTCCACCGTCATGGCGAGGATGTCGGCGATGTTCAGGCCCTTGTAGGTAATCTCCAGCGTCTCGCGGTTGAACCGCTTGCCGCCGCATACCTCGCAGGTCACGTAGACCGCGGGCAGGAAGTTCATCTCGATCTTGCGCACCCCGTCGCCTTCGCAATGCTCACAGCGGCCGCCGCGCACGTTGAAGCTGAAACGACCGGGCCCGTAGCCACGCACGCGCGAGGAGGGCAGTTGCGCGAAGAGATCGCGGATGCCGTTGAACGCGCCGGTGTAGGTGAGGGGATTGGAGCGCGGCGTGCGTCCAATCGGCGTCTGGTCGATCACGATCGCCTTGTCGATCCACTCCAGCCCCTCGATCGCGTCATGCGCGCCGGCCTGTTCCTTCGAATGATAGAAATGCCGGAAGAGCGCGCGGCAGAGGATGTCGTTCACGAGCGTGCTTTTGCCCGAGCCGCTCACGCCCGTCACGCAGGTCATGAGCCCGAGCGGAAAGCCGACCGTGACGTTCTTGAGATTGTTCTCCCGCGCGTTGATCACGCGCAGCCAGCCGTTGGACGGCTGCAGCCGCACCTTCGGCACGCGAATCGCGCGCGAGCCGCTCAGGAACTGCCCGGTCAGTGAGCGCTCGTTGGCCATCACTTCCGCCACCGTCCCGGCCGCTACGATCTGCCCGCCACGCGAGCCCGCGTGCGGCCCCAGGTCGACCAGGTAATCGGCCGCGCGAATCGTGTCCTCATCGTGCTCCACCACGATCACCGTGTTGCCCAGGTCGCGCAACTCGTGCAGCGTCGCCAGCAGCCGCTCGTTATCGCGCTGGTGCAGTCCGATGCTCGGCTCGTCCAGGATGTAGAGGATGCCTGTCAGCTTCGATCCGATCTGCGTCGCCAGCCGGATGCGTTGCGCCTCGCCACCGGAAAGTGTGCCGCTCTCGCGGTCCAGCGTCAGGTAACCCAGTCCCACCTGGTTGAGAAAGCCGAGCCGCAGCAGAATTTCCCTTCTCACCTCGCCGCCGATCTTCTCCTCCGCCTCGCTCAGAGTCCACGCCTCCAGCCAGCGCTGCGCCGCGGCGATCGAGAGATGGCTGAACTGCGCCAGGTTCAACCCCGTGCCCGGCGGCCCGCCGATCGTGACGGCCAGGACTTCCGGCCGCAGCCGTGCGCCATGGCAGGCGCGGCACGTCACGCGCCTCATGTACTGCGTCAGGCGATGGCGGGTCAGCTCACTCTTGCTCTCCGCGTAGAGGCGCGTCACCTGGGCGACCACACCTTCGAACGGCCGCTCCGTCGTCACTTCCTTGCCGCCGCGCAGGCTGGTGAAGGCGATCTTCTCGTCTCCCGTGCCCTCGAACAGCGCGCGCTGGAACGCGTCGCCCGTCTCCTTGAAGGGCCGTCCCATCGGCTCGTTGAACGCCGCCGCCAGCGCCTTGAGTTGGTTGAAGTAGAGCTTCGTCAGCGCCGGCGAGCCGCGCCGCCACGGGCCCACCGGCATGTCCTCAAGCTTCACCGTGTCGTCCGGCACCAGCAGCGCGGGATCAAACACCGCCTCCGTTCCCAACCCGTCGCAGACCGGGCAGGCGCCGAGCGGGCTGTTGAAGGAAAAATGGCGCGGCGTGATTTCCGCGTAGCGATAGCCCGTCTCCGGGTCGAACATCTGGTTGCTCAGCGTGATCTCCTCCGTCACCGCCGTGGGCGGACCGAAGAGCACCGTCACCACGCCGCCGCCGGTTTTCAGCGCCAGCTCGATCGAATCGGTCAGCCGCGTCTGGATCGTGTCGCTGATTTTGAGCCGATCCACCACCGCCTCGATCACGTGCGCGCGGGTCTTCTCCAGCCGCGGCGGCTGCTCCAGCTCCACCAGACGCCCGTCGATCCGGGCCCGGACGAAACCCTCGCGCCGCAGCTTTTCGATCACGTCGCGGAACTCGCCTTTTTGCCCCTGCACCACCGGCGCCAGGATCTGGATCGCCGTGCCCTCCTTCGCCGTCAGCACGCGATCGACCATCTGCTGCACCGACCAGCGACGCAACGGCTTGCCCGTCTCCGGATGATGCGCCTGGCCCAAATGGGCGAAGAGCAGGCGCAGGAAATCATGAATCTCCGTCGTCGTGGAAATCGTGGAACGCGGGTTGCCGCCGGCCGTGCGCTGCTCGATGGCGATTGCCGGCGACAGCCCCTCGATGAAGTCGACCTCCGGCTTTTCCATCTGCTCGAGGAATTGCCGCGCGTAGGTCGACAGGCTCTCCACGTACCGCCGCTGCCCCTCGGCATAGAGCGTGTCGAATGCGAGCGACGACTTGCCGGACCCGCTCACGCCTGTCATCACCACCAGCTTGTTCCGCGGCAGCGTTAGCGAGACATTCTTCAGGTTATGCTGGCGGGCACCCCCAATCCGGATTTCCTGCATCGCCATAAACGCTCAATCTAGCACGCCTTCTTCACCGTGCCAAAGGCGGCAGCCGTCGAGTTCCAAACGCAATCGATGGGGACAGCGCTGCCTTTCGCTGAGACCGTCCCCCGATGCAGTCGGCACCGGTTCAACGCCGGTAAGACCCTTTTGGGTCCGAGAAGAACCGAGAGAAGCCAGGTGACCGGCGCTCTCCGAGCGCCGGTCAGTCGCGGACGCGTAT
>CAZZYY010000019.1:0-4323 GCA_964658475.1 uncultured Candidatus Methylacidiphilales bacterium | reverse complement strand
GACCGAGCCCGGGGCTAACCTGCGAAGCAAGCGGCAATCCATGACGGACGATGCACATTCTGCACGTATCCACCGACCCCCACGTGCACCGCAGCGGCGGCACGCTTTCTCCACCCCCATCCGTCATCTCATCAAAACCCCTCTTAATCCCCCTCGCCAGGGCCCCCTCCCAACCCATAAATTCATCCCATGCTCGACCTTGCCACGTTGGCCGCGCTTCACGAGGCGCATCGAGCCGAGGCCGCGCTGCCCGTCGCCGATTTCACGCTGGGCCCACATCGGTTCGATTTCGCGCGCCGGCGCTATCTCATGGGCGTCATCAACCTCTCGCCCGATTCCTGGTACCGCGAAACCGTCGCGCTCAACGCCGACTCCGCACTTCGCCGCGCGCACATCCTTCAGGCCCAGGGCGCCGCGCTCATCGACCTCGGCGCCGAGTCCTCGCTTCCCCACGCCGCGCGAACCGCCGCCGCGGCGCAACTCGACCGCCTCCTGCCTGTCGTCCGACCGCTCGCCCAGGCCGGATTTTGCGTCTCGGTGGAAACCTACGAACTCGAAGTCGCCGCCACCGTCCTCGCTGCGGGCGCGCGGGTCATCAATTTCACCGGCAGTGCCGGCTCCGATGAGTTGTTCCGCCTCGTCGCACAGCATGAGGCCGGCGTTATCCTCTGCTTTGTGCGCGGCGAAAACGTCCGCGAGGTCGGCGACATTGACTTGGAGCACGACCCTATCCTTACCCTGCGCGAATTCTTCGAGCCGCGCGTCGCGGCCGCCACTAACGCGGGAGTCTCCCGCCTCTGGCTCGATCCCGGCCTCGGCTTTTACTATCGCAACCTGCCGGACGGTCCAGCCCGCGTGCGTCACCAGTTGCGCATCTTCCTGGAAAGCTTCCGCCTGCGCGCCCTCGGCTGGCCCATCTGCCAGGCGCTGCCCCACGCCTTCGCCTGTTTCGGGGAGGAAGTCCGGACCGCTGAAGCCTTCTTTGCCGTCCCCGCCCTGATCGGACAGGCCAGCCTTCTTCGCACCCACGAGGTCGCCAAGGTACGCGGCGTCCTGCAGGCGATGGAACTCGCGTGAGCGGGCCTTTCCTACTTCGCGCCCCAGCCGAACAGCACCACCGGCACCGTGCGCAGCAGGATCTTGAAGTCGAGCCAGAGCGACCACTGGTCGATGTACTCCAAATCCAGGATCACCCAGTCCTTGAAGCTGGTGATCTGGTTGCGGCCGCGCACCTGCCAGAGGCAGGTCAGGCCTGGACGCACGCTCATCCGCCGCCGCTGCGTCAGATCGCCGAAATTCGCCGTCTCGTAGAGCGGCAGCGGGCGCGGCCCGACCAGGCTCATTTCGCCGCGAAGCACGTTCCAAAGCTGCGGCAGTTCATCCAGGCTCGTCTTGCGCAGAAAGCGCCCGATGCGGGTCACGCGCGGATCGTTTCGCACCTTGAAGACGGGCCCGGACATCTCGTTGCGGTCCTCCAGTTCCGCGCGGCCCTGCTCCGCGTTGGTCACCATGGTGCGGAACTTGTACATGCGAAAGGCCCGCCCCCGCAGCCCGCTCCGGTTTTGCGAGAAAAGAATCGGCCCCCGCGAATCGAGCCGAATCGCCAGGGCCACCGCCAGCATGATCGGCACGGCCACAATCATCAGCAGGAAGGATCCCACCAAATCCAGCAACCGCTTGATCAGCAGCTCCCAGGAGATCGACGGCGTGGTCCGGTAGATCAGCAGCGGATGACCGGCAAACTGGTCGAATTGCACGCGCGTGAAAAGCGTCTGGATGAAGTTGGCCGAAACCCATGCCTCCACCCCTTCGGCCTCGCAGGCCAGGAGCGCTTCCTGCACTTGCGGGATGATCCGCTCGTTCAGGCTGAACACCACGATGTCCACCGCCTTGTCGTGCAGGTTTTCGATGAACCCGGCCAGGCCCTCCTCGCGCAGGTCGAACTCGGCCTTGATCTCGAACTTCTTCCCCGGCTGGGAGAGAAACTGCTCCTTCCAATGGTCGCGATCCTTTGGCGTGCCGCAGAGCAGGATGTACTGCCGCAGGTGGATCTGGGCGCCGCGGCGTTTCAGCCAGGCTTGGAAAAGGATGACGCGCAGGAAGAGCAGCAGCGTTCCGATGACGAAATAAAAGCCCAACGCCGCACGGCTGATCGTGGTTTGCTCAATCCGCAGCAGCACCACCAGGGCGAAGATGATGACCAGCACCCCGAGCTGCGACTGCACCACCCGGCCCAGCGTCTCGACCGCCGGCCGGGGCTGGTTGAACCGATAGATGCCGAAGTATTCGAGGATAAACGGCCCGCAGACCAGCGCCACCACCATCATCCAGTACGAGTTGGCGAACTGCGGATCGAGCGGGGCGTTATCGAACCAAATGCGATCGCTAAGAACGTAATACCGCAGGGCATGCGCGACGTAGATCGCAAGGGCGAACAATGCCGCGTCAACCAACTGGACGAGTTGGTGATAGAATATCTGCTGCCGCGCGAGCATGACTTCGGGTTCCGCTCTCCAAGACTAGTTATAAATAATGTTAACTATTTGGAGTTCTATTGGAAGCCTAAACTTAAGTTACTCGTTTATTCGCGTTCAGCCACCACGAGTAAGTCGCGCGCAGACCCTCCTCCAACCCAACGCGAGGCTTCCAACCCAATTCCGTCAGCCGGGATACGTCCAGCAGCTTCCGGGGCGTCCCGTCCGGCTTGCTGGCGTCCCATTCGATCTTGCCGGTGAAGCCGACAATGTTCTGGATCAGCTCCGCCAGCTCACGAATGCGCAGGTCCTGCCCGCAACCCACATTGATGAGCTCCGGCGATTCGTACTTCTCCATGAGGAACAAACACGCCTCCGCCAAGTCGTCCACGTGCAGAAACTCACGGTAGGGGCTGCCCGTTCCCCACAGCGTCACGTGCGCGTCGCCCCGCGTTTTCGCCAGATGAAACTTGTGCAGCAGCGATGGAAGCACATGCGCCAGCTCCAGGTCGAAGTTGTCCTCCGGTCCGTAAAGATTCGTCGGCATGGCCGAGATGAAGCGCGCGCCATGCTGCTTCGCGTAGGCCTGGCAAAGCCGCACCCCGCAAATTTTCGCCAGCGCATACGGCTCGTTTGTTGGCTCCAGGCTGCCGGTCAGCAGCGCCTCCTCGCGGATCGGTTGCGGCGCCAGCTTCGGGTAAATGCAGGAACTCCCCAGGAAAAGCAGCTTCGTCACCCCAGCCCGATAGGCGCCGTCAATCAGGTTTAGCTGAATGCGCAGGTTCTCGCTCAGGAACTCCACCGGACGCGTCGCGTTGGCCCAGATCCCGCCCACCCGCGCCGCCGCCACAAAAACGTACGCCGGCTTTTCCTTCGCATAGAATGCCCGCACCGCCGCATCGTCGCACAAGTCCAGTTCCGCGCGCGTGCGCAGCAGCAGGTTGCTAAACCCCCGCGCGTGCAGCAGGCGCACCAGGGCCGAGCCGACCATGCCCCGATGGCCGGCCACAAAGATGGGATCGCCCGGGTTCATGCCCGCACATGCTTGCCGCTTAACTGGGCGGCCAGCAGGTCGTCATCCGCCTGGACCATGATGCGGACGAGTTCCTTGAACGTCGTTTTCGGCCGCCAGTCCAGCAGCCGCTTCGCCTTCGAGGCATCGCCGATCAGCAGGTCGACCTCCGCCGGCCGGTAGTAGCGCGGATCGATCTTCACGTGCGCCTTCCAGTCCAGCTTCGCGCAGGCAAACGCCTCCTCGATGAATTCCTGCACGGAATGCGTCTCGCCCGTCGCCACCACAAAGTCGTCGCCCTTGTCCTGCTGCAGCATCCGCCACATCGCCTCCACGTACTCGGGCGCGTAGCCCCAGTCCCGCTTCGCTTCCAGGTTGCCCATGAAAAGATCCTGCTGCAGCCCCGCCTTGATCCGGGCCACCGCGCGCGTCACCTTGCGCGTGACGAACGTCTCGCCCCGTCGCGGCGACTCGTGGTTGAACAGGATGCCGTTGGTCGCATGCATCCCGTAGCTCTCGCGGTAATTCACCGTCATCCAGTACGAGTAAACCTTCGCCGCGCCATACGGGCTGCGGGGGTAAAACGGCGTGTCCTCCCGCTGTGGCACCGCCTGCACCAGCCCGTACATCTCGCTGCTCGAAGCCTGGTAGAAGCGCGCCTTCGGACAGCACGCGCGGATCGCCTCCAACAGCCGCGTCGTCCCCAGCGCCGTGATGTCCCCCGTATACTCCGGAATGTCGAAGCTCACCCGCACATGGCTCTGCGCGCCAAGATGATAAATCTCCTCCGGCTGCAATTCGTGCAGCAAGTGCTGAAGCGACGCTCCGTCACTCAGG
>CAZZYY010000018.1:26757-27913 GCA_964658475.1 uncultured Candidatus Methylacidiphilales bacterium | reverse complement strand
GGCGGAAGAGTCTGCGGTCGGAGCCGCACTTTGGCAAATGAGGAGTGGGAAGGGGGTTTTAGAACCTTCGCCCCCCGGTAGCCGTCGACCTCGGGCGACAGACTCCAGCGCGACAAAATTTTCGATTCATCGCGGCGGTGATCGCCCGCACCCCTCAACTCTCCCGCGCCAGCGCCTCCGCCCGCGCTTTCGCCGCCGCCAGACACCGCGCCATCAATTGATTCAGCGCGCCATTCTCCTCCAGCACGGCGCACCCGGCCAACGTCGTGCCGCGCGGGCTTTTCACCTGCTCAGCCAGCTCCAGCGGCGCCAGCGTCGATTGCGCCGCCAGCGTGGCCGATCCAAGCACGGTCTGCAGCGCCAACTCGCGCGCCAGATTCTCGTCGAGCCCCAGCGCACTCGCGCCGCGCACCAGCGCGTCCAGAAAATGAAAGACGTAAGCCGGCCCGCTGCCGGAAAGCGCCGTGATCGTGTCGATTTGCGCCTCGTCCACCCGCCACGCCTTTCCCGCCGAGCCCAGCATGCGCTCGACCAGCGCCAGGTCCGCGTGCGTCGCGTTGCGGCCTGGCGCGTAAACCGAAGCGCCCAGCCCGATCTGCATGGGCGAGTTCGGCATGGCCCGAACGATCCGCGCGCTGGAAGCAAACCAATCCGCCAGCCGCGCCAAAGTCACGCCCGCCGCCAGCGACAGGATCAGCCGCCCCGCGCTCGCCTCGCGGAGGAGCGGCAGCGCCGTTGCCATCTGCTGCGGCTTTAGCGCGAGAATGACCACGTCGGCCGTGCGGAAAAGCTCGGCGTTCTCGCCAATCCACCGCGCGCCCGGCACAAAGTCCACAAACGCGCGGGACGATTCCATGCTCCGCGACGAGCAGGTGATATCCCCCGCCGAAACCACGCCTGCGCGCGCCAGCCCGCCCGCCAGCGCCCGCGCCATCTTCCCGGCGCCAAGGAACGCGATTTTCATGAAGAGAGAATGATGGCGGCTGGATCGGCCTAATGTCGAGGTTCGGTGATTTATGTCAGCACGTCGGAGATCGCGACGCACCGAGGGCGCTCCGGAGCGAGCAACGCGAGCGGAACCGGAAGAGAGCCCTTGTCCCTTAAGCTCGAAGCGCATGCGCCAAGGGACTGCATTCCGCCGCTGCGGCTCCGGCGC
>CAZZYY010000018.1:0-26747 GCA_964658475.1 uncultured Candidatus Methylacidiphilales bacterium | reverse complement strand
GCTCGGAGAGCGCCGGCTACCACAGAGACAGCCCTACACTTCCAACCCAAATTTCTTCAGCTTCGTGTACAGCGTCGGCCGATGGATGCCCAACAGCTCGGCCGCCTTCTTCTTGTTCCCGCGGCTCTGCTCCAGCGCGGCCAGCAGCGCGGCTTTTTCGCGGTCCGCCAGATTCAGCGACTGGCTGTGCGTCACCAGCGGGCGCGGCATGGCCGGATCGACCGCCGCGATGGAAAAGCTCGGCAGCGAACCGCCCGTCGCCGGCGCGGGCACCTCGTGCGGCACGTTATGCAGCACCTCCTGCGGCAGGCTGCGCGGCGTGATCATGCTCCCCTGGGTCAGCACCACCGCGCGCTCGATCACGTTTTGCAACTGGCGCACGTTGCCCGGCCACGTGTAGCGCAGCAGCGCATCATAAGCCTCCGACTGGATGGTCATCACCGGCTTGTTCATCTTCGCGCAAAAGCGCTGCAGGAACAGATGCGCCAGCTCCGGGATATCCTCCGTCCGCTCGCGCAGCGGCGGGATGGCCAGCGTGAACGTGTTCAGCCGATAGTACAAATCCTCGCGAATGCGACCCTGCCGGATGGCGTCCTCCGGCCGGCGATTGCTCGCGGCCACGAGCCGGAAGTCGGCCTTCAGGCTCTGCGTGCTGCCCAGCGGCCGAAACTCCCGCTCCTGCAGCACGCGCAGAAACCGAGTCTGTAGATCGATCGGCATCTCGGAAATCTCGTCAAGGAAAAGCGTCCCGCCGCTGGCCGCGCTCAGCATGCCGGGGAAATCCTGGCTCGCGCCCGTAAAGGCTCCCTTCTTGTAACCGAAGAGCTCGCCCTCGATCATGTTGGCGGGGAACGCCGCGCAGTTCAGCTTGATCAGCGGGCCGCCCGAACGGTGGCTCTGCTCGTGGATGCGATTCGCGAAAATCTCCTTGCCCACGCCGCTCTCGCCCACGATCAGCACGTTCGCGTCGCTCGGCGCGATCTGGTCGATCAGCTCGAACATCTCGCGCATCTTCACGTTCTTGTAAACCGGCTGGAGCTGGGCCTCCGCGCGCTGCACCCGTTTCTTCAGCCGCTCCGTCTCCTCACGCAGCTGGCTCGCCTCCTGCCGCAGCCCTTTTTGCTCGAGCGCCTTGCCCACCAGGCTCAGCAGTTCCTCCGGCACATAAGGCTTGGCGATGAAATGAAACGCGCCCTCCTTGATCGAGGCGATGGCGTTGTTAAGCGAATCGTTCGCTGTGATCACGATGATCGGCAGCACCGCGTTCGTGCTACGAATTTCACGCAGAAGATCAAGCCCCTCGCTGTCCGGCAAGCCCAGGTCCATCAACACCACGTCCGGCTTCTCCTCCGCGATCACCTGCAGGCCCTGCTTCGCCGTGTAGGCCGACGTGGCGGCGTAACCGCGCCGCTCCAGAATGGCAATGAGCGTTGCCTGGATGTTGCGCTCGTCATCGATGATGGCGATGAGGGGTTTGTCGCTCATGATAGATAGGGATAAGACTTTGAGGAAGAGGGCAAGAGGGGGCGGGCGTCGGTTTCGTGACAGGCCGGGTGTCCGGTTTGGTGACCCGTCTCCCCCTATATCGGAAATGAAGCCGACATTATGAGTCCCAGATGCGTTCTGGATGGCCGCCCGAATCGGTACAGCCCTGTAACAAAATGGCAGGTCCTCGGTACAACAGGGTCGACCGTCCGTTGAAGAAGTGCCTCCTGTGAAAATTCGACCTCCAGGCAACGGCCAGAAGGCGGACGCGTCCTCTCGACGTCCATTGCCCGAAGGTCAACGGCCGCCAACCTACTCCTACCAATGGGCCGGGCTTCGCAACGCGCTCTCGAGCCGCACCAGATAATCCGCGCGCCGAATCTCGATCGCCCCCAGGCGCGCCGTCAGCGGCGAAAGCACCTGGGTGTCGAAGAGTTCAAACCGCCGCTCCCGCAGATGATCGATCAGCCGGCACAGCGCAATCTTCGACGTATCCGTTTCGCGATGGAACATCGACTCGCCCGCGAAGAACCCCGCAATCGCGATCCCGTACATCCCGCCGACCAGCCTGTCCTTGTGCCACACCTCCACGCTGTGCGCATGCCCCTGCCGGTGCAGGTTCACGTAGGCGGCGATGAACCGCGGGCTGATCCAGGTCGATTCGCGCCCCTCCGCCGGCTCGGCGCAGGCATGGATCACCGCCTCGAAAGCCCGATCAAAGGTCAGCGTATAGGGATGATGCCGCAGCTTGCTCTCAAGCCGGCGCGGCGGGCGGAACTTCTCGATCTCAAAGATCGCACGCGGATCCGGCGACCACCAGGTCAGCGGGTCGTCCGTCCACGGAAAGATGCCGCTGCGGTAGGCCAGCAGCAGCCGCGGCGCGGAAAGGTCGCCGCCCAGCGCCAGCAGTCCGTCACGATTGGCTGCGTGGTGATCCGGAAAAGTCAGGTTATCCGGGCGCAGGATGTTCATGAAAGTGACCGCTTACAGCGGCGCGTTGCCGAGGCCGTCCACCGCCATCACGTAAATCTGCACCGCGATGACGATGAGGCTGAGAATGACGATCATCAGCGAAGGCATCGGCTTGCGCGTGCGCGCATAACGGCGGCCCATGAGAAAGACCAGGATCAGCGCCAGGACGAGCGCGCAGATCGGCGCGTAGTGCCAGATGTAGTCGTAGCCCAGAAACAGCGCGATCAACCCGCAGATCAGCCCCGCCCAAAGCGAAGGCAGGCTGTGCGCCTTCGCATACCCGATCAACCCCCCCACGATGAGAAGGATGCCGTAGACATAGAGAACAACTTGGGGCCAATGCATATCCGATGGACTGTGCCTTACCAAGGCGACTCGCGCAATGCTGCGCCGTGCACCGGTCCACTCGTCACCCAAATTCTCACCCGCTTCCTCCCTCAACGAGAGATAACCGGATCGCCGCATTGATAGCCGGCGCTCTCCGAGCGGCCGCCGCGCAGCGGCGGAATGCCTTTGGAGCGCGAAAGCGCGGGCACCCAAATTCCGTCATCCTGAGCGAAGCGCCGCACTGCGGCGCGAAGTCGAAGGACCTCTAACCATTCCACGAAGGAGCTCCTCCATACGACCGATCCAAGGTCCTTCTACTCCGCTTCGGTCGGAACTGCCCAATACCGAGCAATAAATGGTTTTCTTTGCGTACTCGAAAATGTCTACAAAGGGGTGTCCCATGATCACCATCGCGCGCAATGGATCCCCAATTGGGATTTGGACTGAGGAAGAAATTGGCAGGTATTATCGTGAGGGGTTGCTTGTTGATACCGACTACTTCTGGAAAGAGGGAATGAGTGATTGGCTACCCGTTGCTCAATTTATTAGGCCGCCGCCACCTCATCCCGAGTCGATGAATTGCGTTCTTAACCAACAAGCAGAAGCAAGCCCAGATCAGTCTAGCTCGCCGCGGCGGACGCTAGACTCTGATGGCATAAATCGTCTTCAATTCGCAGGTGCAGTGGTACTCGTGTTTGTGGGAGCGACAACGATCCTCTGGCTCCTGAAACCTGACCAAGGAAGCCATAGCCACGACCCGACCGGCCCGGTCATCTCTCTTATCGGCGTTGCGATACTCATTGTGCTGGGGGCGCTTCGACTGCACAACATCGGCTATTCAGGGTGGTGGAGTCTTTTGATGTTGATCCCATTCGTAAATCTCATTGTTTACGGAATCTGCTTTTTTTCCCCAACCGGTCAGGCGGAGCAGGAACGAAAATGGAGCTCCGAGGTAAAGAGGGAACAAATGCGATTCCGTAAAGAAGCGCAAGCGGTCTCCAAGAACACCGGTGAAATTGTATCTTAAGCAACGCAAGCCCTCCAAGCCCTGCAGGTCGCCCAGTGGGCGAAAAACCTAAATCCGTTTGCCATGAGGCATGCGCTTGAGGCACCATAGCCGCCGCTACATGGAATCCGACTCTACTACCGCCACCCTTCCCGAAAACATCTCCTCTGCCGTGGCGGAAAAACTCAAGGCTCTCACCCCCGGAACGTATTGCACCCATAAGAGTTGGGGCTTCGGCCAGATCAAGGACTGGGACGCGGCCAACGACTCGGTGACCATCGACTTCAAGTCGAAGAAGGCCCACCTCATGCAGTTTATCTACGCCGCGGAATCGCTCACCCCGCTGCCGGCCGGCCATATTCTCGTGCAAAAGGCCGAATCGCTGGCCGAGCTGAAACAGAAAGCCGCCACCGACCCGGTCGCCGTAGTCACCGATTGCATCAAAAGCCTGGGCGCCCAAGCCACCGCCGACAACATCCAGGCCATGCTTTCACCCGACGTCATCGCCGGCGCCGACTACAAGAAGTGGTGGGAAGGCGCCAAGCGCGCCCTGAAGAAGAACGGCCTCTTCTACGTCCCCGGCAAGAAGAACGAGGCGCTGCGCCAGCTCGAGGCCGCCAACGCCCTCGGCGATTCCGCTATGGAAAACCTGCGGCTGGCCAATGGCCCCAAGCAGGTGCTCACCGCCCTGGCCTCGGTGGCCAAATACTGGCCCGACATCAAGAACGACTCGACCCTCAACGAGGTTTCCGAGCTGCTCGACGCGACGCTGGGCAAGGTGCCCAAGTCGCAGCTCGCCCTCCAGGTGGAACTGGCGCTGGCCCGCGATGAATTTCTGCTCATGGCCGGTCGCGAACGCGAAAGCGGTCCGCGTTCCATCGTCTCGCTCGCCCCTGCCGCCGCCCCGGCGCTCAGCACGCTGCTTGATCAGCTGCCCGGTTCGCGCCAGCCCAAGCTGCTCGAGGCCCTGCGCCTCGGCCTGCCCGACTCCTGGCCTAATCTCTTCATTGCGCTGCTCCCGCGCGCCAACGGCCGCGTGGCCGAAGTCATCACCGAGGCCTTTCAGGCCGCCGGCCGTGAGCCCGACGTCCAGGCTGCGGTCAACCGCTTCATCCGCGAGCGCAACATCACCTGCGATTTTCTTTTCTGGCTCTGCAAGAACCGCCCGGAAATCTACAGCGTGCTCATCGAGCCGCAGCTGTTCATGGCCATTCTCTCCGTGCTCGAGAAGGACCAGTTCTCCGAGATCAAGAAGGGCACCAAGCTTTACGAGCTGATCCTGGGCGACAAGCCGCTCATCGCCGCGATCCTCAAGGACGCGCCCGTGGGGGACGTGCGCGACATCGTCCGCGCCATCCTGCTCAGCCCCGTGTTCGAGGAACTCGACAAGCGCTCGCTCCTCGCCTCCATCATCAAGCTTTATCCGGACGTGCAGGCCATGGTCGTCGGCACCGACAAGGGCTCGACCCAGGAAGCCAAGCTCATCGTCTCCTGGCCCAGCCTCAAGCGACGCGAGGCGGAGCTCGAGGACCTCGACCGCAACCAGATTCCGCAAAACAGCAAGGATATCGCCATCGCCCGCGGCTACGGCGATCTGCGCGAGAACCACGAGTTCAAGTCGGCCAAGGAAATGCAGACCATCCTCGCGCGCCGCAAGGCCGAGCTCGACGCCATGCTCCAGCGCGCGGAAGGCCACGATTTCACCAACCCCGACACCTCGAAGGTCACCCTTGGGACCAAGGTCTCGCTCAAGGACGCCGAGTCAGGCGAGAAGCTGAGCTACACCATCCTCGGCGCGTGGGACAGCGATCCCGTCACCGGCATCATTTCCTACCAGACGCCCGTGGCGCGCGCCCTGCTCAACCACGTCGTGGGGGACGAGGCCGAGCTTTCCACCGACGAGGGCAAGAGCCGCCGCGTCATTATCGAGAAGATCGAGCCGCATCAGGTCGACCTGAGCGTTCCCGCCTAAACCCATTTTTATTCCTGTCGTATGAGCTGTTCCTCCATCACCAAAGTCCTGGCCCGCCAGGTTCTCGATTCCCGCGGCAACCCCACCCTCGAGGCCGAGGTCCATCTCCAGGACGGTTCGCGCGGCCGGGCCATCGTTCCCTCCGGCGCCAGCACCGGCGAGCATGAAGCGCTCGAGCTGCGCGACGGCGACAAGGCCAAGTACGGCGGCAAGGGCGTGCTCAAGGCGGTCGAGAACGTTAATACCAGGATCGCGCCGGAGCTGGTCGGCCTCGACGCGACGGAGCAGCTCAAGCTCGACAAGAAGATGCTCGCGCTCGACGGCACGGCGACGAAAAAGAACCTCGGCGCCAACGCCATTCTCGGCGTCTCGCTCGCCGCCGCGCACGCCGCCGCCGCCGCCGTCGGCCTGCCGCTCTATCGCTATCTCGGCGGCACCAACGCGAAGACGCTGCCCGTCCCGCTCGCCAACGTGCTCAACGGCGGCGCCCATTCCGACGCACCCATCGATTTCCAGGAATACATGATCGTGCCCAAGGGCGCGCCCAGTTTCCGCGAGGCCATCCGCTACGGCGCGGAGGTCTACCACTCGCTCAAGAAGGTCCTGCACGACGAGAAGCTCGGCACCGGCGGCGGCGACGAGGGCGGTTTTGCCCCGCGCTTCAAGTCCAACGAGCACGCGCTGGAAGTGCTGGCCTTGGCGGTGAAGAACGCCGGGTACAAGCTCGGTTCGGACATTTTTTTCGCCCTCGACGTGGCCAGCAGCGAGTTCTACGACAAGGCCACCAACAAGTACGTCTTCAAGAAATCCGACGGCAGCAGCAAGACCGCCGAGGAGCTGATCGCCGTTTACCAGGACCTGGCCAAGCGCTATCCGATCATCTCGATCGAGGACGGCACCGCCGAAAACGACTGGGCCGGCTGGAAGAAGCTGACCGACGCCATGGGCAAGACCACCCAGCTCGTCGGCGACGATCTTTTTGTCACCAACGTCGAGTTCCTGCAAAAGGGCATCGACCAGGGCGTGGGCAACTCGATTCTGGTCAAGGTCAACCAGATCGGTTCGCTCACCGAAACCTTCGACGCGGTCGAGCTCGCCAAGCGCGCCGGCTACACCTCCATCCTCAGCCACCGTTCCGGCGAGAGCGAGGACACGACCATCGCCGACATCGCCGTCGCGCTGAACGTGGGACAAATCAAGACCGGTTCTTTCTCGCGCAGCGACCGTCTCGCGAAGTATAACCAGCTCCTGCGCATCGAAGAGGAGCTGGGCGACGACGCCGTCTTCGGAGGTACGCTCAAGTAACCATGGCCGCCGGCGCGCGTTTTCTCGATCCCGCGAGCATCCCGCTCAAGCGCCAAGGCGGCGGCAACATCTGGGCCACGCTCGTCACGGTCACGCAGGGGCTCACCGGCGTGGTGGTCCTGGCCGGCTTGGCACTTTTTTTTCTGCCGGTCATTCAGCAGACGCAGCAATACCAGGCCGAGCAGGCCACGCTAAAGGCCAAGATTCAGGACGCCCTCGACGAGCAGCAGGAAATCAAGATCGAGACCGAGCACATGAAGACCGATCCGGCCTACATCGAGGGCATCGCCCGCGACCGGCTGCAGATGGGCAAGCCGAACGAGACCATCGTCCACTTCCCGCCCTACCAGCCCACTGTCCCCACGGCCAGGGTCGCGCATCCAGTCCCGCAGAACGATTCGAGCTGGTAAGAGGGCGCCGCTGTCCGAGCGGCGGTCGGAGAAGAAGCACTTTCGTTCCCAAGTGCAACTTGGGAACGAGGCGGATGTGAGCAGAGCACAAGGTGGCGGCGCATGGCGCCGACTTGGACGACGGTCGTGGACCGCCGCGACAGCTGGAGGGATTACTGACCCGTGCCGCGGAGCGTGTCCACCGGTTCCAGGCGCGAGGCGCGGCGGGCGGGCACATAGGAGGCGATGAAGACCGCAATTAGCGCCAGCACCGCGGCGATGAGATAATGGTAGGCCGACCACTCCACGATGAAGTAGTCGGTGCGCAGGATGCCGCGGAAGTTCACCGGGATCTTCGAGATGACAAAGGTCAGCAGCGCGCCGAGGCCCCAGCCCAGGATGATTCCGACGACCGCCACGCACGCGCCCTGCCAAAGAAAGATCGCCGCGATGTCGCCGCGGTCGTAACCCATGGAGCGCAGGATCGCGATCTCCTTCACCCGCTGCATGACGGAAAGCGACAGCACGTTGAAGATGCCGAAGCCGGAAAGCAGAATGATCATCGAGACGACGATGGCGGCCGAGAGCCGCAACGCCTCGAAAAGGTGGAGATTGCCCGCCTGGCGCGCCTGCCAGGAATCGGCCTGGTGGGAGAGCAGGTCGCGGAACTCGTCGGCCATTTCCGGCGCGCGGTCGGGATTTACCAGCTTGACCAGCATGAACGAGACAAAGTAGGGCTTGTGCAGGATTTCCTGCGCCGTGCGCAAATGAACAAAGACGTTCTTGATGTCGAAATCCCAAACGCCCGTCTCGTAAATCACATCGATGCGGAAGCGCCGGTTCTCGTTGCTCGGCCCGCGCACGAAAACGTCCTGCCCGGCATGCAGGTCCATGCGTTCGGCAAGGCTCTGGCCGACGCAGCAGCCGTTGGGGTCGTTGCGGAAATCCTCCATGGAACCCTTGTTCACCTGCTTGGCGAAATCGGTCGTGCGCAAATGCAAATCGAGATCGATGCCCTGCAGCGAGACGCCCTCTTCCTGAAAACCGGAGCGGAGGAAGGTGCGTCCCTCCACGATGGGCGAGCAGGCCACGACCTGGGGATAGGTCATGAGGACGTCGATCATGTGGTAGGCGTCCTCGATACCCGGGTAATATTTCTTTTCCTGCTGATTGGCGACGAGAAGGGATTCACCGGGCTTGGTGGCGAGGATGTTTTCCCTGGATTCCTGGAAACGGTCGGAAATGACCAGGGCGCCTTCCGAGCCGAGCACGGTCTGGATGTAGAACTTCTCAAAACCCTCCGTCTGCGCGCAGGCCGCGATGAAGGCTCCGACGCCGAAGACGACACCGAGCGCGCTCAAGCCCATGGAACGCTGGTGCGCGAGCAGGAAGCGGAGGGCAATGTGAAACGAGGGCGAGCGCACGGGCAAAGCGTCCGGCCTACTGCGTTTTCTCGGTGACCTCGCGCACGCGCACGCCGGGCTTGTAGAGGTCCTGATTGGAGAGGATGACCTTGTCGCCCTGGCTCAGGCCGTCGGTGATCTCGGTCCGCTCCAGCGTGTGGAAGCCGGTGTGCACGGTGACGAGGCGCACGCGGCCATCGACGATCCGGAGCACCTGGTTGCCGTGCCGGATGGCGCGCGAGGGAATGGTGAGCGTGTTCTGGCGCTCGCCGATGATGATGTTCATCTCGCCCGTCATGCCCGGGAGAAGCAGGGCGGGGGGGTTGTCCAGGCTGAAGATGACGCGATAAACCTGGTTCTCGGCCTGCGGGAGGATCTTCTTGAGCGTGCCGACGAGATCGCGGTCCTGCTGCGAGTAGAGCCGGATCTTCGCCTTCATGCCGGGCGAGAGATAACCCACGTCCTCCTCGTTCACCTGCGCGACGACCTGGTTTTCCGCGCTGCCAATGCGGCAGATTTGCGTCTGCGGCGGAAGGTATTCACCGAGGTGCGAGTAGCTTTCGAGGATGACGCCGTCCATGGGCGAGGCGATGGAGTCGTGGCCGAGTTGGTCGTTGAGCGCGTCGCGCGAGCGCTCGGCGTTTTCCACGTCGGTATTGAGCGCCAGTGTCTCCTTCTGCACCTCATCGCGCAGGCTGGCGAGGGAGTTTTGCGCCTTCTCGTACTCGACCGGCGAAATGTCATTGGCGTCGAGCAGCTTCTTCAGCTTGTCGACCTCGATCTCCTGGTTCTTCAAGGCGTCGGTGGAGGCGGGGCCGAGCGCTTGGCGGACCTTGGCCTGCGCCAGCGCGGAGTTGACGGAATCGATGTCGCGCTGCACCGAGGTGTCGGAGGTTTCAACCAGGACCTGCCCGGCCTTGACCAAATCGCCCGCCTTGAAGTTAACGGCGGAGAGCATGCCGAAATTGCGGGTGCGCACGATCACCTCCGTCACCGGTTCGACGTCGACCGTGCCGTAGACACCCTGCAGGGCGGTGCCGCGTTCGACGGTGGCGACTTCCGCCGCGTCGACCGTGTCGTAAAAGAAGGAAAAATAGACGGCGCCCGCTGCCACCACGAGCACCGCGAGAACGAGCAGCAGCCAGTAGCGGCGCAGCAAGCTCCGCCGCGGCGGCGGGGCAGATCGCGGGGCGCGGCTGGTTGGCGTGGCGAGCGGGGCCATGATTAGTTTGCGGCGACGGGGCTTCGGGGCACCTCGAGTCCGCGCCCGAGGGCATGGTCCAGAGCGGCCAGGGCCAGGCTCAGACGAATCTGGCTGGCCAGCCGAAGCTGACGCTGGGCCACAATATCGGTTTCGAGGTTCACTTTGTCGAGCAGGCGCACGCGGCCGGCCTGATAATCGACCGTGGCCTGCTGCTCGACGTCCGCGGGCGGGGTTTGGTCACCCAGCAGGCGCAGGGTTCCGCGTTCCGCCTCGATGATCGACACGGCAGAGGCAACTTCGCCGGGGATGGAGCGCCGCAGCGCCTCGACGGCCTCCCGCTGGGTGGCGAGCCGGGCCTGGTCGACAGCGCGGAGGCCCGCAAGTTGGCCGCCGTCGAAGATCAGCCAGTTGAAATAAAGGCTGAGCGGGAGCTGGGTGTTGCCGTTCTGGCGCTGCGTCTCGGGTTCGTCATAGTTGCGCTCCAGGTCGAAGGAGGTGGCGCCGCCGGGCAGGAAGGAGGGTGGCTGGATGGCGGATTCGGATTCGAAGCCGATTTGCGGGTAAAGGTTCTTCAGGTCGATGCGGATCTGCTGCTCGCTGGAAAGGCGGGCGTTTTCGAGCAGTTGAAGATCGGTACGGTCCCGCAGTGCCTGAGCGCTGAGCGCGGCTGGGTCAAGCTCGGCGGGGCCGCGGTCCTCCAAGCTGCCTTTGAATTGCTCGTCGGCGGGCAGATCGACGCCAATGATCTGCGCCAGCGCGAACACCGCTTCTTGTTCGCCGAGGGTGGCCGAGGACACGTCTTGCCGGGCCAGGCTTGCCAGCACTTCGAGCGGCGCGACGTCGCTGCGTTGCAGGTGACCCGCGGCGAAAAGATTCCGCCCCGCCGTGACCGCGGCCTGGCGGCTTGCGGTCAGGTCGGAGACAAGCCGGGCCTGCGCGCGGGCGCCGAGGGCATTGGTGAAGGCCTGTCGGACCTGGAAAAAAACATCGACCAGCGCCTGGCGGTAGTTAAGGAAGGCCTGCTCGCGCGTAAGCCGGCTCAAGCGCAGCCGCGGCAGCGTGTCCGCGCTGTAGAAGGTCTGCTGGATTTGCACGTAAAAAACCAGCGGGGTGAAAACGGCCTGGGCATTGACCGTGGGATAAAGAATCGCGTGCAGTTGCATCGTGCGGCCTTCCGCGGAAAGAAACTGGACCGAGGCCTGGCGCAGCTGGGGGTTGTGCTCCAGGGCAAGGGCGAAGCATTGCCGGAGATCGAGGGTGTGGGGCACGGCGGCGGGGGCCCCGGCAGCGGCCAGGAGCCAGGCGAGGAGGCCGGCAAGCGTCGTCTTCATCAGGGATGCAGCGCGGGCGGGGGCGCGGCCGGCATGGGAGCCGGTGCGATGGTGGTGGAATCAGCCGCCGGCGGAAGTGAGTTCGCCGGCGCGGGCACAAGGGCGGAGTGCGCGGCTTCGTCCGCCTCGACCGCAGCCGGGTTGCCGGGCCAATCGACAAACTTGAGCGAGATGGCGTGCTCGAGATCGGCCAGGGCATCGAGGTAAAGCTGGCGGGAGCGGATGAGATCGGTGCGCGCGGCGTTCAGGTCGAGCGTGGCCTGGAGAACGTCGAGGAGCGTGGCATAACCGGAATCGGCGGAGATGCGCGCCAGCTTGACCGATTCCTCGGCGGTGGATTGGTTGGCCGTCTCGGTCTGGATGGTGGCCTCGGCGGTGAGCAGCCGGGCGTAGGCTTCGCGCACCTGGCCCTCAATCTGCAGGCGCAATTGATCGCGCGAGACGAGCTGGCTGGCGAGCGACGCCGTGTCCACGATGGTCTGCCCGCGGCTGGCCCAGCCGTCGAAGACGTCCCACGTGCCAAGCAACCCGATCGCGTAGGCGTTCTGGCTTTGGTTGAACTGGCTCACGGTCTGGTCACGAAACTGCTGGTCGGCGACATAGGCGCTGATGCGCGGAATGTTGGCTGCCTTGTCGATCTTGATCTGCCGCTGCCCAATCTCGATCTGGTGATCGACGACCTGCAACTCCGGCCGCCGCTCCAGTGCCAGCGCGACAAAGTCGTCGACCTTCACCTGGCGGAGCGAAGGGCAATCGAGGCTGGCCTGGACGTGGAAGGGTGGATTGAACGGCGATTCGGAGTGCGACCAGGCGATGTTTAGGAGTTGGCTAAGCGATACCTGCTGGGCGACCAGGTCGGTCTGCAGGCGGCTGAGCTGGGCCCGCTGGTTGCCGAGGCTGACTTGGGTGCGCAGGACGTTGAAGCGGGTGGTGCGCCCGGCGTCGAAGAGGTCCTTCTGCCGAGCGCCTTCCTGCCGCAGCAGGTCGATGGTGAGCTTCTGCGCCTCGAGCTGGGCTTCGTCGATCACCACGCCGTAGACCGAGGTCTTCACCTGCTGCAGCACACCGTCGATCGTCGCCTGCAACTGGATGAGGGAGGCTTCGTGCGTGAGCTTGGCGATCGCGATGTTCTGACGGTTGACGCCGCCCGAATAGAGGCTCTGGGCGACCTGAAGCTGGACAATCCAGAAGTCGCGAAAGCCCTGCGCGGTCGGGTCGGTGCCCTGCTTAAAGAGATCGTCGTTACGCTCCTCCATCCGGCCGTTGACGCTGACCTGGGGGTAGAGCGTGGACTTCGCCTGGATGATCAGCCCCTGTGTGCGCTCGATGTCGTGCTGCGCGCGAAGGATGTCGGGGTTGCGGTCGAGCGCGAGCTGGAGGCAATCGTCGAGGGTGTAAGTGGGCGCGGGCTGGCCCGCCTGCGGCAGAGCCGGGGTCGCCCGGACGGAGGGAGCCAGCAACAGGAAGGCGACGAGCGACACCAGGAGAACGCCGCGCCGGGGCGGATGAAGCGGCGGAGGGGCCGGCCCGGTCAGGGCCTCTTTCGCCAGAAAAGATGGCGCGGGAGGTACGAGGTTATGGTACAAAGGCCCTAATTCCAGATACCGCGTGATTTTACCGTCCTTCCTGTCTGCTTCCAAGCCTCTTTTGGATCGCTACAGCTCCGATGTCGGAACAAAACTGCGGTTGAAGTACCAGCCGTACTACCACGCGATCGAGGCGCGCGAGGGCGCGTACGTCACGGTCAAGGGCCGGCGGATGCTCATGATGAGCAGTAACGAGTACCTGGGCTTGAGCACGCATCCGCGCGTGCTACGCGCCTCGGCCGCCGCCATCGAAAAATGGGGCACCAGTCCCTGCGGTTCGCGGCTGGCGAACGGCAGCCGGGCGGTGCACGAGGAACTGGAGGACCAGCTTGCGGCGTTTCTTGGCGTCGAGGCGTGTCACGTGCTTTCCGCCGGCTACCTTGCCTGCATGGGGTCGCTCAGCACCCTGGTGCGGCGCGGCGATGCCCTGTTGGTCGACAAGAGCATCCATTCGGCGTTGTGGGACGGCGCGCTGCTGGGTGGGGCGACGCTGGAACGCTTCAACCACGAGGACATGGCGGACCTCGAACGGCTGCTGCTCGCGCTGCCGTCCGGGCAAGCCAAGGCGATTGCCGTGGACGGTGTTTACTCGATGGAAGGGCATATCGCCTCCTTGCCGCAAATCGTGGAGCTGGCGGAGAAGCATCGCGCCGTCACGGTGGTGGACGATGCCCACGCCATCGGCGTGCTGGGCCGCGACGGACGCGGCAGCGTGGACCATTACGGTCTGACCGGCCGCGTGGAATTGACGGTGGGCAGCTTCTCCAAGGCGCTCGCCAGTACGGGCGGGTTCATGGCCGGCAGCCGCGGGTTGATCGACTTCCTCCGCTCCAATTGCCGCCAGATCATCTTCAGCGCGGGCCTTCCAGCCTCGCAGGCCGCCGCCGCATCGGAGGCGCTGCGGGTGATGGTGGAGGAGCCGGAACATCGCGCGCGTCTCATGGCCAATGCGGATCATTACCGGGCTGGCTTGCGCAAACTGGGAATCGATTTTTGGGACAGCCCAACGCCCGGGCTGCCGGTCGTGCTGGGGGACAAGGAGAAGTGCTACCGCGTCTGGCAGTCGCTCTGGGAGCAGGGCTATTTCACGGTCATGGCGATCTCGCCGGGCGTGCCGGCGGGACGGGACTTGATTCGCACCTCGGTCACCGCGCAGCACACCACAGAGCAGATTGACGGGTTTCTTGTCGCCCTGCGCCAGACCCTGGAAAAACTCGGCCAATACCCGCGACGGACGAGCTAAATGGGCCCCTCTTCATCCGGCCAAGCGTCTCACTTAGGAACGCTTCGGGGTGGCGGCAGCCAAGGGAAAGTTTACTTTGCTTGAAGATTTCGCTTGGCTAGAGCAAGAGTGCTGAAGAATCGATCCATGGAAGTTGTCACCCTTAGTTCCGAACAGGAAGTCAAGCTGCGCGAATCGTTCAAGCGCTGCAGCCCGGAAACGATCGACGCGATCCTCCGCTTCCGTCAGGAGCGGGACGTTGCGGCTGTCATCGTGGTGGTGAACGGCGTGATCGAGCGCTACTTGAAGCTGGCGCCGGGCGAGACGCTGGCGGACAAGCCCGGCTGCACCAAGCTGGGCGAGGACTTGGGGATCGATTCGCTGACGATGCTGGAAATCGTGATGGCGATCGAGGAGGCGCTCGATTTCCGCATCGAGGATTCCGAGGCGCGGGCGATCCGCACGCTGGGCGATGTGCGGACCTACGTCGACGATCGGGTGCACGGGCGGCCGGTTTCGCTCGCGACGGTGGAATCGTATGAGCGGGACCGCATTTGCCTCATCCTGCCGCAGCAGCCGCCCTTTCTCTTTCTCGACCGGGCGGAGATCCGCGGCAGCCAGGTCAGGGGGGCTTACCTGTTCCGCGGCGACGAATCGTTTTTTGCCGGCCACTTTCGCGACGAGCCGATTGTTCCTGCCTCCATCGTCTACGAGGCGCTGGGCCAGGCGGGCTGTCTCTGGGTGCTCGAGCAGGTGCCGAAACGGCTCGGGGTGCAACTGCCGGCCAATCACGTGCTTTTCGTTGGGATGGACGAGGCGCGTTTTTCGCGGCGTGCCCGGCCGGGGGACGAAATCGTGCTGGAGCTGGAAAACACCAAGCTGCGCGCGCCGCTGGTTGTCTTCGCCGGTCGGGTGACGGTGGGCGGCCAGTTGCTCGCGCGAGTGGAAGGGCTGACGCTGGCCTTTGGCGACTTGAGCGAGTCGGAGCAGGGCGCTCGCGCGACCGAGCTACTGGTGGCGGATGAAGCCCTCGCCGCCGCCAACGGGCATCCGGCCTCCCCGCGACCGACCCCGACGCAGGAGACGGTCGCCAGCTTCTAGATTCCCGCTCGCATTGGGCGGGTCTCCATCCGGGTGAAAAAACGGGTCGTCATCACGGGGCTGGGGTTTATCACCAGCATTGGAAACAGCCGGGCCGAGGTGGTCGAGAGTCTGCGCCGGGCGCGCTCCGGCATCGCGATCTTCCCGGAACTGCCGCAGGAACCGGGATCGCCGCGGGTGGCCGGAACGGTCAAGGGCTTCAGCTTTCCCAGCCTGACTTTCGACGACTGGACCTGGCCGGCGGGCTACACGATCGAGCGCAATGCGCTGCGCTCGATGGCGCCGCACGTGGTCTACGCCTACTGCGCCATGGTGCAGGCGATCACGCAGGCCGGCTTGCCCCCGGACCGCGTCTCGCATCCGCGCACCGGGGCGATGTGCGCTTCGGGCGGCTCGATGTGGATGATCTACGAGCACCTGCACACGATGGTGCGCGAGGGCATCCACAAGTGCTTCCCGCTTGCCCTGCCGGCAGCCATTCCCGGGACGCTGAATTCGAATCTCGCGGCCGCGTTCCGCCTCAAGGGTGCCGTGCTGGGGTTCTCCAGTGCGTGCGCCTCGTCTGCTCACGCGCTCGGTTACGGCTACGACCAGATCAGCCAAGACCGGCAGGACGTGAGCTTCGTGGTCGGCGCGGAGGATTGTAATCTTTACAGCATCCTGCCCTTTGCCGGCGTGCGGGCGCTAAGCGTGGTGACCGATCCGGACAAAACGCCGGCGCCTTTCGACGCAAAGCGGGACGGCTTTGTTGGCACGGGCGGCGCGGCGGTAGCGGTGCTGGAATCGCTGGAGTCGGCCCAGGCGCGCGGCGCGGCCATTATCGCCGAGGTGCTTGGCTGGGGCGAGGCGGCGGACGGCTACAACGTCATGGCGCCGGAACCCGAGGGCGAGGGCTTGGCGCGGGCCATGAACTCGGCTCTTGCCGCCGCGGGCGTCGCGCCGGACGAGGTCGATTATCTCAACGCCCACGCCACGGGCACCGGCGCGGGTGATCTCTCCGAGATCAGGGCGATCCGGCGCGTGTTTAGCGGGGGACGTGTTCCCTACGTCAGCAGCACGAAGGCCCTGACCGGGCATGGGCTCTGCCTCGCGGGCGTGATGGAGGCGGCCTTCACCGCGCTGGCGCTGCAGGAGGGTTTCATGCCGGTGAGCGCGAAGATCACGCAGCTCGATCCAGCCTGTCGCAGCGTGCCGGTGCTGACCCAACCGGTGGAGGCCGCGCCGGTCGTTGCGCTGAGCAATTCCAGCGGGTTTGGCGGGGCGAATGTGTCGCTGGTGTTGAGGAAGTGGGAAGCGGTCGGATAAGTTTTACCATGCTGTTTTGCGCTTAAGCCGTCCCCTCCACAGGGGCGTTCTCAAGCCAACGTGGAACGAGAGATCAGTTTATGGCGGCGGCGGAGACCGGCGCTTGCTTTGTAGAAATCTCCAGTATCGGACTTTCATTCCCGTCGGGATCGGTCCGAGGCTGGAATGATCGCTTCAGAACAGGGAGCAGGCGTTCTCCGAGCGCCGGTCCGAGCAGAACATGCGTCCGCAACCGACCGGCGCTCGGGAAGCGCCGGCTACCAGGCTTGGGGCGGACCAAACATCCGAAGGAGCTCGCCTTGGCCTCGAGGCCGGAGCCGCCGCAGCGGCCAAATCCGTTCGGAAAAGGAAACCATTTTCGCAACGCGCCATCCTGTTCGCCGGCGATCCGCGATCTGTTCTCCAGAGCAACCGCCGCTACAGTCCCAGAAGTTTCTCCAACGCGCCTTGCGGTGTGGTCGCGTCGCGCAGGCGGGTTAGGCGCTCGCACACGTTGGACCACTCGCCGGGACGTTCCAGCCAGCGGACGACCCGGTCGCGCACGCCAGTGGCGGAAAAAGCGGCAACGCCAATCCCACGCCCGCGGAACCAGCGCCAGGTCGGCAGTTCCTGCGGCATCATGCCGCCAAGTCCGTTGAAGATCGGGGGACAACCGCCCAGCAGGGTCTCGCCGGCCGTGGTCGCTCCGGCCCGCGCCACGACGGCGGAGGCCAGTCGCAGCAGCGTGGGCATGCGATCGGTGAAGCCGAGGCAGCGCACCGTGAGTGGACTTTCCCGCACCGTCCACGCCTGCAGCGCGGCGCGCGCAGCCTCGTCCCGTCCGCAGAGCGCAATGACCTGAAGCCGCGTCCGCAGCGGAGCGAGCGCCCGGAGCACGGCGCGATGGTTCTGCGCGCCGGAACCGCCGGTGGAGAGCAGGAGGGTGAAGCGGTCGCGATCCAGCTGAAGCTCGGCCCGCAACCGATCGGCCTCCGCCTCGTCCGTTTCATAAAAGACGGGCGGCGCCCAGTGTCCGGCCACGAAGGCCTGGGCGGCGCCGCGGCGGCGCGCTTCGCGGACGGTCTCCTCGGTCCGGCCGAAATAGAAATCGCCGCGCGGGTTGACCCAGTTGCGGCTGAAACCGTAGCCGCCCTCGAACTCGGGACAGTAGGTGCCGCAAACCACGCCGGGCAGCACCTCGCGCGCGAGCTCGAAGTAGCCGCGATTGAGACAATCGTGGACGCTGAGGATGGCGTTCGGCCGCACCTTTTGCAGCAGCTTGACATACCAGGCGCGGCCGAGCCCCACCGTGCCCGGATTGAGCGCGTCGAGCAACTCGATGGCGTTGTAATAGACGTGGTGAAAGCCGGGCGCGTGGCGCTGGATCAAATTGTAGAAGCCGACCGCGCCGCGATAGAACGGATGCGAGTCCTCCAGCGCGTGCGCGATGGTGACCTGCACGCCGTCGTCGAAGCGGCCGAAGATGCGCGCGCACCAGGCGGCGGTGGCGAGCGCGTGGGTATCGTGCCCGGCGCCGGTGGCGGAGGTGAGGACCAGCAGCCGCTTCACGGGCCGGCCTCGCGATCCACGCGATCGAGCTTGTAATAGCGACGGATCGAATTGAGCAGGAACCCCCGCGAAAGGACGCGGACGCCAAGCGCGCCGAGCCGCGCCTGAAAGAACGTGCCGCACCGCGCGAGCGCCCGGGGCCGTTCGATGACGCGGAGGATGGCGCGTGCCGCCAGCTCGGGACCGGGCGCGGCAGCCATCAGCGCGTTGGTTTCCTTCCAGGCTGCGGCGAGCCACGGTTCGTAGGGGGAATCCGCGGCCAGTTCCGGAACGATGCGTTCGTTGAAGGCGGTGCGGATGTCACCCGGGCGCAGATCCACCACGCGAACACCAAAGGGCCGGAGTTCCATTTCGAGTCCGCCGAGCAGCGCGCTGATAGCCGCCTTGCCCGCGCTGTAGTGGGCGGCGAACGGCAGGGGCATTTCGGCGGCCAGGGAGCTGACTCCCACGATGACTCCGGCGCGGCGCGAGCGCAGGTGGGCGGCCGCCAGGCGGAGGAGATGAAGCGGACCGTTCACCAGAATCTGCCATTGGCGCGCGGCCTCCTCGGCGGACACTTCCTCCATCGCGCCGAAGATGCCGGCCCCGGCGTTCTGGACGACAATGTCGATCCGCCCTGTTTCCGCGAGCGCCCGACGCCACGCGGCCTCGATCGTCGCCGGGTTTTCGAGGTCGAGTGCCAGCGGGTGGATGCGCGGACCTTGCGGCAGGCGAGCCGTATCGCGCGCAGTGGCCCAAACCTCGTAGCCGCGTTGCGCGAGCAACTCCGCCGCCGCGCGGCCGATGCCGGAACTGGCGCCGGTGAGAAAGACGGTCTGGGCCACCGCCCGAGCATTTGCGCCCAAGGCAGGTTTGACAAGCCCGGGTGGTTGCGGAAACGGTGATCAGGGCCCTTTTATAGCGGCGGGTGTTGGAGAACGATCGCGGACCCACTTGCGGGGGGCTCAGCCGGTAGCCGGGATCGGCCCGATCCCGGAGCGAGCAACGCGAGCGGACTGCCTTTCGAGCGCGTAAGCGCGAGCCGTTGAAATTCCGTCATCCTGAGCGGTGCGAAGGGGAGTCGAAGGACCTCCAACTAATGCGTCGAGCGGAGCCCACTCGCGAATTGGCGAGAGGCCCTTCGGCTCCGCGCCCTGCCGGGCGCTTCGCCCAGGATGACGGAGTTTAAGGTGCCCCCGTTTTCGCGTTCTTGAAGGCAGGAAGGCATTCCGGTCGCTGCGCTCCCTCCGGCATCGAGCCGATGCCGGCTACCTGCGGGAATTTTCGCCTAAACCGGAACTGCTCGGAAGACCGGATTGAGGCAAAGTTTCTCCAGAGCAACCGCCGCTACAGTTTATTTCACCATGCGCTCGAGGTCCTGCCAGTAGGCGGCCCAATCGCGATAGGAACGGGTTTGCGCCTCGAGGTAAAGCTCTTGGTAACGCGTCTCGTCGGTGAGAAGGCGGCGAATTTCGTCCGCTAGGCTCGTGATGCTTTCGGTATCGGCGAGGGCGCAGCCGCCTGGTGCCGCAATCTCCGCCAACGCGCCGTTGCCGCCACAAATGACCGGACGCCCGTGCCAAAGGCTCTCGATGATGGGCAGGCCGAAGCCCTCCAGCAGCGAGGGAAAGACGGTGAAGGACGACTCCCGGTAGGCGATGTGCAGCTCGGCATCCGCGACGTGGGCGTCCCACCGTACGCGTCGGCGCTTGGCGCGCAGGCCGCGCAGCCGCGCACCCACCCGCCAGGCGTAGTCGGGGTAGGCCTTGCACCCGATCAGACGCAGGCTGAAATCGAGCCCCTCGCGCCACAATTTATCGCAGGCATCGAGCAGGAGCAGGTGGTTCTTGTGCGGTTCGAGGCGCGCAACGTAAAGCAGTTCGCGCGCGGCGAAATTGGGAAAGAGCGCCGGCCGTGCGCCGGCGAAGGGTACCGGCCAGGGCACGACAAACGTGGCGGCCGGCTGGACGCGAAAACGGCGCCAGAAGCGGAGAAGGTCCTCCTCCGCCTCATGCGAGATGCATACCACGGCATCGAGTTCCGCCAACGCGCGCACCCCGCGCTCGCACAGGATGCTGTCGATGCGCGACTGCCCCGGGCGCCGCAGGGCGATGGCGTCGTGAAAGATGCCCACGCGATGGACACCAACCTCCCAGAGTCGCGCAATGACCGGCGCACGGTTGTCCCAGAGTAGATCGGGGAGCAGCAGCATATCGACGGGGCGGCCCTCGTCGAAAAGATCGATCAGCCGAAAGCCGTCCCGCAACGCGCAAACCCAATCGGAGACCATGCCGGGCGCAAAGAAGTCGAAGAGCTGCAGGCCGCGGGCGGGCCGCGTCTGCTCGAGGTTGCGGTAATCACGCCGCCCAAGAATGCGGTAGTTCTGCCAGGCCGATTGCCAGCACACCGGCAGGTAATTGTCGCGCGGCTTGAGGAACTGATGCAGGCCGCGCTGCATGCGCTTGACGCCGGTGTTGAGCGGCGAGTGGCAGGCGCTGGTGACGTCGAGGTAGATCATGGCGTCAGCAAGGGTTCGAGCTCGCGCCAGTAATCGTCCCACGACCGCAGGGGCCGTGCGTAGGCGTCGCGGCCCAATCGCTCGCACGCGGCGGGCTCATGCAGCAGGGGACGCATGGCGGCGGCGAGCGCAGCCGCGTTGGTGACGTCCACATGCCGGGCGCCCGGTCCACGCGAGACTTCGCCGATTGCGCCGTCAGAGCCGCAGATCACACCGCGACCGTGCCAGAAACTCTCCAGGATGGGGAGGCCGAAACCTTCGTGCCGGGAGGGGAAGACGGTGAACGCCGCGGCGCGATAGGCCGCGTGCAGCCCAGACTCGGAGACCTGTGCCTGCCAGGTGATGGCGCGACCCTGGCGCCGCAGCCGGGCGATCTCGCGCGCAACGGCGGCCGACTCGCGCGCCTCATCCTCGCAGCCGATGAGTGTGAGGGAAAAGATCTGGCCTTCCTGCCAAAGCGTTTCGCAGGCGGCGAGCAGCGTCAGGTGGTTCTTCACCTCCTTAAGACGGGAGACGTAGAGAATGGTTTTCGGCTCGGCGGGCGGCACGGTGAAGGCCGGCCGGGGGGCTTCGAAAGAGACCGGCCACGGCAGGGCGACGGTGTCCGGCGCGGGAAGGCCATGAGTGGCCGCAAGCGCGAGCAACTCATCGCGCGAGGCCTCGCTGACCGCGATCAGGAGATCGAACGTGACGAGCAGGCGCAGGGCGCGCAGGTGATGCTCGCGTTCCCACGCGGGCACGTTGGGATCGTGCAGCGGAATGGCATCGTGGAAGAACGCGATGCGGCGGCCGGGCCTGCGAGCCAGTTTCTCGAGATAAGCGAGGCGATTGTCGGGAAAGAGAGAGGTCAGCACCAAGGTATCGGCATCGCGCAGCGTGCGGTGCAGCGGCACGGCGGCAGGCCACGGGCCCACGTCCCGCAGCGCGGCCAGCATGATCGGCCACGTGGTGTCGCGGGGCGGGCGCCGGGGTGCGACCCGGTTCTCCAGCACGGCGGTGGCGCGGCCGCTCAGGCGCGTGTAGCTGCTGCGGAAGGGCTGCCAGCGGATGGGCAGGACGTGGCCCAGGCGCGTGCCGGCCAGCCGGTGCAGCTCCCGCGTCGTGCGTGGAATACCGCTCTGCAAGGGCAGGGTGCAGCCGCCGGTGACGTCGAGGTACAGCATGTCGTTTCAGGGCACGAGGCCGAGCACCTGGTCGAGCTCGCGGCCATAATCATTCCAGGTGCGGAACGTCCGCGCGCGGATTTCGCCGTAAAGACGTCGATACAATGTCTCGTCGTGGAGCAGGGACCTGATCGCGGCGGACAGCGCCTTCGGACTATTTTGATCCACGGGCAGGCAACCGCCGCCGGCCGCGACCTCACCAATCGCACCGTTAGCCCCGCAAATGACGGGGCGGCCATGCCACAGGCTCTCGACAATAGGCAGGCCGAAGCCTTCCAGGCGCGAGGGAAAGACCGTGAAGGAGCAGGCGCGATAGGCCTCGGCCAGTTCCGCGTCGCTGATATGCCGCCGCCAGCGCACGGGCCGGCCCTGGGCCGCTAGCGCACGCACGCGGCTGAGAATCCGGCGGGTGTCCTTCCATGCATCCGCCACGCCGATGAGATCGAGCGCGAACGACTCGCCCTGTCCCCAGAGCTCCTCGCAGGCGTCGAGCAGCACCAGATGATTTTTGCGCAGCTTGAGCCGCGAGACGTAGATCAGGCGCTGCGCGCCGAAGTTGGGCCGGGTGGCGGGCCGTTCCTCGTCGAAGGGGACTGGCCAGGTGATCACGCAGGTCGGCGTGGGCGCGCAGCCGAACTCCTGCCAGTAGCGGCGCAGGTCCTCCTCGACCTCGCGCGAGATGCAAATGACAAGATCGAGCTGGGCCAGGGCGCGGACATACTCGGCAAAGAGATCGTCGTGGCTGTCGGCCTGGCCGCGAATGCGCAGGGGCATGGCGTCGTGGAAAATGGCCACCTTGCGGCCGGGCCGCCTGGCCAACTCGGTCCAGGAGTAGATGCGCGGGTCCCAGCAGAGATCGGGAATCAGCAGCGTGTCCTCCGGCTGGAGCAGGTCGGCCTGGCGGATCCGGCGCCGGTGGCGGGAACGGCGGTCGCGCCAGGCCGCAAACCAGTGAGCCCAATCGCCCTGGCCGGGCACCGCCTTCGCTTCGCGATAGGCTGCAAAGGGCGAAAGGAGATTCGCTTGCTCGCGCGTCGAAAGGCGGGCGTAACAACGCGCGGCAAAATCCCAGCGCAGCGGCGTGACCGGATGGCGCGCCGCCGTGTGGGCGTAGAGTCCGCGAACGGTGCGGTGCACGCCCATGTTCACTGGCGAAGCGGCGGCGCTGGTTGCGTCCAGATAGATCATGACGCCGGGGCTTCACGCATGGCGGGAGGGTAGGAAGCACGACAGGCGAGGCAATCAAAATGCGCCCCGGCCGGGCGACGCAAGGTTGGGAGAACGGTCTCCTTAATCCACCATGCGGCCGTCCTGCATGGTGAAGATGAAATCCGAGGCGTGGGCGACCTGCGTGTTATGGGTGACGATAAGCAAGGCCAGCCCGGTCTCGCGGGCCACGGTCTGCAGCACTTCGAAGACGCGGTTGGAGTTGGCGGTATCAAGGTTCCCGGTGGGTTCATCCGCCAGAAGCAGGCGGGGGCCGTTCGCCAGCGCCCGCGCGATGGCCACGCGCTGCTGCTCGCCGCCGGAGAGGTGATGCGCGGGACGGTCCACCTTGTCACCGAGCCCGACGAGATCGAGCAGGTAGTCGGCCCGGCCCTGCATCTCTTCCCGGGTCATCCCGCCGGAGCGGCGCATCGGAATCTGCACGTTTTCCGAAGCGGTGAATTCCTTGAGCAGAAAGTGGAACTGGAAGACAAACCCGATCTCCTGGTTGCGCACGATGGAGAGTGCGTGGTCGTCGAGGCGGGAGACTTCCTGGCCGCCGATGTGGATGACTCCCTCATCCGGGCGGTCGAGCAGGCCGAGCAGGTAGAGCAGCGTGCTCTTGCCGCAGCCGGATGGGCCCATGATCGAATAGACATAGCCGGCGTGCAGGTCGAACGAGACGCCGTCGAGCACGTGGACGCGGTTTTCCTCCTTGCCCAAAAAGCGGTGCAGGTCCTCGCACTCGAGGACGACGTCGGCTTCTTCAGTGGTGGCCATGCCGGCTTCAAGCTCCCGCCCGCGCGGGGCAAGCTCAAGCGAAAAGCGCCGGGCCGGAAGCGCTAACGCCGCAGGCCGAGGGCGACGCTGATGTCGTCGCCGCTGCCGTCGCGCGAGGAATCGTGCAGCCACGCGCCCAGATGTGCATCGAGGAAACCCCGCCCGCGATCTCTCGCATAGAGAAGCAGGTCGCTGCCGACCTTGAAGAAGCCTTCGTCGTTGCCGAAGCAATTGGCGTAGCCGTCCGTGGAAAGCATGACCAGCGCCGGCTGGTGGGTGCGCCGCGGAAGAACCGCAACCTGAAATTCGTGGGCCGCTCCGTGGGTGCAGAGCGAGCAGCTTTGTTCCTGGTAAAATTCGTGATGGCGCTCCAGCGGCCGCGCCACCTCACCGGCGGCAGTGACGGTGAGAATGTCGCCGTCGCCGAGCTGGGACAGGACGATGTAATTGCGGGTGAGAGCGGCCACCAGCAGCGTGGCGCCGTAGGCAAGATAGGCGCTGTAGGGCCACTCGCCGTCCGGGGGGGTGGCCGGCACCGGTTCCGGGAATGCGGCGAAGTCGAGTGGCGAAAAGGGATTGGCCTGGACATCCGAGCGCACGGCGCGGCGCCAATCTGCCACAACCTGATGGGTCCATCCCTGCTGCATCTGCCGGCGCACGCGGCTCAGCGGCGCCTCGGGCCCGAGCCGTCGCAGGAAACGGCGCAGCAGGCGGGTGGCGCAGCCGACGGCCAGGGCCGAGCCGCGGTCGCTGCGAAAGCTGTGCGCGCCGCCATGGCCGTCGGAAACCGCCAGGAGCACCGAACTGCCCGGGCCGGGGGAGACGCGCACGGAATCCTGGTTCTTTTGCCCGGTCGTTTCGTGCCAGTTCCCGCGCGTGGAGGAACAGAGCGCAGTCCACTGCAAAGGCATGGCCGCGACGCTAGGACCCTTCTCAAAAGTAGACAAGGGTCGCGTTGGCTTCGCTTTGACCCCCGGACAAGGCGCGAGGAGGGAGCAAGGTCCCCCGGCGACCTGTGACTACGAGCAACGCGGCCCGAGGTCGAAGGGAGGCAAACCCTGCGGGCGAAACATCGGGACTTCCCGCTTCGTTCCTCGCTCCCGACAGGGCGCTGCGGCCCTGCTCGCCGCCTCGCGGGAAGCACGACGCTCCGCACGGCTCTCCGAGACGAAACGTTTCCTTCGGCGGCTGGGCAAATAATTGCGATCCCATTCCAGCAGGCGTTGCCATGGCGCGGAGCGTCGGTGTAGAGTCGGCCCACCATGCCCGCGACCGAAACCGCTCCGGCGGCCGCCCCTGTGACCGCCCCCGCCCCTGCCATCAACAAGACCCGCCCGCATATCGTGATTCTGGGTGGCGGCTTCGCCGGCCTCAATATGGCCAAGACGCTGGGGGAACTCGACGCCCGTATCACCCTGATCGACCGGCAGAACCATCATCTTTTCCAGCCGCTTCTTTACCAGGTGGCGACCGCAACCCTCTCATCCGTCGAGATTGCCAAGCCGCTCCGTTCCATCCTGTCGATGCGGCCGAACATCACGACGGAGATGGCCGAGGTGCAGTCGGTCGACCTGGCGTCGCGCACGGTGATTCTGGCCGACCGGACGATCAACTACGATTACCTGGTCGTGGCGCTGGGCGGGGTGACCAGCTACTTCGGCCATCCGGAATGGGCGGAGCATGCGCCGGGGCTGAAGTCGGTCAACGACGCGTTGCGCATCCGGCGCGAGATTATCTTCGCCTTCGAGAAGGCCGAGATGACGACGGACCCCGACGAGCTGAAGAAGCTCATGACCATCGTCATCGTTGGCGGCGGCCCGACCGGCGTGGAGATGGCAGGCGCCTGCAAGGAGCTGGGCCGCTACGTCATGCGGCACGATTTTCGGCGCATCGATCCAACGAAAATCCGCGTCATCCTCATCGAGGCGGCCGACCGCATTCTCCTGCACCTGCCGCGTGACCTGTCGGCCAGTGCGCAATCGCAGCTGGAGTCGATTGGCGTCGAGATCCGCCTCAACACGATGGTGAAGGACATCAAGGAACAGACCGTGGTCGTTTCGCAGAAGGAAAAGCCCGATGTGCTCGAGACCATCGGCGCGGCGTCCATCGTGTGGTCGGCCGGCGTTGCGGCAAACCCGGTGACGCGCACGATGGGTGTGGATATCGACCGCGCCGGCCGCATCAAGGTGAATCCGGACCTCAGCATCCCGGGACATCCCGAGGCGTTCGCCATCGGCGATGTCTGTTTCGTCACGAACAAGGATGGCACACCCGTGCCCGGCGTCTCGCCCGCGGCGATCCAGATGGGGCAGTACGTCGCCAAGCTGATCCTCACCGAGCAGGCCGATCCCGGCCTGCGGCCCGATCAGCGCGAACCGTTCGTCTATTGGGACAAGGGGACCATGGCGACCATCGGCCACTCGCATGCCGTGGCCATGATTCCCATCCCGGGCTTGGGCGTGACGCTCAAGTACGGCGGCTTTTTCGCCTGGCTCTCCTGGCTGCTCGTCCACCTGATGTTCCTAGTCGGCTTCACCAACAAGGTCACCGTCATGATCCGCTGGGTCTGGGCCTTCTTCACCCGCCGTCAGGGCGCCCGGGTGATCACCGCCAACGACGGGCGCGGCGTCACTCCCATGAGCACCAGCCCGACGACCAGCATGGCCACGCCGCCCAAACCGGCGTAGCCCTTTAGCGCCTGCGCCACGTGGTGACGCACTCGATCTGGGCAGTGCGGGGAAAGCAGTCGATGGGCTGGACGCGGACGAGGTCGTAGCGGCTGGCAAGCGCACGGGCGTCGCGGGCGAGGGTGGCGGGATCGCACGAGACGTAGGTGAGATGCGCCACCGGGTCGAGCGTGAGCGCCTCGACCAGCCGCACCGGCAGGCCCTCGCGCGGGGGATCGACCAGGACGGCGGCATCCTCCGAGGCGTGTTCGCGAAGCT
>CAZZYY010000017.1:0-27977 GCA_964658475.1 uncultured Candidatus Methylacidiphilales bacterium | reverse complement strand
TCAGGTAGCCGGCGCTCTCCGAGCGCCGGTCAGTTGCGGACGCGTGTTCTACTCGGACCGGCGCTTGGAGAGCGCCGGCTACCTGTTTTCAAGCGCACGTTCCGATTAATTGGTCGCAGCTTCTCAGCGGAGACTACGGCAACAGGGCAGTGGGAAAACGGTCGAGAGGCCCCGCGGGGGGCGAAGCAGGCCGCGCCGGCCCAGGCACAAGCGGCATCGACCGGCACCCCCGGAGATCGCTAGTCTCGCTCCATGTCCCTAAGTGTGCTCATCACCGGCGGTCGCGGCGGTCTGGCCACCGCGCTGACGCGCGAGTTCGTGGCCCTGGGAGACGGGGTGAGGTCGCCCGGCCGCGACGAGCTTGATGTGCGCAGCGAAAAATCGGTCGAGACTTATTTCGCGGGCATCGACCGTCTCGACGTGCTCGTGGCCAATGCCGGCATTGTGCGTGACGCTCCGCTGCTCAAGCAAACGAACGACGACTTTGACGCCGTGCTGGAGACAAACCTGCGCGGTGTTTTCCTGGGCGTGCGCGCCGCCTTGCGCCTGATGGTCAAGCAGCGTGCCGGTCACCTGCTGCTCATCGGTTCGCGCTCGGCCCGCAACGGTCCGCGCGGCCAGGCAGCCTACGCGGCGGCCAAGGCGGGGCTGGTCGCCTTTGCTCAAAGCGTGGCTCGTGAGTACGGGCCGCGGGACGTGAGGTGCAATGTCGTTCTGCCCGGTTTTCTCGAAACCAAGTTTGTCGCCCAGCTCACGCCCGAACGCGTGGAGGCCATTCGGGCGGAGCATGCGCTCGGCCGGTTCAACACCCCGGACAACGCCGCCCGCTTCATCGCGCAGCTCGCCCGGCTCGACCATGCGTCCGGTCAGGTTTTTACCCTCGATTCCCGCATCGACCGATGGACCTAAGCCTCGATTCCGAGCTGCGCGCGCGGCTGGAGGATTGGAAAGCCCGCGGTCTGCGGCGAGAATTAAGTCCGGCGCACGGCATCGAGCCCAACTTCGCCTCGAACGATTATCTCGGCCTGGCGCGGCATCCGGCGTTGGTCGAGGCGGCGCAGCGGGCCACGGCGGAGCACGGCACCGGCGCAGGCGCGGCGCGACTCGTCACCGGCACCTCGCGCGAGGTGCTCGCCCTCGAGGAGGAACTCGCCGGCTGGAAGGAAACGGCGGCCGCGCTGGTCTTTGGGAGCGGGTTTGCGGCGGCGGTGGGGGCGATCCCCGCGCTGGTCGGTGCGGGCGACACCGTGCTGCTCGACAAGCGCTCGCATGCCAGCCTGATCGATGGCGCGCGCCTGAGCGGCGCCACGCTCCGGGTCTTTCCCCACAACAATCTCGAGGTGCTGGAGCGGATGCTGCGCTCCACCGCCGGCCGCCGGCTTATCATCACCGAGTCGCTCTTTTCCATGGACGGCGATGTCGCCCCGCTGCGCGAGCTGGTGGACCTCAAGGACAAGCATGGCGCGTGGCTCCTGGTGGACGAGGCGCACGCCACCGGCCTTTACGGCGCGACTGGCGCCGGTCTCATCGCCGAGGCAGGTTTGAGCACTCGCGTGGAAGTCATCCTCGGCACGCTGAGCAAGGCGCTCGGCAGCGTCGGCGGATATATCGCGGGATCGCGGATCCTGATCGATTGGATGCTGCACCGGGCGCGCAGTTTCGTCTATTCCACCGCTTTGCCGCCGGGCGCGGTCGCCGCCAGCCGCACCGCCGTGCTTCTGGCGCAAGGCCGGGACGGCGCCGCCCTACGCCAGAAGCTGCGCGCCAACATCGCGCTTTTTTGCAGCGAACTTCCAACGCCGTGGGAGACCGCCGTCACCGGCGCGATTCAACCCCTGCTCTGCGGCGAGGCGGAAGCCGCTCTGCGGCTCGCCACGGCCCTGCGTGAACGCGGGTTCCTCATTCCGGCCATTCGCTATCCCACCGTGGGGCGGAACGCGGCCCGGCTGCGCGTCACCTTAAGTGCGGCGCAGCAGCCCGCGCAGATCGAAACGCTGGTTCGGGCGCTGGCTGAAATCAGGACCTCAACCCCAGAGCTGTAACCCGCAAGCGTGCTGGCGCAACAGACGCGGCCGCACTGCCGCGTGTGGCCGACTTAACGCCAATTGCCAAGGCCTCTTTCCCTGAACGGCTGGCGTCGGGAGGCGTCCAAGGCTTTTGGGCAAGCGCGGGTGGATTGTCACCCTGCCGGTCTTCGCTAAACTAAATCCATGTCGATGCTCATCGGGAAAGTAGAACCGGGCGATGTCATCGGCCGGTGCAAGATCCTGCGCGAGCTGGGCCGCGGCGGCGTCGGCACCGTTTATCTGGCCAAGCATCAGACCCTACAGATCGAGGTCGCGCTGAAGGTGCTCTCGCCGTCGCTGTCGCTCGACCAGCCGGCGCTGGCGGAGCGGTTCATTCGCGAGGCGCAGCTTGCGGCGCGCATCCGGCATCCCAACGTCATCGCGGTGATGGACGCGGCGCACGACGAGCCGACCGGGCTTTATTACATCGTGCTGGAGTACGTGGGCGGCGGCGCGCTGGCCTGGCATCTGCGCAACGGCCCGCTGCCGGAGGCGAAGGCGCTTGGCATCATGATCGGCATCGCGCAGGCGCTGGTGGTGGCGGAGGAAAACAGCATCGTCCACCGCGACATCAAGCCGGAGAACATCATGCTCGACGCGCGGGGCACGGCGAAGCTGGCTGACCTGGGCCTGGCCAAGCACGATCTCGATTCTCGCACCAGCCTGACCATGGGCGGGTCGTACATGGGCACACCGGCCTACATGAGCCCAGAGCAGGCGCGCGATGCCAAGGCGGCCGACACCCGCGACGATATCTACAGCCTGGGCGCGACCTTCTACGAGTGCCTGACGGGCGAGCCGCCCTTCAAGGGCGAGACGCCCTACAACATCATGAGCGAGCTGCTGACCAAGCCCTCGCCCAAGGTGTGCGACCGCCGGCCCGATGTCTCCCGGTGCGCCGACATGATCTGCCGCAAGATGATGGCGAAGACCCGCGTCCTTCGCTACGGCGACGCCCGCGCGCTCCTGCACGATCTGCAGCAGGCGCAGGCGCATGGCGATAGCGCCTTCGACCGGCTGGAGGCGGCGACCTTTGCGCGCGACTCCGTCATGATGCGCCAGCAGGCGCTGCAGCACGGGGTGCACACGAACACGGATCCCATCGCCGGGGACCATCAAAATCTGGCCGACCCGGCGCTGCGCGGTCGCCGCCGTATCGTGCCCACGGTGCCACATTCGGAAGAGGAAAGCGCGTTTCGGGCGGCCGCCTGGCTGGTAGTGCTGGTGGTGGTGGCCACCGTGCTGCTCGCCCTGGCCGGCCGGCACACGTTCGGTCCAGCGGCGGCGCCGGTCGCCACGGTCGAGGCCGTAAAACCGGAGGTCACGGCGACACCCAAGAAAAAGAAGAAGGACGGGGAGCAGGTGGCCGTTGCGCCGAAACCGAAGCCGGGGGAAACGGCTCCGCCGGTGGCGCCCCGGGCCCTGCCCGTTGAGCCCGATGTCGTTAATCAGGCCTCACCCGCTCTGCCCGTCGTTGCCGGCGCCAATACCAACCTGGCGATGGCGCCCGTCGCACCGCCGATGACCGCCGCCGATCTGACCAACGAGACGACCTTGGGCATCGCTCCGTTTCCCACCGCACCGGTCGCCGCGGCGCAACCGCAAACGGCCTTCGAGGCGCGCACGGTGGCCGAAAGCAGCCTGACGCCCTCGCTCATCCTGCCGAGCGGCGCGGCCAACCTGCTCAAGGTCATCGGACGACGCACGGAGAACTCGCCCGCCCCCCGCTCGTGGACCTACTACTTTTACGACACCAGCGCGATCGGAAACGCCACCCATGTCACGGTGCGAAACAACCGCGTGATCAACGACGGGGAAGCCATCACCGCGGCCGTCATTCCTTGGCATCAAAGCGACGTGGTTGATGAATCGAAACTCAAGGTCGATTCCAGCCAGGCGCTGGCCATCGCTCAGGCGCTTATTCCCAACACACCGATCAGCAGTTCCCAGTTCGAGCTGCGCTACCCCAGGGACTCGACCGCGCCCATCTGGTTCCTCACGCTGTGGGCAAAGGACCACGACGGGCAGGAGGTGGAGATCGGCACCGTGCAGGTGCTCGCGGACACCGGGTACGTGCTGCGCAAGAGCCTGAAGTCGCCCGAGTCCTGAAGCGCGGGCAGGTTCTCCTGCATGGGCACACGCCGCCATTTGTTCCTTTGAAGGCTGACGTCCGAAAGCGGCACCATCGGGTTTACAGCGGACGGAACCCTTATTAAGGTATACCGCCTGACTCGACTTGTCTGATGCGGCATCCTCTCCCGGCCGTACCCCATGCCCCGCGTTTCTTCATGAAGTTCCTTTCCCTCGCCTGCGTCGCGCTTCTTGTCTCGATCATCCTGGTCGGTTGCAATTCCGGGACGCCCGGCGGAGCCGGCGCCGGCGCCATGGGCGGGGCGCGGCCGCCCGCCGAAGTTAGCGTCGTCACCCTCAGGGAGGAGCCGGTTACGCTGACAACCGAGCTGCCGGGCCGCACCTCGGCGTTTCGCGTGGCTGACGTTCGGCCGCAGGTGAACGGCGTGTTGCAAAAACGGCTCTTCACCGAGGGCGCGGACGTGCAGGAGGGCCAGCAGCTTTACCAGATCGATCCTGCCCCGTATCAGGCGGCGCTCGACAATGCGCTGGCCGCGGCGCAAAAGGCGGTGGCCAACCAGAGCATCGCGGGCGTCACGCTCAAGCGAAACCAGGGCCTGCTCGCCAGTCATGCGGTGAGCCAGCAGGACATCGACAACGCCAAGGCGACGTACGAGGAGGCGCAGGCCGATGTCGCGGCGGCCAACGCCGCGGTTGAAACGGCGCGCATCAACCTCACCTACACCAGGGTGCTCTCCCCGATCACCGGGCGCACCGGCCGGTCGGTCACCGTGGGGGCGCTGGTCACGGCGAATCAGTCGCAGGCGCTGGTCACCATCCAGCAGCTCGATCCGATTTACGTGGATGTGTCGCAACCGGTCAGCGTGCTGCTGCGGCTCGAGCGCGAGCTGGCGGCCGGGCAGATCAAGAGCGCCGGGGCCAACCAGGCGCAGGTGCGGCTGCAGTTCGAGGACGGCTCGGCGTACGACCCGGTCGGCCAGCTTCAGTTTTCCGAAACGAGCGTCGACCAGTCCACCGGCTCGGTCATCTTGCGCGCGGTTTTCCCTAATCCGAAGGACATGTTGTTGCCGGGAATGTTTGTTCGCGCCGAGATCGACGAGGGTGTGAACGAGCGCGGCATCCTCGTGCCGCAGCAGGCGGTGACGCACGACGTCAAGGGCGAGGCCACCACACTGGTGGTCGACGCGCAGGACAAGGTCGAGTTGCGCACGATCACCACGACCCGCGCCCTTGGCGACAAGTGGCTGGTCAGCGCCGGCCTGGCCGCCGGGGACCGCGTCATCGTCGAGGGCGTGCAGAAGGTGGCGCCCGGCGCCACCGTTCATCCCACGGAATGGGCGCCGTCCGCGCCCGCCACGGCTTCCTCGCCCTGATCCCCGCGCATGTCCCGCTTCTTCATTGATCGCCCCATTTTTGCGTGGGTCATCGCCATCATCCTGATGCTGGCGGGCGCGCTGGCGATCAAGACGCTGCCGGTCGCGCAGTATCCGCCGATTGCGCCGCCCGCGGTCGCCATCACCGTGACCTATCCGGGCGCCTCGGCCGAGACGGTGCAAAGCACGGTCGTGCAGGTGATCGAGCAGCAGATGAGCGGCATCGACCACCTGCTTTATTTCTCCTCCGAGAGCGACAAGGACGGCTCGATGACCATCACGCTCAACTTCGAGCAGGGCACGAACCCGGACATCGCGCAGGTGCAGGTGCAGAACAAGCTGCAACTGGCCGTGCCGCTGCTGCCCCTCGAGGTGCAGCAGGAAGGCATTCGCGTCGCGAAGTCGACGAAGAACTTCCTGCTCGTCATCGCCTTCTACTCGGAGGACGAGAGCATGAGCGCCTTCGACATTGCCGACTATATCGCCAGCAGTGTGCAGGACCCCGTCAGCCGCACGCCCGGCGTGGGCGACTACATCCTCTTCGGTTCGCAGTACGCCATGCGCATCTGGCTCGACCCGGCCAAGCTCGACAATTATTCGCTCACGCCCGTCGATGTGAGCAACGCCATCCAGGCGCAGAACGTGCAGGTGGCCTCGGGCGAGATCGGCGGCCTGCCCTCGATCAAGGGGCAGGAACTTAACGCCACCGTGATCGGACCATCCTATCTCCAGAAGCCGGAGGAGTTCGGCAAGATTCTGCTCCGGGTGAATCCCGACGGCTCGCAGGTGCGGCTAAAGGACGTCGCGCGGATCGAGCTGGGCGCGGAGAGCTACGCGCTCAACGGCAAGTTCGACGGGCATCCCGCGTCCGGCCTGGCGGTGAAGCTGTCGCAGGGCGCCAATGCGCTCGACACGGCCACGGCGGTCCACGCCACGATCGACAAGCTCAAACCCTACTTCCCGCACGGCCTGCGCGCCGCCTATCCCTACGACACCACGCCGTTCGTCCGCATCTCCATCGAGGACGTGGTGAAGACACTCTTCATCGCTATCGGCCTCGTCTTCCTCGTCATGTTCGTTTTCCTGCAGAGCCTGCGCGCGACTTTCATCCCAACCATCGCGATCCCGGTCGTGCTCCTGGGCACCTTCGCGGTGCTGTCGGCCTTCGGATATTCGATCAACGTGCTGACCATGTTCGCGATGGTGCTGGCCATCGGCCTGCTCGTGGACGACGCCATCGTCGTGATCGAGAACGTCGAGCGCGTGATGGCCGAGGAGGGTCTCTCGCCGCGCGAGGCAACGCGCAAGTCGATGGACCAGATCACCGGGGCGCTGGTCGGCATCGCGCTCGTCCTCACCGCCGTCTTCCTGCCCATGGCTTTCTTCACCGGGTCGACCGGCGTCATTTACCGGCAGTTCTCCGTCACCATCGTCTCGGCGATGATCCTGTCCGTGCTCACCGCGCTGGTCTTCACCCCCGCGCTTTGCGCCACCATTCTCAAACCGGTCGGGAAGGGCCACCAGGAAAAGCAGACCGGGCCGTTCGGCGTCTTCAACCGCGCCTTCCGCCGGAGCAACCATCTCTATGAGGGAGGCGTGAAGCGCGTGGTGGCGTGGCCGATTCCCTTCGGACTCGTCTACGCGATCATTCTCGGCGCGCTGGCCTTTCTCTTCTTGCGCGTGCCGACCTCGTTCCTACCCGACGAAGACCAGGGCATCATGTTCGTGCAGGTCACCACGCCGCCCGGCGCGACGGTGGAGCGGACGCAGGCCGTGCTCGACCGCGTGCGCGAGTATTTCATGGGCACGGAAAAAGCCGCGGTCGACCACGTCTTCACCGTCACCGGCTTCAGCTTCGGCGGGCGCGGGCAGAGCTCCGGCCTGGCCTTCGTCGATCTCAAGCCGTGGTCGGAGCGGCCCGGGGCGAAGAACCGGGCGCAGGCCATCGCGGGCCGCGCCATGGGTTACTTCCAGTCCTTCAAGGACGCGCTGGCATTCGCCTTCGTGCCGCCCGCCGTGCTCGAGCTGGGCAACGCCACCGGGTTCGACGCCGAGTTGCTCGACCGCGGCAATCTCGGCCACCAGGCGCTGATGGACGCCCGCAACCAGTTTCTCGGCCTGGCGGCGAAACAGCCGCAATTCGCGCCGCACAGCGTCCGTCCCAACGGCCTGGACGACGAGCCCCAGTATTCTTTTACCTTCGACCGCGAGCGAGCCAACGCCTACGGCCTCACCATTGCCGACATCAACAACACGCTCTCGGACGCCTGGGGCTCCGGGTACGTCAACCAGTTCCTCGATCGCGGCCGCATCAAGCGCGTCTTCATCCAGGGCGAGGAAAACGGGCGCATGCTGCCCGACGATTTCAACAGGTGGTACGTCCGCAACAACCAGGGGCAAATGGTGCCGTTCTCGGCGTTTTCCGAGGGCAAGTGGACCTACGGCTCGCCGAAGCTCGAGCGCTACAATGGTGTGCCCTCCGCGGAAATTCTCGGCGCGCCCGCGGCCGGCGTCAGCACCGGCGAGGCGATGAAGGCGGTCGAGTCGATCGCCGAAAAGCTGCCCAAGGGCATCGCGCTCGACTGGACCGGGCTTTCCTTTGAGGAGCAGCGCGCCGGCACGCAGACGACCTCGCTCTACGCCATTTCGCTGGCCGTGGTTTTTCTCTGCCTGGCGGCACTTTATGAAAGCTGGGTCATTCCCTTTGCCGTCATGCTGGTGGTGCCGCTGGGCATCTTCGGCGCGGTCATCGCCACGCTCTGGCGCGGGCTGGCCAACGACGTGTTTTTCCAGGTCGGCCTGCTCACCACCATCGGGCTCTCCGCGAAGAACGCGATTCTGATCGTGGAGTTCGCGAAGGAGAATTACGACAGCGGCATGCCGCTGGTCGAGTCCACCGTGCGCGCGGCGCACCAGCGTCTGCGGCCGATCCTGATGACCTCGCTGGCTTTCGTCCTGGGCGTGCTGCCGCTGGCCGTTTCCTCCGGCGCCGGGTCGGGCGGCCAGAACGCGATTGGTACCGGCGTCATCGGCGGCATGATCTCCGCGACCGTGCTGGCGATCTTCTTCGTGCCGCTGTTCTTCGTTGCGATGCTGCGGCTCTTCCGCGTGAAGCCGTGGCGACCGCAAGATGCGCGTGCGGGTGAAGAGGGTGGTGAACCTTTGGCGGAACGGCCCGCCACACCTGCGGTCACGCCCACCAACGGCGTGCGGCATTGAGTTGGTAGCCGTCGACCTCCGGGCGACGGACAAGGAACGGATGCGTTTTCTCTTGGCGTCCGTCGTTCGGAGATCGACGGCTACCGTGCCGTCGGCTTGAGCGAGGACGGGTCGGCCGCGTCCGTGGATGCCGTCGGCAGCTTTGCCTGCGTGTTGAACGGATAGGGCGCGGGATGCTCCGCGTTCAGCTCGCTGGCGTCCCACCCACCGCCGAGCGCCTTGATCAGGCGCACCGTGGCGTAGAACTGCTGGCCGCGCACCTGCGAGCGGTTGCGCTCCGTGGCCAGCCGCGTCTCGTCCGCCACGATCACGTCCGTGTAGTTGGTCTCGCCGACGAGAAAGCGCTTCTTCTCCAAATCGACCGCCTCGCGCGAGGTGCGGACCGAGTCGCGCAATGCCATGTCTTCCGCGCGGAGGAAACGCAGGTCGGCCAGCGAGTCCTCCACCTCGCGCACGGAGTTGAGCACCGTGCCGCGGTAGCGCGCGACCGACTCCTGGTAATTCGCGCGCGCGGCCTGGAGGTTCGAGACGTTCTGCCCGCCCTGGAAGATGGGCAGGGTCACCTGCGGGCCGTAGCTCCACACCGTGTTCGGCCAGGTGAAGAGATCGGTCGCCCGCGCGCTGAGTACGCCGCCGGAGCCGATGAGCGTGACGCGCGGGAAGAAGGCCGCGTAGGCCACGCCGATGGCCGCGTTCTGCGCCGCCATGGTGCGCTCCGCCTCGGCGATGTCGGGCCGGCGCTCGAGCACGGAGGCGGGCACCCCCACGGGCACGACGGGCGGCGGCAGCTCGGCCGCGAGCGGGCGCGGAGCCAGGACCTGATCGCCGGGATTCACGCCGCAGAGCACGGCCAGGGCATCCTCGGTCTCCGCGCGGCGCTGCGCCACGTCGTCGAGCGAAGCCTGCGCGCTGGTCAGGTCGGTCGCCGCCTGAGCCACGTCTACGTTGGTGGCGCGGCCCGCCTGGACGCGCACCTTGTTGATGCGGAGCGACTCGGTGCGCGCGGTCACCGTCTCGTGCAGGATGGCGAGTTCCGCGTCGTATTCGCGTAGCGTGAAATAATCGACCGCGACGTCGGCCTGCGCCGTGAGCAGCACGTTCTGGTAATCGGCCACGGTCGCCTGCGCCTCCGCCTGGGCCGATTCGAAGGAACGGCGAACGCGGCCCCACAGGTCGAGCTCCCAGCTCAGGTCGAGCGGAACGCTGAAGGAATTGTAGGGCTCGTAGCGCTGCAGGATGCCGGGGATTGGGATCTTGGAAAACTGGGGGTTGTCCTTCGGCAGTTGCGTCCGGGTGTAGGCGGGCTGCGCGGTGATGTTCGGGAAGAACGCCGCGCCCTGCAGGCGGGCCCGCGCCCGCGATTCGTCGACACGCGCGACCGCCGCCTTGATGTCCTGGTTTTGTGCGGCGGCGGCGTCCTCGAGCCGGTCGAGTTCGTCGTCGTCGAACAATCTCCACCATGCCCCCTTGGGCAAGTCGTCGCGCGGCTGGGCCGCCTGCCAGTGCCAGTCCGGCGGCAGCGGCGCGGCCGGCGCCGGCCGGTGATAATCGGGCCCGACCGTGCAGCCGGCCAGCAACGCGGCGGCGGTCACTCCTGCCCACGCCCGCTTCATCCGACCTCCGCCTGCTTGAGCTTTTGCGGCTTGGGAATGAAGAGCAGCAGCAGGATGCTCGCCCCCAAAATCGCGCCGATGACGTAGAAGGCGTCGCTGAAAGCGAGCAGGAAACTTTGCTCCTGCACCGATTGGTTAAGGAGCTTCAGCGCGCTTCTCGCCGCCGTGACCGGATCGAGTCCCTTGGCCAGCAGGATGCTGGTGACCGAGTCGAGACGCTGCTGCACCAGCGGCGATTCGGCCGTGACCGTGGAGCCGATGCGCACGGAATGGAGATGCTCGCGATTGGTGATCAGCGTCGAGAGCAGCGCGATGCCGAACGAACCGCCCATGTTGCGCATCATGTTGAAGAGCGCCGAGGCGGAGCCCGCCTCTTTCCGCGGGATGTCGGCGGTGGCCATGCTCAAGAGCGGGATGAGAAAAAGCGGCTGGCCCAGCGAGCGGATGATGTTCGAGAAGATGAACTGCGGCCGCGCGTAGTCGGGATCGAGGAAGGCGTTCATGAAACAGCTGACGGAGAACATCATCGCGCCGAAGGCGATCACCAGCCGGATGTCGACGATCTTGATCAGCTTGGGCACGAACGGGAGAATGAAAAGTTGCGGGATGCCGACCCAGATCAGGGTCGAGCCGATCTGGCTGGCGCTGTAGTGCTGCACTTCGGAGAGATACTCCGGCGTGACGAAAACGGAGCCGTAAAGCCCCACGCCGAGCGCCGTCTGGATGATGCAGGAGAGCGCGAAGGTGCGGTACCGGAAAAGCCGAAGATTAAGGAACGGCTTCTTGGCCGTGAGCTCGCGAATCAAAAAGAGCGTGATGAAGATGCCCGCGATCCAGGCAAAGCGCAGGATGATCTCGTTGCCGAACCAGTCCTTGCGGTTGCCCTCCTCCAGGACGTATTCGAGCGAGCCCAGGCCAATAGCCATGAAGACAATGCCGAAGTAGTCGAGGTCGGCGATGCGTTCGAGGTGCAGGGGATCCTGATCGAGAAAGGACCAGATGATGGCGATGAGCGCGAGGCCCGGCGGCAGGTTGATGAAGAAAATCCACTGCCAGCCCCAGTTATCGGTCAGCCACCCGCCGATCGACGGGCCGATGGAGGGACCGAAGACCGCCGTCATGCCGAAGATCGCAAGGCCGATCGGCTGCTTCGAGGCCGGCAACACCACGAGGATGATATTGAAGGCGAGGGGAATCAGCGCGCCGCCAAAAAGGCCCTGCAAGGCGCGGCAGACGATGAGCTCGCCCAGGTTGCCGCAGAACGCGCAAAGCAGGGAGAAGATGAGAAAGCCGGTGGCGCTCAGAAGCAAGTAGCGCCGGATGGAGAAGATCGAGGCCATGATGCCGCTGATGCCGATGGCCACGATTTCCGCGCAGAGATAGGCCGTCGAGATCCACGAACCCTCGTCGATGGACGAGCCGATCGCGCCGGAGATGTCGTTGAGCGACGAGTTGGTGATCTGGATGTCGAGCACGGCCATGAACGCGCCGAGCATCGCGCCGAAAAGCGCGATCCATTCCCGGGTCGAGACCTGTTTCTCGCCGGCCATGTCAGCGCGAGAGTTTGGGCGGCTGGTCCTCGGAGCCGCGGACCGGCGGCGCGTCGAGATCGACCGAGGTCTCAACCGAGAGACCCGGGACGAGCCGGTTGCGGAAGTCGCGAATATCGTCCGGCTCGAACACGATCTTCACCGGCACCCGCTGCACGATCTTGGTGAAGTTGCCGGTGGCGTTGTCGGGCGGCAGCAGCGCGAAGGTGGAGCCGGTGCCGGGCGAAAAGCTGTCGATATGGCCCGCGAACTTCTTCTTGGGGATCGCGTCGACCGTGATCTGCACGCGTTGGCCCGCCTTCATCTTGCCCAGCTGCGTCTCCTTGTAGTTGGCAAGCACCCAAACATCCTGCACCACGGCCATCAAGGCGCCGCCCACGGTGACGCGGTTGCCCACGTTCACCGTGCGATTGCCAATGAAGCCGTCGCTTGGCGCCACGATGGTGCAGTAGCCCAGCTGGTTTTTCGCGTCCTCGAGCGCGGCGCGAGCGACCTCAAAGTTCGCCTTCGTCTGATCGTAATCCTGCTTGGAGATGGCCACATCGTTCTTCAGCGCATCCACACGGTCGAAGTCCGCCTTGGCCTTGTCGAAGTCGGCCTGGGCCTTGTCCACCTGCACCTGAAAATCGCGCGGGTCGAGTCGCACCAAAACCTGCCCTTCGTGCACATACTCGTTGTCCACGATGTCCAGCTCGACGACGTTGCTCGTCACCCGGGAGCTGATCAGGTGGACGTAGCCGGTCGTGTAGGCGTCGTCGGTGGTCTCGTGCGCCAGCGCGTTCAGCAGGTAGAGAATCCCGACGATGAGCAGGACGGCCGCCACCACGAGCAGGAGGACGATCTTGAGCGGAGTCCACTTGAACCCCGGCTTTTTCTTCTCCTCGTTCTTCTTGTCTCCGCCTTTGTCGTCCCCTTCTTTTCTCTCCGCCCCGGCCTGCTTTTGATCGCCGCCCTGCCCGATGTGAATCTGCGCGCGCGGGCCCACGATGATCACATCGCCCGCGGGCTTGCTCTCCGGGGAGGCGCCATCGGCATGGGGGGGTTGTTCGTCCATGAGAAAGGGGAAGCGTGCCGCTTAATCGACAAAGCTTGCTATATTGATTAGAGGAAACTATACCGAATAGAAGATCTGTTCGTCAATGGCAAACAAGCCCATCCGATCGTATTACTCTCTTGTCCGGTCCAAGCAAGCGGACGAGACCCGGACGCGCATCGCCGCCGCCGCGCGCAAGCTGATCCTGAGCCGCGGCTTCGAGGCGGCCACGGTTGCCGCCATCGCACGGGAAGCCTCCGTGGCGGTGCCGACGGTCTACGCCGTCTTCGGCTCCAAACGCCGCATCATGGCCGAGCTGGTCGATCGCGCGCGGTTCGGGCCCGAGTTCCAGAAGCTGATTGGCGAAGCCGAGACAATCGACGATCCCATTGCCCGGCTTCGACTCACCGCCCGGATTGTCCGCCAGGTTTGCGATGGCGAACGCGCCGAGCTCGACCTGTTGCGCAAGGCGCGCGTCGTCATCCCGGAAATCGAGGCGCGCTACGAGGAGCTCGAATGCGGCCGGTACGACGCCCAATGCATCACGGTGGATCTGCTGCTGCGGCGCAAGCTGCTCAAGCCCGGCCTCACCGCCCAGGAAGCGCGCGACGTGCTCTTCAGCTTCACCTCGCGCGAGATGTATGGACTGCTCGTGGTGGAGCGCGGCTGGAGTTCGGACCATTACCAAAAGTGGCTAGGCGAAACCTTGATCGGCATGCTGGTTAGGGATACCGCGATCAAACCGCGCCGTTCGCAGCGTCGGCTCGTTTCTGCCGCCCGATAAAACGGTCAGGTTGTATGCGGCGGCCGCGCGGCCGAGGCTTTCGGCATGAAACTTTTCCTCTCCATCTTCGGCTTCTCCGCGCTGTTGCTTTTACCCGCGATGTCCGCCTCGGCCGTGCCTGCGGGCATGTCCGCCCAGCAGGCGGTGTCCGTGGCCAGTTCGGGGATCGATCCATCGCTCCAGGCGAAAGTCGTCTCGGTCTACGGCACCGGCACGCCCGCGGGCATCGATACCTGGTGGGTCATCTATTATGATCCCTCCGTCTCCTCCCACGGTCGTGCGGTGAAGGTCGCGAATGGTAAGGTGGTGCGCGCCTATCCGGCGCAGGGCGGGGTGGTCTACGCCGACGCGCTCACCTTTGCGCCGGGCGATGTCCAGGGCATCGGCAAGGCGCTTTCCGCCTCGGAGGATTACGCGGCCCAGCACGCCATCGCCTACAACCAGGTGCGAGCCCTCCTGCGCGTGACCGCGCCTGGCCAACCGATGCGCTGGCGCATCCAGTTGATGGACGACGGACGCAACAAGGGCTTCGTCTTTGTCGACGCGGCCAGCGGCACCTTTGCCAGCTACATGCATACGGGCCCGCATCACACGGCCACCAGCAGCACCGGCGGCGATTCCGTCGAAGCGCACGCGGAGGCGGCAGGCAACGATATCAAGGACACCTTCCTCGGCATCGGCGGCGATCTGCAGCAGTTCTTTACCGGCGAGCGGACGGTCGACCAATAGGGCGTCGGCGCCTTATCTTTCCGCCACGTAACAAGCGAAAACACTGTTGCGGTGCAGGACGTCGCAGGCCCGAAAGCCTGTTCGCCGCGCCAGGTCCAATTGAAAGGGCAGCGAACGGGGCGTGTCCTCCCGATCAATGTACGCGAAGACCGTCTCGCGATAAGCTGCGTCCTTCAGTCCCTCGAGATACCGGCCGTACCGTTCCCACATCAATTCCTGCACATCCGAAAGGTTAAAGGTCATCAGATCCGCCACGTAAAGCCGCCCGCCCGGACGCAGCCACCGGGCGAAGCGTGTGAACTCACGCTCCCAGTCCGCATCATCCCGCAAATGGTGGAGGACCGCGCCGGCGAGTATCGCCGAAAGGGTTCCATCGGGAAATTCAAGCGCGCGAAAATCGCCGGCATGAATCTCCACCGACCCGGCCGCGCCGACCTCCCGCACGCGCTGTTGCGCCCGTTCCAGCATCCGCGTGCTCAAGTCCGCCAGGTGGCAGTTCAGTCCGGGCGACTCCTGCAGCACGCGCAGGGTGAAGTTCCCCGCGCCGCAGCCGAGATCCAGGATCGTGTCACCCGGCCGCAGGTGCCTGGCACCCGCTTGTGCGACCAGCTCAAGGACCAGCGGCGCGTCCATCGTGGCCTGCTGGCCCGTCTCCAGCCGGCTGAAGCGCTCGACATCCGCGTCAAACCGGGCGCAGATGTCCTCGATGGTGGATTTCTTCTCCAGCGGCGTGCTCATTGCCTAAACTTAGGCGCCCCACCCCGCTCCGCAATTCACCCTTAAACCTGAGGCGCAGCCACGCGGCGTCGACACCACTCCTGAGCGCCCGCAAGCTCAGCGCCAGTGATGCCAGCCGCCGCCGCCACCGATTCCAATCCCGATCCCGATCGGAATCACGGGTCCCCCGTACGGACCATAATAGGGATAAGGCCCCGGGCCCCAATAGTTCGGCGCGGTGGAAGCCATGTAGTCGACGATGCTCTGCGAAACGCCGTTATCGTGCAGGTAACGGAAGTCGTCGCCGTGCAGATAATAAGTCGTCCCCTGATCGCGAATGTAGCGAAGGATAACGCCGTCATTCACCCGCGCATGCGAGAGTGAGACAATGTCCGAAAGGCTCAGATCGTCACCGTGCACCATCTTGTCATAGACGGCTGGAGAAACGCCGCTGCGCTCGACCGCGTTATAATCGGCCTGCTGCTGGGCGTCGGGTCCGCAGGCCGCGAGGACAAAAGGAATTAACACCACGCCGAGTGCGCGGCCAATGGTTCGGAAAGTAAATGGCATAGGGATTGGACGTTGTAGCCGCGTGAAGGTTTCAAACCTTCGTACACCATAGGTGGCGCTCCGTGAGCCGTCCAATCCGTAACCGAGATGTAATCTCTATTTAAAGAACGGCATTCCACATGCTGTGTCCAAGAACGGCATGACCGAACCTACGGCAGTGGGCCGCGACGCAACGGATGCGTCCAACGCCCCGCAGGCCGACAAGCCCGAGACCGCCGACGTTCTCGCGCACGACCTCGCGGAGGAGTGGACCTCTCCGGAACCTGTCGCCGAGCCAGTTAGCTCCTAGACCGTCGCGCTTCCTGCGAAAGCGCCGGAGAGTTGTCGTCCCTCTCCGTTCGTACGGATGCCCTTTCTCCTTGCGCGGCCGCATAAGGCGCCCGTAGAGTTTCAGGCTCGCCGTGTCATGCCAGGGTAGCTCAGCGGTAGAGCAGGGGACTCATAAGCCCTTGGTCGGGGGTTCGATTCCCCCCTCTGGCACTTTCCTCTGAACGGTGGTCGCGCTGCATCGACATCCCGCGAACCGGCTGTGCTAAACTGGGCGCATGCCCGGCATGATCCCGCCTGAAATCGTCGAACAGGTGCGCCAGGCGAGCGACATTGTGGAGGTGATTGGTGGGTATGTGCCGCTGAAACGCTCGGGCGCGAAATTCAAGGCGCTCAGCCCCTTCAACAAGGAGAAGACGCCGTCGTTCTTCGTCGATCCGGCGCGGCAGATCTTCAAGTGTTTCAGCAGCGGGCACGGCGGGGATGTCTTCAAGTTTCTCATGCTGATGGATCACATGACGTTTCCGGAGGCGGTGCGGCGGCTGGCGCAAAAGTCGGGCATTCCCATTCCGGAAAGCGGGCCGCACGATCCAGAGGCCCGCAGCCGGCGCGAGGAGTTGCTGGCGCTCAACGCGGCCGTGGCGGCCTGGTGGCACAAGCGGCTGATCAGCGATCCCGCCGCCGCGCCGGCGCGCGAGTACCTGAAGAGCCGCGAGATGGATGCCGCGCTGGCCGAGGAGTTCACGCTGGGCCACGCGCCGGATGGCTGGGACACTACGCTCACCTGGGCGCGCAAGGCCGGCTACAGCCCGGAGGCGCTCGAAGCGGCGCGGCTCGTGGCCACAAGCGAGAGCGGCCGCACCTATGATTTCTTCCGCGCGCGGCTCATGATCCCGATCCATGACGAGAACGGGCAGGTCGTTGCCTTCAGCGGACGGTTGCTCGATCCCGAGGCGAAGGCGCAGAAATATGTGAACTCGCACGAGACGCCGGTCTTTAGCAAAAGCCGCATCCTCTTCGGCCTGCACAAGACCAAGCGCCCGATCATCGAGGCCGACAGCGCGATTCTCTGCGAGGGCCAAATCGATCTCATGCGCTGCTGGCAAAAAGGCGTGCGCAACGTCGTCGCGCCGCAGGGCACCGCCTTCACCGACGAGCAGGCGCGCAAGCTAAAGCGGCTGGCCAAGGAAGTGGTCATCTGCTTCGACGCCGACAACGCCGGCCAGAACGCGGCGCAGCGCGCCATCGACGTGCTGCTGAAGGAGGATGTGCAGATTCGCATCGCGCGCATCCCGCAGGGCGAGGATCCCGACAGCCTGCTGCGCAAACGGCCCGTGGCAGAATTTGCGGCGATGATCGACGAGGCCAGGGATTACACGCGCCACCTGCTCGAGGTCGCCTGCGCGGGTGAGGACATCGCCAGCCCGCGAGGCCGTGGCGCGGTGGCGCAAAAGATGGCGCAGACCATCGCGCGCATCGCCAATGCGGTGCAGCGCGAGACCTTCCTGCTCGAGGTCGCGCGCCGGCTCGCCGTTCCGCGCGACGTGGTGGAGGAGGAGGTGCGCAAGGCGGAAGCGCAGCAGAAGCGCTCTCCGGTTTATCTTCAGGACGGCAGCGCGCCCATGGAGCCGGCGCCGGATGGACCGGCGGGCACCCAGCTGCAGCCGGACAAGCTCGTGGAGGCGCTTCTGGCCATCCTGCTCACCCGCCCGCAGCTCGTGCCGGAGGTCGCGCGCCAGTTGAATCCGCAGTGGATTGAGGGCCTGGAAGGCGCGCCTTTGCTCCTCCACCTGATCGAGGCGCACGCGCATGACGCCTGGGAGGAAGCCGCGCAGTTTCTCGACCAGTGCGATGAGGCGGCCAAGGATTATCTCGCCGGCCTGCTGCTTACCCAGGTCACGCCGGACGCGGCGGATACCTCGCACTTGGGCGAGACCGGCCTGCGCTATGAGAAATACCGATCGGCCATCGGCGGTGCGGAGAAGAACCCGGCCGCGCTCGCCGCCAGCTTCGTGAAGAAGGCCGAGGACCGGTGGGCGGAGCGCCGCTTCAAATTCCTGGTGGTGGAGAGCAAAACGAAGGACCTTCCAGTGGCCGAGCAGGTCGGCTACGTGGTCGAGCTGGAGACGCTGCGCAAGAAGTATCCGTTCCTGAAGGCGGTCTCGCTGTAGTGGAGGCCTGCGGCAATCAGGCTTTCTTCACCCGGCAATCGGTCTTCTACCGAACCGCCTGCTCCAGCCGCGCGGCCTGCCGGACTTCCCCGCGCGGGGAGTCGGGCTCGATCTCCTCGCTGGGCAGCATCTCCAGCGTGCAGATGGGCAGGTAAACGTGGAAGGTGGTTTCGAAGCCCGGTTGGCTCTCGACCTCGATCGCGCCGCCGTGGCTCTTCACCAGCGCAAAGGTGGTGGAAAGGCCAAGCCCGCAGTTTTGCGAACCGATCTTGGTCGTGAAAAAAGGATCGAAGATTTGCGCCTGCAAGTCCTCGGCGATTCCCGGCCCGTTGTCCTGAATCATCAGGTGCAGCATGGCGTCGCCCGCGCCCAGGCCGTGGCGCTGGGCGATCTCCGGGGCGAGCAGTTCCGGCCGGGCTTCCACCGTCAGGCAGGGCACGCGACCTTGATCGGCCACGGTGACCAACGCCTGGCCGGCATTGAGCAGCAGGTTGAGCAGAATCTGGTCGACCTGGTCCGGATCGCCGAGCACGGGCGGCAGGTCGGGTTCGAGCCGGTTGTCGACCTCGATGCGGCGATCGAATTGCGTGCTGCAAAACTCCAGGATGTCGCGCGCATGGGTGTGCAGGTCGACCGGGCCGCTCACCGCCTGCTCGTGCCGCGTGAAGGCGAGCAATTTCTGGGTAAGCTGGCTGGCCCGCTCCATCGCCCGCTGCTGAATGCCCAGCAGCCGCGTCGCATCCGGCCGGTCGACGAGCGTCATGCGCAGGAGCTCATTGGTGGAAAGGGCCGCCATGAGCACGTTGTTGAAGTCGTGGGCCAGGCCGGCCGACATCTTGCCGATCGACTCCAGCTTCTGCGCGATCTCCAGCTGCTCGAGCAGGTATTCGCGGCTCTCTTCCGATTGCCGCAGCTCCGTCAGGTCCTCGCCCGCAATGACCACTCCCGTCACGCGGCCCTCGGCCCGCAAGGGTGCCAGGCGAAAGAGCATGCGTCGCTCGCCCCCTTGCGCATCGCGCAGCGATGCCTCGAGGTGGGCGGCGGGATGGTGCTTTTCCAGGACGTCGGTCAGCACCTCGTAGGCAGCGGGCTGGTCCTGCGGCGCAATGATGGCCAGCCACGGCTGGTTGAGCATGTCGGACTCCGCGTAACCGCCCAGTTCACACAAGGCGGGATTGACCATCGCCATGTTTCCCAAGGCGTCGAGAGTGGCGACCGCACTGCCGGTGCAGGCCAGCAGCGCCTCACGGAATTCGCTGGTCTGACGCAGCTGCTCCTCCGCCTGCCGACGCCGGGTCACGTCGCGCAGGATCAACGTGGCGCGCCACCGCCCGCCCCGGCCAAAGATGGGCTGCCCGTTGGTTTCCAGCCAGCGCCACTCGCCGTTCTTGTGCCGAAAGCGGAATTGCAGGTGCGCCGGCTGGTGCGAAATCAGGCCCAGCACATAATGCCGGTTCATGCTGACTTGGTCGTCGGGATGGACCTGCTTGAAAAAGGAGTGGCCAACCAGTTCCTCGGCGGTGTAACCGAGGATCGCGAGATGGTTGGGGCTGACGTACAGGTAGCGCCCCGTCGCACCGGTTTGGCAAATCAGGTCCTGGCCGGTTTCCGCCAGACTACGGTAGAGCTCTGCTTCCACAACGGGTTCTGGAACGGACGAGGGGTGATGTCCCGAGGGCGCCACGATTTTCGATATAGGCAAAAATTTTCGTTAACTCAATAAGATAATTGCCGGGGCGCGAAGATAGGCAACGTTGAGCGGCAGGATTCCCTTCTGCGGCATTGTGCCGTGGTTTAATCCCGCAGCAGGTAATCGGCGAGCAGAGGGCTCTCCGACGCATGCTGCTGCGCAATCAGCCAGCTGGGATGCAGCTGATCTCCCGGTCGTGACCAAACCTCTTGGTGAAAATCGTAGACCGCTTCCGCGTCCCAGAGCAGACGGAGCCGGTCACGAGGTCCCAGGGCGTCTGGCCCTTCACGCAGAAGACGCTCCGCGCGCTGGACATCCGCGGGATCAGGTTCGTCGTCGGCGTCCGCACCGCGCAGGCGCACCAAGGACAGATGAACGGCCTGGATGTAGGGGCAAACCAGCGCTTGCGTCCAAGGAGCCGAGTTGTCGGGACGCGCTTCCGGTGCGCCATCCAGGCCGCCGAGTTCGATTGGGGGAGTAACTTCATCCGGCGTTAGAAACAGGCCGGCCTGGCGGCACGCCAAGCCCACTCGGGGCGAGCTGGTCACCCAAGCCAGGACAGGAGCCAGGATCCATCCGGCAAATATTGGCGTCAGCCAAAGCGCGAAATTGCCGAGATACAAAAAGGCAATCTCTTGAGAGAGGACACCGAGACAAGTGATCCATCCATAAAGCACCAAACAATGTGTAAAATCTAATGCAGAATCCGATCTATTCTGCGCGTTCCATCGAATTTGAAGTCCCAAAAACGTAAGAACAACGAAGAGCGTGTGGAACAGCATGAGGACGGGCGCAAGTAAAAGCGAAAGCAGGTTTTCCAACACCGCGCTCGCAATCAACCGGACGCCGCCCCCGTAGCCCCGGCTCTCTGCCATCGCGCGAACCAGGCCAAGGATACGGGGCGCAAAGAGCAGTCCCATGGTCAGGCCGAAGAGAAGCGTCGTGTACTTCGACGAGTTGGCGCCAAGGTCCTCCGGGCCCGCGGAAAGGGTGAGGAACTGGACGCGTTGATAGGTGCTGAACGCGCTTGCGATGAGGAACACAAGCCAGATGGGCGAGCAAAGGTACGCCATCAGCCCGATCAGGATTTGCAGGCGGCTGCCGAGATCGATCCCGCGGGCAAAGAGAAACCAGAAATGCTGCAGGTTGCCCGCGCACCAGCGGCGGTCGCGCGTGAGCATGTCGCTGAGGTTGGGCGGGCCTTCCTCCCAGCTGCCGGGTTCCTCGTAGGCGATCCAGACCTCGTACCCGGCGCGGCGCATGAGCGCCGCCTCCACCGTGTCGTGGCTCAGCACGTGGCGCCGGCTACGGTCCGGCACGGGCAGGAAGGGCAGCCCGCAATGCGCGATGAACGGCGCCACCCGGATGATCGCGTTGTGGCCCCAGTAGGAGCCGGAGGACATCTGCGCCAGGCTGCAGCCCTGCGAGAAAAGCGCGCCGTAGGCCCGGCTGGAAAACTGCAGCACGCGCCGGAAGAGCGAGGTGCCCAGCACCATGTAAGGCTGCGTCTGCAGGATGCCCACCTCCGGGTTGGCCTCCATGGCGCGCACCAGCCGCACCATGGTCGGCCCGGCCATCACGCTGTCGGCATCGAGCACGATCATGTAGCGGTATCGCTTGCCCCAGCGCCGGCAGAAGTCGGCCACGTTCCCGCTTTTGCCGTTGATGGCGTGGCGGCGCTTGCGATAAAAGATTTTGCCGAACGCGTTGAAGCGCCGGCAAAGCGAAAGCCAGGCGCACTCCTCTTCCACCCAGCAGTCGGCGTTGTTGGAATCGCTGCAGAGGTAAAAGTCGAAATGTTCGAGCTGGCCGGTTTTTTCCAGGCTCTGCCACATGTTGGCGATCCCCGCGCTGACCCGCGCGACGTTCTCGTTGTAGACCGGCACGACGATGGCCGTGGCCGCGAGCGGCTGCTCGGATTCCTTCTCCCGCCATGCGCGCCGCATGACGTGCCGCGGATCGCCGCCGCGGAGCCAGTCGAAGAAGCCAAGCATCGCCAGCACGAACCCGATCGCGATCATGCCGAAGAGCGCCGGAAATAGCGCGATGACCACATAATCCCAGCCGAAAATCGGCACGCCCCGATAGCTCTTCAGCAGCAGGACGAACGCCCCCGCGGTGAGGAAGACCGAGAACCCCACGAAAATCGTGCGGCGCATGATCGCGTAGGGATTCGCGTTGGGGGTGCTCATAAATATTCGGACAGGCACCAGTAGAGGATACCGTAGACACCCAGCCAAAAGAGCACCGCCGCGCCCGCGGTCTTGGTGTCCCAGCGGTGCCAGGTTTGCCGAGCGAAGTCGAGCATCGGCCCGTAATCGAGATGGCGCGGGGTCATGCTCGACACGGTCAGGTCGGGCCCGGTCACCAGCAGCGTGTGGCGCAGGTCCTCGCGGGCTTCCAGCGGCAGTTCGTCGCGCAGGAAAAATTGCGGCTGCCGTTGCGGCATGCGGCTGAGCAGCAGGGCGACCGTTCCGTTGGTCAGCGCCTGCGGCGACGGTTCGGCTTCGCCCGTGAGCGTGCCGGCCAGCCATCGGCTGAGCATCGACTGGGCGTGGCGCAGCGTGATGGAGGTGGGATCCAGCGTCGGATCGGCCCGCTGCAACTCGCGCGCCTCGTCGAGCAGCTTGAGCGTGAGCCGTTCGAGCAGCACCTGGTCGCCGAGGATGAAGCTGTCGAGGTAACAATGCAGCCGCGCATGCGCCTGGTTCCACGCTTCGATTTCCGCGGCAGGTTTCATTTGCCGGGGGCGGCGGGATGCCAGGTGTAGGTCCACGTCTCGGTCAGCGGCCGGCCGTGATCGCGCAGGGTCAGGCGCAGTTCTGCCGGCACGTTGACCTGGGCGGGCACGATGGTGAAGGTGACGCGCCACGATTTGTCGTAATCGTTTTTTTCCACGCCGGATTCGCGGACGGTCGCCGAGGTGCAGGTCAGATCGATCTCCGGCTTGTGATCGGGCGCGATGTTCTCGATCCCATCGCCAGCAAAATCGACCAGGAACTGGACGGGCGCGGTGCTGCTGGCAGGTGGAGCGGGTGCCGGCTTCGATGGCGGAGGCGCCGTCTTGTTCTTCGCCCCGGGCGCCTTCGCGGGAGGTGCAACGGGCGGGGGCGGAGGTTCGCCCGACGCGGCCAGGGGCGGCGGCGGGGCGGGATCGTTGATCAGTGTCTGCGTCGCGTAGGCCAACGGCGGCCGGTTCGCGTCGTTCATGTAGAAATCGATCGTGTAGGAGAGATCGAGCCGGTCGCCTGCCTTCGGCGCAACATCGGGATGCCAGTAGAGCACGACGTTATCGGTGTTCGGATTATTGGTGACCAGGTGGTTGAGCTGCACGGCGCCCTTGCCAAATCCGTTGTGCGGAGTCACCCAGGCGCTCGGGCGCAGATTATAATTCATCGCCAGGTCCTGGTAATGGGCAAAGTCGCGGTCGCGCTGGATCAGCCCGAAACCGCGCGGATTCTCATCGGCAAAGTTGTAGACCTGCCGGAAGGGCCATTGCTCGAGTGGCCGCCAGGTCCATTCGCCCTTGCCGGTGTTCATGAGGATGCCGTCGGAATCGTGAATCTCCGGGTGCGAGGTGTTGCCGAAGTGGTTTTTCGCGTTCTCGCCGTAGTCGTACATGCTGGAGAATGGCGCAAGTCCCAGATTCGGCACCGCCTTGCGGAAGAAGAGCGTTGCGTGGACATCCACAGAGGTCTGCGCCCCCGGCCGTAGGGTAAATTCGTAGGCGCCCGAAACGCTGGCGCTTTCCAGCAGCGCATCGAGGACGAAGGAGGTCGCGCCCGGCGTCGGCTGGTGCAGCCACCAGACGGTGAACTGCGGAAATTCCTCCTGCCCTTCCGTGATCGTGTTGATGGCCAGCGCCCGGGCGGAGAGGCCGTAGACCTGGTTCCTCGCCAGCACGCGAAAGTAGCTCGCGCCCTTGACGGAAAAGAACCCGTCCAGCGGCGAGGCGGGGTCGCTCTTCGGCGCCATGTGCGGATAGCGCACGTAGAACCCGCCGTAGCCCACGTCGGCGGGCAGCGGCGGATCGATCGGCACGTTGAAGTGAAAAAAGCCGTTCGAATAAGCCAGCGGCTGTGCGCCGTGCCGGTCGATCACGTTGATCTGCGGTGAGGTGTGCTGGTCATTGCTCAGCGGGTAGAAATCGACCTGGAAGGGCAGCCCCCGGTTGCGCCAGAGCCGGTAGCGTTCGTTCCAGAACACGCCCAGCTCCTGCGCGGGCGTGAGCTTTTTCAGGCCTGGCGGAAGCACGTCGGGCAGCGGCTTGAACTTCTGCGCCGCCTGCTTTTGCGCCAGCAGTTGCACGTCCGCAAAGCTGAACTTGGGCCGGGGCGTCCCGCGAAAGGTGAGGTAAAGCGCCAGCGCGGTCAGCAGGGCGAGCACGATGTGGAGGCGCATGGGCGTGATTCGCGCGGCGAAACCTCATCGTCCCGGGCGCGACACGTCCTACGAATGCCCGGTGCGGGGGGATTTGCAAGGCGGCAGCACCCTTATCTCGGGATAAGTGTTTCGCGGCGCCGACGGCAGGTAAGCTTTTGCCCGCCCGTTCCGATAGAGCGGGGGACGATGCAACGCCTCTTCAAGCGCCTGCTGCACAACCTTGTGCCCCGCTGGCTGGCGCATCGCATTCGCGACCGCATCGAGGAGCGGCTGAACGCCGGGCCGGTCATCCCGTTCACGGTCCAGCGCATCGCCCATTCCCTGCGCTGCCAGGTCGGCGCGCATTACGCCTTCTTCACGCCGGTCGATTGCGAGCGCGAGCTCGATTTCCACACCCACACGCAGGAAGGCCGCGCGGAGCTTTCCGGCATCGCCACGGCCGCGCTGCGGGGCGGCACGCTGTTCGACATCGGCGCTCATGCGGGGCTGATCTCCGCCATCTTCTGCGCCGCGCGGCCGGGCAACGCGGTCTTTAGCTTCGAGCCCTCGCCCATCTCGCAAAAGCGGCTCGCCGCCATCCGCGACCTGAACGAGTTCGGCTCGCGCATGCGCATCGAGCCCGTGGCCATCGGCAAGGCCCACGCCAGGCTGGAGATGCTGGTCGATCCCGGCGGCGGCTATGTGCAGGTGCAGCACTTCGCCCATTCGATGTGGGACGCGCCGCAAAAGATCGAGGTGAACGTGGAGACCATCCCGGAAGCCTCCGCGCGGCTGGGCGTCATTCCCGATTACATCAAGCTCGATATCGAAAGCTACGAGTACGAGGCCATCGAGGGCGCCCGTGGGTTTTTGGCCGAGCACCGGCCCGAGCTCTTCATCGAGCTGCACCTCAATTACCTGGAGGAACGCCAACTCGCCCCGCGCGCGTTCGTGAACACGCTGACGGAGTGCGGCTACCATTTCTTCACCTACGGCGGCGCGCCGCTCAAGCCCAGCGCGCTCTACGACAGCCCCCTGCAGGGGATCCGGTTCATCGCGCGGGGGTAGGGGCGAGATTTGGTCGCGAACCGACTGAGAGTCTCGCGGCTTTGCGCTAACGCCTTTTGGTAGTCCGTCGACCTCCGGGCGACGGACTCTATAAGAAAGCGCCTTCTCTCATCGTCCGTTGCCTGAAGATCGACGGGTACCTTCGGACGAGCGACAACCCTCCGTGGTAGCCGGCGCTCTCCGAGCGCGGGAGGGAGCGCAGCGACCGGAATGCCTTCCTGGATTTTCCTGACCACGTCCCGGGTGAAGACGAGGAACGATTCCGGTCGAGCAAACGCTTACTTCATCCCCTCAAGAAAGCTCAACTCCCCGTCCCGCAGCGAGCGGTAATAACACGTCCGTCGTGTCTTCCCCTCCGCATCCTTCGTGTGGCAAACGCCGCCGCCGACCATCCGCACCAAGTAGAGCAGCGAGTTTTGCTCGCAGTTCACGCGCACGTCTACGAGCTTAAGCGTGTCGCCGGAGGTCGCGCCCTTGATCCACAGCTCATTGCGCGACGTGCTCCAGAAGGTCGCCGTGCCCGTCTTGAGGGAATGCTCCAGCGCCTCGCAATTCGCGTAGGCCACGACCAGCACCTCGCGCGAATCGGCGTCCTGCACCACCACCGGGAGAACGGGCGATGCGGCCCGGGCCACCTTCTGCAGCTTGGAAAAATCCAGCTCCAGCGCGCTGCCTTCCTCGAGCTCTTTCATTTGTTCAAAATGCCTTCGTTCGGGGTCTTGTCGAGGCTCGTTCGGCAGGGGCATTTTTGACGGAATTAACGGAATTTACGGAATTAAAGAAAGGCAGACGGAGCCTGATTAAAAACTTTCCGTTAATTCCGTCAAAAATCAGCTCGGCCTTTTCGCCCGAATTGAAAAAACTCCCGAGCGGTCGCCGTCGTACGCTCGGCGATTTCCTCGACGCGCGCGCCGCGCAGTTCCGCGATCTTGTCGGCCACGCGGCGCGTGTGCGCGGGTTCGCAACGCTTGCCACGATCGGGCGCGGGCGCGAGGTACGGGCAGTCGGTCTCGACCATGAACTTGTCCGCCGCGACCTCCTGCGCCGTGGCCTGCACCTGCCGCGCATTCTTGAACGTGACGACGCCGGTGAACGACACGAGATGGCCCAGCGCGATCACCTCGCGCGCCTGCTCCGGCGTGCCGCCGAAACAGTGGAACACCCCGCGCACCCGGCCCGCGTAGGCGTGCAAAATGGCCAGCGTATCTTCCCAGGAATCGCGCTGATGAATGACCACGTTCAGCCCAAGTTCCGTCGCCAAATCGAGCTGCGCGGTAAACAACTCGGCCTGCCGCTTCTTGTTCGCGACGATCGCCGCTGCGTCTTCCGGCAGGTGATGATAATCGAGCCCAATCTCGCCCAGCGCCACCACGCTGGGCGACTGCGCCAGCTCGCGCAGCCGCGCCACGGCGTCGTCCGGCGCCTCGTCCGCATCGCAGGGGTGAATGCCCACGGTCGCCCAAATGTTCGGGAAATTCTCCGCCAACTCCACCGCCCGCGTACTCGAGGCGATCTTCGTGCCGATGGAGATGATTTCCGTCACCCCCGCCTCCGCCGCGCGCGCGATCACCTCCGCCCGGTCCGGGTCGAAGTCCGGGTAATCGAGATGCGCGTGCGTATCGATGAGCATGGAAGGCAGACCAAATTGCTAAATACCAAATGACTCATTCCAATCAGAACCGACTCCCATTGGGGAATTTCGCTAATTTGGTCGTCAGTTCCGAAACGTCACCAGCGAATGCCCCGTCATCTCCGCCGGCTGCGGGATGCCCATGAGCGCGAGGATCGTCGGCGCGACGTCGGCCAGGATGCCGTCGTGCAGCTGCGCCTTCTCATGGTTCGGGCCGGCGTAGATGAACTGAACGAGGTTTGTCGTGTGCGCGGTGTTGGGCGTGCCGTCCTCGTTGATCATCCGCTCGCAATTGCCGTGATCGGCCGTGATCAGACAGGCGCCGCCGAGCGCGAGCACCTTTTCCACCACGCGCTGCAGACACGCATCGATCGTCTCCACCGCCTTGATCGCCGCTTCCAGCACGCCGGTGTGGCCGACCATGTCCGGGTTCGCAAAATTGAGGATGAGCAGGTCGTACATCCCGGTGTCGAGCCGCTTGAGCACCTCATCGGTGAGCTGCGGGGCGCTCATTTCCGGCTGAAGGTCGTAGGTCGCTACCTTGGGTGATTGCGCCATCTCGCGGTCCTCGTTCGCGTTCGCCTTCTCGATCCCCCCGTTGAAAAAGTAGGTCACGTGCGGGTACTTCTCCGTCTCCGCCATGCGTAACTGGTGTCGGCCGGCGGCGGCGACGACTTCGCCGAGCAGGTTGTCCATCGTCTGCGGCGGAAACATCACGGGCGCCTGGAAGGTCGCGTCGTACTGCGTCAGGCACAGGTAGCTCACCTTCGGGAAATAGGACCGCGCGAAGCCCTTGAAGTCTGCGTGCAGCACCACTTCGCTCAGCTGCCGCGCGCGATCGCCGCGGAAGTTGAAGAAGAGAATGCCGTCGCCGTCGGCGATCAGCGGGCGCGGCTCCTTCACACAGACAAACGCCGGCATGAACTCATCGGTCTTCTTCACGCCGTACTGGTCGTGCACTGCCTGCACCACGTTGTCGGTGTAGGTGCCTTCGCCGAGGAAGATCAGCTTCCAAGCCTGCTCCACCCTTTCCCACCGATTGTC